>NZ_JZDQ02000009.1 GCF_000960475.2 Nocardioides luteus | reverse complement strand
ATAACTTTGCGCAGGGCCACCTCTTCGGAGGTGGCCCTGCTGCTATTTGTGGCCTTTTGGAAGAATGATCCTGACGGTCTCTTCGCGCCACGCCCGGTTGACGTGGCGAGAGTCACGGGGTCCAATGTCATAGTTGCAGTCCGTATCAACATCTCGAACTAGGAGTTCCCATGGTCAAGAAGCTGCTCATCGCCGCCCTGATTGCCGCGGGTCTCGGTGTGGCCATCAAGCTGGTCACCAGCCGCTGATCCATAGCTTCTCCAGCTGCCCGGTGCCCTCGAGGCGCCGGGCAGCTGTCATTTGGCCGCTCAGGGGGAAGCTCGTCGCGCGAACCAGCTGCCGAGGCTGGCTCAGACTGACGAGAAACGGCGTCGAGCCGGCTCGTCATGACGAGCCGACTCGACGGGGAGTTCGGTCAGAACGAGCCGACTCGGCTTCAGCCGAGGAGGTCCGAGACGGAGGTGCGTACCTGGTCGAAGGCGAGCCAGGCGAAGAGCAGGGCGCAGATGATGAGGCCGATGTTGGAGACCCACTTGTTGCGCCACTCCGCGGGCGTGTGGCCCGTGTTGAGCAGCCAGAGCAGGGTGACGGCCAGGAACGGCATGAAGAAGGCGCCCAGCACTCCGTAGATGAGGATCAGCCAGGCGGGCTCGTCGGCGAGCAGCAGCCAGATCATCGGGGGGAAGGTGAGCCAGAGGATGTAGGAGCGGTACCAGATGCCGCCGCTCTGCGCCTCGGGCTGGTCAGCGCGGCCACGGATGGTCCCCATGAAGTCGGCGAACATCAGGCTCACACCGTTCCAGACACCGACGAGCGAGGACATCGCCGCGGCCCAGAAACCGATCAGGAAGAGCTTGCCGAACCAGTTGCCGTAGCGATCGGCGAGCACCTTCGACAGGTCGAGCATGCCCTGGTCGCCGGTGCCGATCGCGATACTGGCCGAGTAGAGCAGCTCGGCGCCCACGATGAGGGTGGCGATCACGAAGATGCCGGTCACGACGTACGCGGTGGTGTTGTCGAGGCGCATGACACGCATGAAGCTCGGGGTGCTCCAGCCCTTCTCACGCAGCCAGTAGCCGTAGGCGGCCAGGGTGATCGTGCCACCGACACCGCCGGCTACCGAGAGGAGGTTGACCAGCGAGCCCTCGGGGATGGTCGGGACCAGGCCGAGCAGGATCTCGGGGAGGTTGGGCAGCGTCACCAGGGCGGCGCCGACCATCGTGACGAACATGATCCCGACCAGAACGGCGAGGAACTTCTCGAAGAGGCCGTAACGGCCGGTCCACACGATGGCGAGACCGATCAGCCCGGAGGCGATGCCCCAGACCTTCACCGAGGCGAACGAGAAGAGCGCTGCCAGAGCCAGGCCGGTGCCGGCCATCGCGGCGGCGCCGTAGATGAAGCCCCAGATGACGATGTAGGGGCCGAAGTAGAGCGTCGTCCAGATGCCCAGACGCCGCCAGCCCTGGAAGATCGTCTCGCCGGTGGCCAGGCTGTAGCGCCCGGCGCCCTCGACGAGCACGACCTTCAGCACGCAGCCGACGACCACCGCCCACAGCAGGGCGTAGCCGTACTTGCTGCCCGCGATCAGGGTGGCGACCAGGTCGGCGGCGCCGACACCGGTCGCGGCCACGACGAGGCCGGGACCCAGGATCCGCCAGCGTGGGGTTTCAGTCGTCTCTGTCCTCGCGGCTTGTGACATGGGGCACAGGTATACCCGCTTTTAGGTAAGGTCCGCGAGCTTTTGCCGAAGGACGGCACGCTCTCGCTCGTTCGTGCACATCTCCGCCGCCCGCTCCAGCTCCGCGCGCGCCTCGACGGTCCGGCCCAGACGGCGCAGCAGCTCGCCGCGTACGGTCGGCAGCAGGTGGGTGTGGTCGAGTCGTTTGTCCTCGGCGATCCGATCGACGATCTCCAGCGCTCGCAGCGGCCCATGAGCCATCGCCACCGCCACGGAACGGTTGAGGTCGACGATCGGGTTGGGCGCGATGCGGCCCAGGGCCTCGTAGAGGACGATGATCCGCTCCCAGTCGGTGTTCTCGACCGAGTCGGCGACCGCGTGGGTCGCGGCGATCGCGGCCTGGAGCCCATAGGGGCCGAGACCACGTGGGGTCGCCTGGTCGAGGGCGGCCAGGCCGCGGCGTACGGCTCCCTGGTCCCACCTGGTGCGGTCCTGGTCCTCGAGGAGGACCGGGTCGCCGGCAGCGTCGGTGCGTGCCGGGAAGCGGGAGGCGGTCAGCTCCATGAGCGCGAGCAGCCCGTACGCCTCGGGCTCGTCGGGCAGCACGCCGATCAGCACGCGCGTCAGTCTCCGTGCCTCGCGCGCGAGGTCGGTGCGGATCAGGTCCTCGCCGGACGTGGCGGTCGAGCCCTCGGTGAAGATCAGATAGAGGACGTTGAGCACGCCGGCGAGCCGCTCCCGACGCTGGTCGGGCGAGGGCACCTCGAAGGGAATCTTCGCGGCCGCGATCGTCTTCTTGGCGCGGGTGATCCGGGCCTGGATCGTCGGCACCGGCACCAGGAACGCCCGAGCGATCTCCTCGCTGCTGAGTCCGCCGACGACCCTGAGCGTCAGGGCCACCCGGGCCTCCTTGGACAGCACCGGGTGGCAGGAGACGAACATCAGCGCCAGGACGTCGTCGTCGATCCGCTCCACGTCCAGGTCGTCGGCGTACGCCTCGTCCTGGTCGTGGGCGATGGCCTCGTACTTCTCGCGCTGGACCCCGGCACGGCGGATCGTGTCGATGGCCCGCCGCTTCGCGGTGGTCATCAGCCAGCCGACCGGGTTGGCCGGCTGCCCGTGCTCCGGCCAGGACACCAGGGCCTCGGCGAGAGCCTCCTGGGCGGCGTCCTCGGCAAGGGCGAAGTCGCCGGTGTAGCGCGCGAGCGCGCCGACGATGCGGGCGGACTCGATGCGCCAGATCGCCTCGACGGCGCGCGTCGCGTCACTCATCGGTGTCTCCTCGGTGACGTCGGACCTCAGAGCTGCCCGTTCTTGGTCCGCCAGTCGAGCTCCTTCTGGATCCACGGGTTGTCCTGCGGAAACTCGTCGATCGTCGGCACCCGGCGGACCTCGACGGCCGAGCCGGGGAAGTAGCTGAGCCGCTTCGCCCACTCGATCGCCTCCTCCTTCGAGGCGACCGAGATCAGGTAGAAGCCTCCGAAGAGCTCCTTGGTCTCGCCGTAGGGACCGTCGGTGACGACCGGCGCCTCCTCGGCATCGGCGTAGGTGACGACCGTGTGCTCCTCGGGGTCCAGGCCCTCCATGGCGAGCAGCACACCCGCCTTGATGAGCTCGTCGTTGAGCTGACCCATCTTCTCGAGCATCTGCTCGAAGGGGATGGCGGCCATCGCGGCGTTCTGCTTCTCCTCGTCGACGGTGCGCCAGATCAGCATGTACTTCGGCATCTCGGTATCTCCTGTGTCTGTGGGGCCGTCTGCCGGCCCGTTCACCCCTTGGTCGAACGAGGTCTACGCGGGATCGACAACGCTGCCAAGAATATTTCTGGGGTCTCGGTAGGTTGGGAACGTGAAGATCTCGCTGTGGCCCAACCTCGTCTTCCCCACCGCCGACATCCTCGCCGAGGCGCAGGCCGCCGACCAGGCCGGTTGGTACGGCGTCTGGGTCGCGGACCACTACATGCCCAACACCGGCTCCGAGGAGGTCGACGACGGGCCGATGCACGAGGTCTGGGGGATCCTGCCGGCGCTGGCCGCGACCACCCAGAACGTACGCATCGGGCCCCTCGTCTCGCCGACGACCATCCATCACCCGGCGCTGCTCGCCAACCGGTCCGCGACCATCGACCACATCGCGGGCGGCCGCTTCGTGCTCGGCATGGGTGCCGGCTGGCAGATCAACGAGCACAAGGCGTACGGCTTCGACCTGCCGGGGGCGAAGGTGCTCGTCGACAGGTTCGAGGAGGCGATCGAGGTCACCCGGTCGCTGCTCGACAAGCCGCGCACGACGTTCGAGGGCACGCACTTCCAGCTCACCGACGCCCCGTGCGAGCCGAAGCCGGTGGCCTCGCCGCTCCCGATCCTCGTCGGTGCCAAGGGACCGCGCATGCTGCGGGTCGTCGCCCGGCACGCCGACGAGTGGAACACCTGGGGCACGCCCGAGAGTGCCGGTGCGGTGCGGGCCAAGCTCCTGGAGGCGTGCGAGCAGGTCGGCCGCGACCCGTCCACGATCAGGACGACCACCAACCTCATGCTCGACCTCGACGGCGCGAACCCGGGCTTCGCGAGGACGCAGACCGGTTCGGCCGGCGAGCTCCAGGACCTGATCGGGCGCTACGTCGAGGCCGGGTTCGACGAGTTCATCATGCCGACGTGGAACCTCGGTGAGACCGGCGCGGAGCGGATCGAGCGGGCCGCCCAGATCAAGGCCGAGGTGCTCGACCCGGCTCTGTAGGCCGGGCGAGGATGGCGCTGTTGATCACGTCGGTCCCGGGAGCGTCGACCTCGGGGTCGGCCTCGTCGACCACGGTCAGGCCGGCCAACGCCTCGGGGCCGACCCGCGGATAGAGCAGCGTACGCAGCCCCCGGGCGCTCCGGGCCAGGACGAGACCGTTCGGACCGAGGTGGGTGACCGCCTTGTCGAGCACCGCGGCCTTCGCGGCGTCGTCGGCGCCGACCAGGCCGGCGAGGAGCACGACGTCGACGGGTCGCGGCGGGTTCGCGGCCGCGGCCTCGGCGTGCTCGAAGGTCACGCCGACGGCTCCCAGACGTCCGAACGCGGCGGAGGAGAGCCTGATCGCCTCGGCGTCGTGGTCGACGCAGTGCACCGCGATGCCGTGCTCGGCCAGGCAGAGCGCGGTCAGCGGAAGCGGCCCCGAGCCGAGGAGCAGCACCTGTCGTGGCGTGGTGCCCTGGCGGCGTACGGCCTGCAGCTCCATCTCGACGAGGAGCCGGTAGTTCTCGCGGTAGGGGAAGCGGGCGAACGTCTCCGCGGGGTCGGGCGAGCTCGCGATCCGATCGGCCCAGACCCGCTCGAGGGCGTGCTCACCGGCCGACGCGACGGCGCGGAAGACGGCCGGGGGACGCGACGGCGGCAGGGCCGCCAGCACGGTCTCGGCGGCGGACTCGGGCACGCTCAGGACCGCGGTCACCAACCGGTTGAAGAGTGCGTTGACGACGATGCCGGGTGCCAGCGACTGCTGGTCGAGCAGGTCGTCGAGGGTGGAGACCAGGCGTTCGTCGACGGCTTCGAACGCTCCCGGATTCACATCGGGCAACCCTTCCACATCGGCGGCGCCCGCTGCAGGGAGTTCCGTCGAGGCGACTCACTCCGCGGCACGGATGTTTCTGGGACGATGTAGAACCACGCCGGCCGGCTACGACGTACCCCCGTAAGCACGCCTACGGAAGGCGCCCAGCAGGCGCCGTTGAAAGGGAAGTCATGAAGTACGTCATCCTCATCCACTCCAACCCGCAGCCGTGGGGTCACCCCACGGGTGACTTCACCCCCGAGATCCAGTCGCTGCCGCAGGAGGCGAGGGAGAAGCTCAACGCGGCCTTCGAGGGGATCTTGGAGGAGCTCTCGGCCAACGGAGAGCTCCTCGGCGGGCAGCCGCTCGCGGACCCGGCCTCGGCCAAGCTCTACCGCTGGGACGCCGGCGAGCCGATCGTCACCGACGGTCCCTACTCCGAGGCGAAGGAGCACCTGGCCGGTTTCTTCCTGATCGACGTCGAGTCCCAGGAGCGGGCCGAAGAGGTCGTACGCAGCTTCAGCGGCCCCGGTGAGACGGTCGAGCTGCGGCCGGTGGCAACCTACTGACATGACGGTGACGGGAGTCGAGGATGTGTGGCGGCAGGAGTCCGCCCACGTCCTCGGCGCCCTGCTGCGGGTCCATCCGGACCTGCCCGACTGCGAGGACGCCGCCCAGGAGGCCCTGATCGCGGCCAGTCAGCAGTGGACTCGCGACGGCCTGCCGGCAGACCCGCGGGCGTGGTTGATCCGGGTCGCCCACCGGCGGCTGATCGACCAGATGCGGTCGGATGCCGCCCGGACCCGACGCGAGGTCGCCGACGGGATGGCCCGGCGGCTCGACGACCCCGACCCGGCCGCCGTGGAGATCGGCTCGGCCTACGACGACTCGCTGCGGCTGATGATGATGTGCGCCCATCCCGCGCTGCGCCGCCCTTCCCAGGTGGCGATCACCTTGCGGTGCGTGGGCGGCCTGACGACGGCGGAGATCGCGGCTGCGTACCTGGTTCCGGAGGCGACCATGGCGCAGCGCCTCAGCCGGGCGAGGGCGACGTTGAAGGACGAGGAGTTCTGCTCGCCCGCCCCCGACGAGCTGCCCGAGCGGATCGCGTGCGTGCTCGACGTCTGCCACCTGATCTTCAACGAGGGCCACACCCGCACCAGCGGCCCGGACCTGCAGGGCATCGAGCTCACCGACGAGGCGATCCGGCTGACCCGGATGGTGCGCGGCATCCTGCCCGAGCACGACGAGGCCACCGGCCTGCTGGCGCTCATGCTGCTGACCCAGGCGCGCTCGTGCGGGCGCGTCGACCACCTCGGTGACCTCATCCCGCTCAAGGACCAGGACCGTTCGCAGTGGGACCGCGAGCTGATCCGAGAGGGTGTCGCGCTGCTGGAGGAGGTCCTCCCCGAGGGGCCGGTGGGCCGCTACCAGCTGCAGGCGGCGATCGCCGCGGTCCATGCCGGGGCCGAGTCGTACGAAGCCACCGACTGGCTCCAGATCAACCTGCTCTACGGGATGCTCGCCCAGGTCGCGCCCTCGCCCGCGGTCACGCTCAACCGGGCCGTCGCCGTGGCGATGAGCCTCGGCCCCGAGCACGGGATCGAGATCGTACGCGAGCTGCTGGAGCACCCGGCGATGCAGCGGCACCACCGGGCCCATGCCGTGCTGGCCCACCTGCTCGAGCAGTCCGGCGACCTCGCCGCGGCCCGGGAGCACTACGTGCTCGCGGCCCGGCTGACCCAGAGCGTGCCCGAGCAGCGCTATCTGAACCGCCGGGTCGAGGCCCTCGATCACCGCTGACGGCCACCCGGCTGAGCGATCAGAGCTGACGGATCACATCTGCAGGGCCCCGTCGATGACGAGGATGATCCCGAAGACGGCGAACAGGGCGGCGGCGCCGTACTTGATCACCTTCTCGGGGAGATTGCGGCCGAGCAGGGCACCGACCCCGATCGCGAGGGCGTCGGCCGCGACCATCCCGACGGTGGAGCCGATCCAGGTGCCGAGCCAGCCCTCCTGGGTGGCCAGGGTGATCGTCGCGAGCATCGTCTTGTCGCCGAGCTCGGCCAGGAAGAACGCGATCCCGACGGCGAAGATCGCCATTCCCCGGCTGTTGCGGGCCTTCTTGGCCTCGTCCTCGGTGAGCTCGTCGCCTCGCAGGGTCCAGCCGGCGAAGAACAGGAAGGCGATCCCGGCGACGATGGTGATGTAGTGCTGGTGCTCGGCGAAGGCGTCTCCGATGAGCGCGCCGATCCCGACCGAGGCGAGATGGACGATCGCGGTGGCGGCCGTGATCCCGAGGATCACGTCCCGGGCCCGATAGCGGGTGGCGAAGGTCATCGCCATCAGCTGGCTCTTGTCGCCGAGCTCGGCGACGAAGATGACCGCGGTCGAAAGCAGGAAGGCGTACACAGGGTTCCTCTCCGGCACCGGCCGGAGGCATCCGCAGACGGGGTGGACATCCTTCGACCAGCACCGTCACGTAGACATACGGGTGCTTGGTCGAAGGTCTCGTCCGCCACTCGCGTGGCCGATCGCGCCGGGCCCGGGGGCCAGTGTGTCGACGCGACTGTTGAGGACTACTCCCCTTCGTGGTCCTCAGTCTAGGCCACGGCCCCGGCGCCGCCCGATTCGGGCCGCCGAGGCCGGTTCGGCGAATTCCCCCGGTGAGGATCCGATCCTGGTTAGGCTGAGGTCATGGAGGAGGCCGGGGTGCGCGCGCTCCTCTTCGACCTGCAGGACACCCTTGTCCCGAGCGGCCACCCGGCCGAGCACGCCGCGGTGTCCCGGGCGATGGGAGCCGATCTCGGCGTCGACCCGGACGCTTTCGCGGCCGCGGTCTCGGAGACGTTCGACGAACGCGTCCGCGGCTTGATGGCCGATGTCCACCACACCGTGCGCTATCTGGCCAGGCGGGTCGGCGGGTCACCCACCGAGTCCCAGGTGGAGAGCGCGATCGCGCGGCTGTACAACTACTCGCTCTCGCTCCACGCCGCGACCTGGGCGCTGCCGGCGCTGACGTCGTTGCGCACACGCGGCTTCAAGCTCGGCCTCGTCGCCGACTGCTCGGCCGAGACCGTCGCGATCTGGCCCCAGAGTCCCCTTGCCGACCACCTGGACGCCGTCTCGTTCTCCTGCCAGACAGGTGTACGCAAACCCGACTCGGGCGCCTACCTCGTCGCCGCGGCCGCGCTGCAGGTGCCGACCAGCGAGTGCGTCTACGTCGGTGACGGCGCCGACCGCGAGCTGAGCGGTGCCGAGGCGGTCGGCATGCGGGCCGTCCGGTTCCGAGGTGGCGCGCTCGAGGAGCCCGACGTCGACCTCGATCCGGACTGGAGCGGGCCGACGATCAACGACCTGGGTGACCTCGTCGGGATGATCGGGGTCCCGATGCCGCGCAAAGGGTCCGAATCGCGGACGTTCGTCTCCGGCAATGTGGTGCCGTGGGGATCGAAGAGATCCTCTCGGTGATCTCTGGCTGATCTTCGGGCCGTGCGCTGTTGACCGGCTGCCGGTGCGTGGGAGGGTGATGAGCTCGGGTCAGGGTGCCACTCCTGGGGGTCGGTGTCAGCCGAATCGGGGATCCTCCCGGCTTTCGGTCCGCTCCTCGGCACGGTTCCGGATCGCCATCGGAACGGTGTCCGATATCACACCAGACCTGTTACCTGTCCTTTGACAGATTATCCGTCCGTGTGGCTCGTCACCTTCTCGAAGACATCGCTCCATCAGGCGGCACTGCGAGCGTGAATTCGGCAGCAAATGGTCCTTCACCCCTAGCCAGTTCCCGCCGAAAACGGTAAGAATCGATCGACCGACAGGGAAGATTTCCTCCGACTCCGACCCCACATTTCGGACTCAGGTTTCCAACAGTCTTGGTTTGCCCCCGACGCCCTTGACCGACATGCTTACCTGTCAGTCGACAGGTTAATCATGCTTCAAGGAGGACCCGGGTGGCGCCAGTTGCAGACCACAGCACGGACACGGTGCTGAACGCACGGGCGGATGCTCGCGCGCAAGGGGGGCAGGTCAGCGACTGGATGCCGTACCTACCGGCGTCGACGAGTCCGTTCTGTCCGGACGACGTCGACCCGGAGAGCCTGACCTGGGCCGAGACGGTCGCGCCCGGCAGCTACACCCACAAGGTCCTCGCGCGGGGCACGCGATTCCGGCTCGAGGACCCGACCGGCGAGGCCTGCGCCCACACGCTGGTCTACAACGCCCTCGAGCCGACCGAGCGCCTCAACGTCGCCGACACCCAGAAGATCCCCTGGCAGGCCTACCTCGGCGCCGGTCACCCGCTGCTCTCCGGTGACGGCCGGGTGCTCGCCACGATCCTCACCGACACCTCCGGCCGGCACGACGCGTTCTGCGGGACGAGCACCGCAGCCTGGAACGCGCTGCGCTACGGCACCGCGCTGCCCGAGGGGCCGGCGCCCGCCGGCCGTGACCTCTTCGTGAAGGCGGCCGCCAAGCACGGGCTCGGGCCGGCCGACGTACCTCCGTCGGTGTCGTTCTTCCAGGGGGTCCGGGTGGCGGAGGACGGGAGCTTCGACTGGTTCGGTTCGTCGGGCGCCGGGACCTCGGTCGAGCTCGTGGCCGAGCTGCCCCTGATCGTGCTGATCGCCAACGTCCCGCATCCACGGGACCCACGTCCGGAGTACATCGTCGGGCCGCTGCGCGTGCACGCCTGGCGTACGCCGGAGACCACCCCGACCACCCCGGCGGACGAGCGTTTCGACGCCTCTCCCGAGGTGCGGCGGGCATACCTGAACACACTCGACTATGCGGAGGCTCGGGGCCTGTGACCACGACGATCGACAACCCGGTGATGAGGCCTGTGACGACCATTCCTGTCCCTGTGACCACCTACCTGACGCCCGACGGACAGCTGGTCTCCAGCGTCCCGGTGGGGGCGTCGTACGCAGACGGCAGCCCACTGGAGTGGGGTGACCCGCTGGTGCCGGGTGCCGTCGTGCTGGACGAGCAGGTGGCTCCGCGGGCCTCGTGGTCGGGTGTCGTACGTGCCGGGCAGGTGTTGACGATCGTCGACGTCGGGGGCAACCAGTCGGGTGACTGCCTGCTCTACAACGCCCACCACACCGACGAGCGCTACAGCGCGCCGGACACGCTCGCGTGGCAGGACAACGCCTACATCCGCACCGGGACCGTGCTGCGCAGCAACCTCGGTCGTGCCCTGATGACCGTCGTCGGCAACGAGATCGACCGCCAGGACACGATCGGGGGCGCCTGCTCGCGGGAGTCCAACACGCTGCGCTACGGCCACCACGTGATGTATCACCACGGCTGCCGGGAGAACTTCCTCACCGAGGGTGCCAAGCACGGTCTCGGCATGCGCGACATCGTCTCCAACATCAACTGGTTCATGAACGTGCCCGTCGAGGAGGACGGTGCCCTCGGCATCGTCGACGGCATGTCGGCGCCCGGCAAGCGGGTCGCGCTGCGTGCCGAGATCGACACGCTCGTGCTCATCTCCAACTGCCCGCAGATGAACAACCCCTGCAACGACTTCAACCCGACGCCCCTGCGGATGATCGTGTCCGAGCCGGACGTGGACTACGAGGCCGACGCATGACGTCTGGCCCTGAGAACGGACCGTCCTACGACACCGTCCTGGTCGCCAACCGAGGGGAGATAGCCCGCCGGGTAATGCGCTCCGCGCGCGAGCTCGGGATGCGTACGGTCGCGGTCTTCTCCGAGGCCGACCGGGCGGCACCGCACGTGCGCGAGGCCGACGAGGCCGTCTGTCTGGGCTCCGCGCCCGCGCGGGACTCCTATCTGCGCGGCGACCTCATCATCGAGGCGGCCCTGCGCACGGGCGCGGGGCTGCTCCATCCCGGCTACGGCTTCCTCTCCGAGAGCGCCGCCTTCGCTCGGGAGGTGGAGGCGGCGGGACTGCGGTTCGTCGGCCCGACGCCCGAGCAGATCAGCGCCTTCGGCGAGAAGCACTCGGCCCGTCGGCTCGCCGAGAACGCCGGGGTGCCGATGCTGGCCGGCACCGGCCTGCTCTCCGGTCCGGACGAGGCGGCCGAGGAGGCCGCCCGGATCGGGCTTCCGGTGATGGTGAAGGCGACCGGCGGTGGCGGTGGCATCGGGATGACCGCGTGCAGCTCGGAGTCCGACGTGAGGGTCGCCTTCGAGCGCGTCGCCCGGCTCGCCCAGACCAGCTTCGGGACCGCCGGGGTGTTCCTGGAGCGTCTGGTGCGGCCCGCCCGCCACGTCGAGGTGCAGATCTTCGGCGACGGCGAGGGCCAGGTCGCCGTGCTCGGCGACCGCGACTGCTCCCTGCAGCGCCGCAACCAGAAGGTGATCGAGGAGGCGCCCGCGCCCGCCCTCCCCGAGCACGTCCGCACCGTCCTGCACGACTCCGCGCGTCAGCTCGCCAAGTCCGTCTCCTACCGCTCGGCCGGCACCGTGGAGTTCGTCTACGACCCGGGCCGCGAGCAGATCTCCTTCCTGGAGATGAACACCCGCCTCCAGGTCGAGCACGCCGTCACCGAGCAGGTGATGGGCATCGACATCGTCGCGCTCATGCTGCGGCTGGCCCGCGACGGCGTCACCGCCCTGCCCGACGAGCTCTTCCGCAAGTGCCCCGCACCCCAGGCGTACGCCGTGGAAGCACGGGTGTACGCCGAGGACCCGGCCAAGGACTCGATGCCGTCGTCCGGCCTGGTCACGCGCGCCGTGCTCCCGACCGCGAGCGACACCGTCCGGGTGGACTCCTGGATCGAGACCGGGCTCGAGGTCTCGCCCCACTACGACCCGCTGCTCGCCAAGGTGATCGCCACCGGCGCGACCCGCGACGAGGCGCTGGACACGCTGGGTGAGGCGCTCGCGCAGACCCGGATCGACGGGATCGTCACCAACGTCTCGGCGCTGCGCGCGATGACGACCTATCCGGAGCTCCGATCGGCCACGCACTCGACCTCGACCCTGGCCGAACGTGCCCGGGCCGGCAGCGGTGGCGACCCCGATCCGCGCATCGACGTGCTCGACCCGGGTGTGCTCACGACCGTCCAGGACCTTCCCGGCCGGGTGGGCTACTGGCAGGTCGGCGTCCCGCCCTCGGGTCCGTTCGACCCGGTCTCCTTCGCCGAGGCCAACCTGGCCGTCGGCAACCACCGGGGTGCTCCGGGCCTGGAGGTCACGGTGCCGCTGGCGACGGGCCGGACGACGGCCGTGGGGCCGACGCTGGTCTTCTCCGATCCCGCCGTCGTCTGTGTGACCGGGGCCCCCATGCCGGTCAGCGTCGACGGCGTCCCTGCCCCGCAGTGGGAGCCGATCGAGCTCCCCGCGGGGGCGACGTTGACGCTCGGCCGCACCGACGGCCCGGGGCTGCGGACCTACATCGCGGTCCGAGGCGGCCTGGACGTACCCGAGTATCTGGGCAGCGCCTCGACGTTCACGCTCGGCGGGTTCGGCGGGCACGCCGGACGTACGCTGCAGCGCGGGGACGTGCTCCGGCCCGGGACCGCGACCGACCCGCAGGCGCAGCCGGCGGCGACGCCGCTCTCGCGACGGCCGGCCCTGACCAACAGCTGGGAGATCGGCGTCACCGAGGGCCCGCACGGTGCCCCGGAGTTCTTCACCCGCGCGGACCTGGACCAGCTCTACTCGGCGAGCTACCGGGTGCACCACAACTCGGCTCGCACCGGCGTACGTCTGATCGGGCCGAAGCCGACCTGGGCCCGGGCCGACGGTGGCGAGGCCGGTTTGCACCCCTCGAACATCCACGACACCCCGTACACGGTGGGGTCGCTCGACTTCACCGGCGACACCCCGATCATCCTCGGCCCCGACGGGCCGTCGCTGGGCGGCTTCGTCTGTCCCGCGGTGGTCGCCAGCGGTGAGCTGTGGAAGATCGGACAGCTGCGCCCGGGCGACACGGTGCGGTTCGTGCCGGTGCGGGAGGGCAAGGCGGCCGGCCTGGTCAACCATCGTTCCTCCTTCACGGTGGAGTCGACGGGTGGCGACGGAGACGACGGGGTCCTCGGCCGACTGCCGGAGACACCGGCGCGACCCGAGGTCACCTACCGGCGCAGCGGCGACAACTCCGTGCTCGTGGAGTACGGGCCGATGACGCTCGACCTGGGTCTCCGGATGCGGGTGCACGCGCTGCAGTCGGCCCTGGCAGAGCACGCGCCCGCGGGCATCATCGACGTCACGCCCGGGATCCGGTCGCTCCAGGTGCACACCGACTCCTCGGTGCTGCGGGCCGGCCAGGTCGCCGGGCTGCTGCGTGAGCTCGAGGAGGACCTGCCGGCCACCTCGGAGCTGACCGTGCCCTCGCGGCGGGTCCGGCTGCCGCTCTCCTGGGACGACCCGGCGACCCGGGAGGCGATCGAGCGCTACACCGCAGGCGTACGCAACGACGCGCCGTGGGCGCCGTGGAACATCGAGTTCATCCGCCGGATCAACGGGCTCGCCTCGGTCGAGGAGGTCCATCGGACCGTGTTCGACGCGACGTACCTGGTTCTCGGGCTGGGGGACGTCTATCTGGGGGCGCCGGTCGCGACGCCGCTGGACCCGCGGCACCGGCTGGTGACGACGAAGTACAACCCGGCGCGCACCTGGACGGCGGAGAACTCCGTCGGGATCGGCGGTGCGTACATGTGCATCTACGGCATGGAGGGGCCGGGCGGCTATCAGCTGGTCGGCCGGACGACGCAGGTCTTCAACCGGTTCCGGAGGTCGACGTCGGCCGGTGGGCTCTTCCACGAAGACCCGTGGGCGCTGCGGTTCTTCGACCGGATCGAGTGGTACCCGGTCTCCGCCGACGAGCTCCTCGAGCTGCGGGCGGAGGTCGACGCCGGTCGCGGTGAGTTCGAGACCGAGGAGGGCACGTTCTCGATCAAGGAGTACGACCGCTTCCTGAGCGCCAACGCGGACTCGATCGCGGCCTTCCGCGACCAGCAGTCCACCGCCTTCGAGGAGGAGCGTGAGCGGTGGCGGGTGGCCGGCGAGTTCGACATCTGCGATCGCATCGACGCGCGCGGCGAACCCTCGGAGGTCGAGGTGCCGGATGGCTGCGTGCAGGTGACCGCGCCGTTCACCTCGACGGTCTGGAAGGTCGTCGCGAGCCGAGGGTCGCGGCTGGCCCAGGATGCGCCGCTGATGGTCGTCGAGGCGATGAAGATGGAGGCGACCGTCCCCCTCCCTGTCGCCGGCGAGCTGGTCGAGATCTACGTGAAGCCGGGCGAGCAGATCGTCCCGGGCCAGGTCATCGCCGCGGTACGGCCCGTCGACGGGGCCGCGTCTTGATCCCTGCGATCCCCGGCGGTGCGGTCTCCCGCGCCACCGCGGCTCTCGACCGGATCGAGGCGTCGGACCGGCCGGAGATCTGGATCTCGCTGCGGACGCGTGCCGACCTGCTCGCGGAGGCCGCTGCGATCGACGCGAAGGTGGCCGGTGGTGACGTGCTGCCGCTGGCGGGACGCCTGCTGGCGGTCAAGGACAACATCGACGTCCGCGGCCTGCCGACGACCGCCGGAGCGCCCTCGTTCGCCTACAAGCCCACCGCCGACGCCACTGCCGTCGCCCGGCTGCGTGCGGCCGGAGCGCTGGTCGTGGGGAAGACCAACCTCGACCAGTTCGCGACCGGGCTGGTCGGCACCCGCAGTCCGTACGGAGCGGTCCGCAACGCCTGGGACCCGGACCGGATCTCGGGCGGCTCCTCGTCGGGCTCGGCGGTCGCGGTCGCCCTCGGTCTCGTCGACCTCGCGCTGGGGACCGACACAGCGGGCTCCGGACGTGTGCCGGCAGCGCTCAACGGCATCGTCGGGGTGAAGCCGTCGCGCGGGCTGGTGCCGGTCACCGGCGTCGTGCCCGCCTGCTACACGCTCGACTGCGTCACCGTCTTCGCCCGGGACCTCGGGTCGGCGCGGGCGGCCGCGGAGCTGATGGCCGGTCCCGATCC
The DNA here is from genome assembly GCF_000960475.2 of Nocardioides luteus. GTDB lineage: Bacteria > Actinomycetota > Actinomycetes > Propionibacteriales > Nocardioidaceae > Nocardioides > Nocardioides luteus_A. The sequence goes on along the minus strand of NZ_JZDQ02000009.1, from coordinate 153,473 downwards.
GTCGGATCCGTTGTCGCGTACGCTGCCGGCGGATGCCCCGCTGCCGCCGGTTCCGCGGGTGGCGGTGCCGACCGGCGAGCATCTCGACGGGCTCGCCCCGGGCTGGGCCGCCGCCTTCGCCGCCGTCGTCGAACGGCTCGCGTCCGCAGGCGTCGAGATCGTCCAGACCGACATCTCGCCGCTGCTCGACGCCGCCAGGCTGCTCTACGAGGGCGCCTTCGTCGCCGAGAGGTACGCCGCGGTCGGCTCGCACCTCGAGGCCAACCGCGACCTCGTCGGGACCGACCTGGACCCGACGGTCGCCGAGATCGTGCTCGGCGGGGCATCGGCGACCGCGGCCGACTGGGCGCGGGACGTCGCCCTGCTGGCGCGGCTCGGAGCGGCAGGCAGGGAAGCGCTCACCGGCTGCTCCGCGTTGCTCACGCCGACGACGACCTGGCATCCCACGCTGGCCGAGGTGGCCGCCGACCCGGTCGGTGCCAACGCCCGCCTGGGCCGCTACACGAACTTCGCGAACCTGCTCGACATGGCCTCGCTCGCGGTCCCGGCCGGCCAGGTCGACGGACTGCCCTTCGGGGTCATGCTGACCGGCGCGGCCGGGAGCGACCGCACCCTGGCTGCGCTCGGACACACGCTGCTCAGTCCGGCCGTCGATCTGTTCGTCGTGGGTGCTCACCTGTCGGGGATGCCGCTCAACCACCAGCTGGTCGAGGCCGGCGCGACTCTGTTGCGCCCGGTGTCGACCTCGGCCGACTACCGGCTGTTCGCGCTGGACACGGTGCCGGCGAAGCCCGGCCTGGTCCGGGTGGGCGATCACGGGACGAGCGGTCCCGGGGCCGGGGTGCGGATCGAGGGCGAGCTCTGGCGCGTGCCGGCCGCGGGCTTCGGGACATTCGTCGGTGGCGTACCTGCTCCGATGGTCATCGGAAAGGTGATGCTGGAGGACGGCTCGTCGGTATCGGGATTTCTCGTCGAGCCGATCGCGGTCGAGAAGGCCGCTGATATCTCCGCGTACGGAGGGTGGCGACGTTACCGGTCTGAGCAGGGCCTTTAACGTTTATCGCGGATATCGGTTACGGGACCGGGGTCATTCCTCCTGATGGCACACGACCCTGTTCAGGCGGAGGAATCGCCGTCACACTGGGCAGAATTCCGCCAGCATTATCGCCCCGGGAGGATGCTGTGCCATGTCTGATGGATCGTCACGCCATACACTTTGTTGACAGGGAATTCAACCCTCCCGTGGGACTTTCGACTCTATTCTTTAGGGGAACAAGACTCTTTCGAATCTTCCCCGAAACTCGGGAGGCCGCTTAGATGGCGTACATGACAACTAGGCGTTCTCGGCCCGGCCGCCCCAGGCATGTGCCCGATTCGGGTACTGCCTCACCACGTGACCAGATCCTCGATGCTGCTGCGCGACTCTTCGTGTCCCAGGGCTTCGCGGCGACGTCCACCCGCGAGATCGCCGACCAGGTCGGCATCCGTCAGGCCTCCCTCTACTACCACTTCGCAGGCAAGGACGAGATCCTCGTCGAGCTGCTCCGTAAGTCGGTCCGCCCGACCACGGACAAGGTCGACAAGATCCTCAACCAGGTGCCGCCGCTCGACTACGAGACGGCTCTTTATCTGCTGGTTCTCGTCGACGTACGGACGCTTGCCGATGTGCCGCACAACGTCGGCATGCTCTACATGCTGCCGGATGTGACCAAGGGCGAGGTCTACGACGAGTTCCGTAAGGAGCACGAGGAGCTGGCCGCGGCCTATGCCGATCTCGCCAGCAAGGTGGCCTCGGAGAAGGTGCTGGAAGGCGTCAGCCTGAAGCAGCTGGGCAACATGCTCATCCAGCAGGTCGAAGGCGTCATCAACATGCGCACCGAGATGCTCAACGAGGACTCGGTGCGGAGGATCTCGTGCCCGGAGGCATGGGCGATCGCCTCCTCGTGCCTGCGGATCTGCGGGGTCAGCCAGGAGAAGATCCAGGCCGCGAACGAGGTCGCCGTCGACATGCTCGACGACTTCCTCGAGGACAGGGTCCGCGAGCTCGCCTGACAAGGCAGGCTGACAAGACGGTAACTGGTGGGTAGGGCTTGCGCGTGTGAGTTGCCCTGTTGAGGCTTGAACGACACACTTTCCGAGCCCGTTGCCCGCTTCCCCACCGCGAGGACCCCACACGTGTGCATTGACCCTTCCGGAGGCCACTGATGGCCCGGAAGCAGACAGCCATCCTCTCCGTCACCCGCGGGGTTACGACGCTCAACGGCCTGGTGGTGGATCGGCCGTGGGGGGAGGACCCGCACCAGGCCGGCATCCGCGCCGTGCGCGAGCAGCTCGCCGGCCCGAGCCGCAAGCCCGTCCAGGTGGTCGCCACCGACGACGAGGCCCGGGTCCGGATGGTCGTCCATCCCGACGGCATGGTCACCGACGTCGAGACCCTGGAGGTCTTCGGGAGCTACGGGTCCCCCGACGACGTACCCGGCTCGGCCTGGCTCCCGGACTCCGCTGCGCCGATGGTCATCCAGGCCGTCGTCGAGCCGATGGACGAGCCCGAGGAGCCGGAGCCGTACGTGCCGCCGGTCCTCGCTGTTCCGGCGCCTGTTGTCGAGACGCCTGAGCCAGAACCGTCGCGCGAGCCGGAGCCTGAGCCGGAACCCGAGCCGGAGCCTGAGCCCGAGCCGGAACCCGAGCCGGAACCCGAGCCGGAACCCGAGCCGGCTCCGCCGCCTCCGCCGATGCCGCCGCCGGCACCTGCGCCGGTGCCCGAGCCCGAACCGGAGCCTGTCCCCGTCGCCGAGCCGGTTGCCGAGCGGATTGCCGAGCCGGTTGCCGAGCGGCCGGCGGGACCGCTGGTGCCGCTGCACCACATGGAACCTGGCCCGTACCGGCGGTCGCGGATGACCCGTCGGGGTCGGATCGTGCTGGTCGTCCTCGTCGTACTCCTGCTGATCCTGATCTATGAGCTCGTCCGCGTCGTGACGTCCGACGCGGAACCCTCGAAGGAGCCGCAGAGCCAGCAGTCGCCGAGTGCCGGGGCGAGCGACGAGGTCATCGAGCCGCCGTCGCCGAGCCCGTCGGCGTCCTCGGTACGCGTCGAGCCGACCCCGAAGCCGACACCGACGCCCAAGCCGACCAAGAAGCCGGCACAGGAGCCGACCAGGACGCTGTCGGTGAAGGCGATCGCGATGACCGAGGCCATCGGGCTGCGGATCGACGCCAGCAGGCTGCCGGTGACGGCCACGATCGCGATGGATCCGTGGGGTGCGCCGGAGCGGTTCACGCGTACGGTCACCATCACCGAGCCCAACCAGCTCGTCGTCATCAAGCCGGTCGCGTCCGGGCATGCGGCCTGGAGCGTGCGGGTCGAGGGGGCGCCGAAGGTCAGCGGCTACACGCACTCCTGGCCCAAGGGCGACCGCGAGTTCGTGCAGCGCTGACCCGCGCGACCGAGGCAGTTCGATACAGGACTGAATTGCTACCACGGTCGGATGTGTGGGACTTCCGTCCGGCGTACGCTGCACAGGAACGTGTTCCTGCGCCTCGGAGGTTTGGTATGCCGCTCAAGATCACTCCGCCCGCCGGCTCCCGCACGATCCCGGGCCGGACGCTGGGCCGGGCGCTGGGGACGGTCGAGCACACCGCCAAGCAGGGCGTGCGCTGGGCGCTGGGGCACGGGTTGCCGCGTACGGCCATCGTCCGTTCCGCCAGGAAGGGCGATCTGCAGGGGGACCTGATCTTGAGCGGGCCGGGCTCGCACACCTTCGATCTGGTCGACCTGTTCGAGGAGTTCCGTCGGCGCGGGCCGCTCTACCAGGGCGGCTTCAGCCTCCTCGCGGTCGACCACGAGGTCATCAAGGAGGTGCTGACCAGCAACGACTTCGTCACCGGGTTCTTCGCGCCCGACGAGTCGGGCACCGGCCTGCTGGCCCGAGCGGCGTCCTGGTCGGCCAGCGACGTGTTCGCGCCGCTGCAGCCGCCGTCGCTGCTGGCGACCGAGCCTCCGGAGCACACCCGCTACCGCAAGCTGGTCACCCGTGTCTTCACCGTACGTGCGGTCGAGAAGCTGCGCGCGCGCACCGAGGAGATCGCCCGCGAGCTGCTCGACGACCTGGAGAAGGAAGCCGCGTCCGGCGCCGACGTCGACCTGGTCACCCGCTACTGCGGGCTGCTGCCGATCACGGTGATCTCCGAGGTGCTCGGCGTCCCGGTCGAGCTGCGCGAACGCATGCTCGAGCTCGGCAAGGGCGCGGCGCTGAGCCTCGACATCGGGCTGGGCTGGCGCACCTTCCGGGAGATGGAAGCCTCGCTGGAGGAGTTCGACACCTGGCTGCGCGGCCATCTGGAGTACCTCGCCGACCACCCCGGCGACGACCTGCTCAGCCAGCTCGTCGCCCTCCGCGACGACGGCGACCGGCTCAGCGAGCGGGAGCTGCGCGCCATCGCCGGTCTGGTCTTCGCGGCCGGCTTCGAGACCACCGTGAACCTGATCGGCAACGGCATCGCGCTGCTCCACGACAACCCCTCGCAGCTCCAGACGCTCCAGGCGCAGCCCGAGCTGTGGTCGAACGCCGCCGACGAGATCCTGCGGCTCGACCCGCCGGTGCTGCTGACCGGCCGGGTCGCGCGTCGCGACTCCACCATCGCCGGCCAGCCGATCCCGCGCGGCACGATCATCAACACCGTGCTCGCCGCGGCCAACCGGGACCCGGACGTCTTCACCGACCCGCACACCTTCGACGTCACCCGCGAGAACGCCCGCGACCATCTCTCCTTCTCCAGCGGCCGCCACTTCTGCCTCGGTGCCGCGCTGGCCCGGATGGAGGGCGAGATCGGTCTCCGGCTCCTCTTCGAGCGCTTCCCGGACCTGAAGCTCCGCGACGACCGCGAGCGCCACCCCACCCGCATCCTCCGCGGCTACTCGCATCTTCCGGCACGGATCGCCTGACCGCCGAGGCGTCAGGTACGTCGGCCGAGACGTCACTCCCGTCGGCCGAGGTGGCACCCGGGTGCCGTCTCGGCCGACGCCGGTGACGTCTCGTCAGTGCTGGGCGGCGTCGAGGAGTCGTTGTCCGAGCTCGGCGACGCAGCGGCGTACCTCGTCGCCCTCGACCACGCGGAACGGGACGGCCTGGCGGGCGAGCTCCTGGGCGTACCAGCCCGGGCTGTTGGTGCTCCCGACGAGACGGCAGCGGTCGTCGTCGAGGGGTTCGAGACGGCCCAGGACGCGCGGCAGATAGCGGTCGACCTGGGCGAACGGCGCGTCGAAGACGACCTCGACCGGATAGGCCCAGCCCTCGCCGAGGTGTTCCTCGACCTCGGTGACGGGGTCGATCTCGGGACGTACGAAGGTGGTCTCCTCGATGTCGACCGCACCCATCCGGTCGACCCGGAGCACCCGGCGGGCCTCGGCGGTGTGCGACCAGCAGAGCAGGTACCAGCGGGCGTGGCGTACGACGACCGCCCACGGGTCGACGACCATCTTGCGCTCGTTGCCGTTCTCGGTGGTGTAGGCGATGGTGGTGCGCCGCCGGGAGTCGCAGGCCTGGACCAGGCTGGTGGTGATGTCCGGGTCGGGGGAGACGGCGCTCTGGTCGGGAACGGCCGAGATCGTACGCCGCACCGCGGCCACCGTCTGGGCCAGCGACTCGGGCAGCACCCGGCCGATCTTGCCGACGGCGCTGCCGACCGGGCCGGTGGCGTCGGCGATGTCGTGGTGGCCGTCGAGCAGGGCCATCACCAGACCGAGCGCCTCCGCGGTGGTGAAGATGAGCGGGGTGCGCATCCCGCGGCCGAGCCGGTAGCCGCCGTAGGGGCCACGCTCGGACTCGACCGGGATGCCGGCCTCGCGCAGGATCGCGACGTAGCGACGGGCGGCGCGCTCGGTCACTCGCAGCCGCTCGCCCAGGCGCTCGGCGGTGATGCCCGGGGAGGACTGCAGCAGCTCGAGGGTGAGCAGTGCTCGAGCGGTCGGGCTCTCGTCATGTCCCATCGTGGCGGCTCCCGGAAGTAGGTCGTCCGGATTCAGATTAGTCGGTGACTTCAGGCGAGGTGGGTCCCGTACCCTTACCGGCATATGAGACTTCTGCTGATCAGACACGGCCAGACCCCGAGCAACGTCTCCGGGGCGCTCGACACCGCTTTCCCCGGGGCCGGGTTGACCGAGCTGGGCCACTCCCAGGCCGCGGCGGTGCCGGACGCGCTGGTGGGGGAGCGGATCGTCGGGCTGTACGCCTCGCGCCTGGTGCGCACCCAGCTGACCGCCGCGCCGCTCTCCGCCCGGCTCGGGCTGCCGGTCGTGGTGCAGGAGGGCTTCGAGGAGATCAACGCGGGTGACCTGGAGATGGCCACCGACAAGGAGTCGGTGACGGCCTATCTCGAGGCGCTCGGCGACTGGATCGGCGGCACGCTCGAGACGCCGGTCCCGGGCGGTGAGGCGGGCCACGAGTTCCTGGCGCGCTTCGACGCCGCTGTGCAGTCCGTCGTCAAGCAGCACGAGCCCGACGACACCGTCGCGATCGTCTCGCACGGCGCGGCGATCCGGATGTGGACCGGGTTGCGCACCGCGCAGTCGCCCGCCTTCGGCGACGACAACCGGATCCGCAACACCGGGCTCGCGATCGTCGAGGGGAGCCTGGAGGAGGGCTGGACGACGGTCTCCTGGAACAACGACCCGCTCGGCGGGGCGCACCTGATCGGCGAGGGTTTTTGATCCTCCGCTCCGTCCTGCTCTTCGTGCTGGCCGCGATCGCCGAGATCGGTGGTGCCTGGCTGGTCTGGCAGGGGTTGCGGGAGCATCGCGGCTGGCTCTGGGTGGGTGCCGGATTCATCGCGCTCGGCCTCTACGGCGTCGTCGCGACGCTGCAGACCGACGCCCACTTCGGGCGGATCCTGGCGGCGTACGGCGGGGTCTTCGTCGCCGGCTCGATCGCCTGGGGGATGGCGATGGACGGCTACCGGCCCGACCGCTGGGACATCGCCGGGGCGACGCTGTGCCTGGCCGGGATGGGCGTGATCATGTACGCGCCGCGTGGGTGAGGATGGGGCCATGGCCCTCGAGGAAGACTCCCCGCGCACCTTCGTCCCCGTCCCGCCGGCGGAGCGGCCGCGCCGCAGCCGGAGCACCGCCCGCGTACTCCTGATCGACGACCGCGACCGGATCCTGCTCTTCGCCGACTCCGACCCGGGGATCCCGGGCGTGCGCTGGTGGATCACCCCGGGAGGTGGCATCGACGACGGCGAGAGCGAAGCGGTCGCCGCGGTGCGTGAGGTCGAGGAGGAGACCGGTCTGCGGATCACCGAGGCCGACCTCGTGGGGCCGACGATGCGGAGGCGGGTGGTGCACGGCTACAGCGACGTGGTCATCGACCAGCAGGACGTCTTCTACGCCTGCTGGGTGCCCGCGTTCGAGGTCTCCACTGCCGGCCACACCGAGGAGGAGCAACTCACCATGGCCGCCCACCGCTGGTGGACCCGCGAGGAGCTCGCCACGACCGATGAGGAGATCTGGCCGGCGGTCCTCCTCGACCTGTGGAAGGACGCCGACGTACGCCGCGACGCGGCCGCCTCCGCTCCCGCCGATGGCGGCCGGGTCGAGGAGTCGACGGTCCCGGCCTGAGGGCTGACCTGCAGAGACGCCGCAGCCGACCATCCCCCTCGATGGTCGGCTGCGGTCTTGCGAGATCTGGTCGACATCCCTCGGTGCGACGAGATCTCTCGCGTGTGTCGTCTGCGCGAGCGTGAATCCCCCGATCCGCTCGTGCGACGACACTCAGTCCGTGGAGCGGCCCCCCGACCGCGCCCTGGGCCTCCCCCTCAGCAGGCCCAGGGCGTCCAAGCACAGCCTCAGGCTGTGAACGACGGACCGAAGATGAAGGCGCATGATCAGCGGAAGGCGCCGAGCGCGACGATGCCGGTGGCGGCCACGGCGGCGATGCCGAACATCGTGGTGCCGACGGCCGGCGGCATCCCGCCGCGGTGCTTGTGCTCGGACGGGTCGTTCTTGCGGATGCTGCGGACGGCGTCGAGGACGTTGTTGCGGATCGACTCGACGGCGGTCAGGTCACTGCGGTGACGTGCGGTGATCGTGGTGGTAGCCATGGTGATTCCTCTTCTCGGCGGTCGGCGCTGGCCACCCGTCGTCGGCGGCCTTCACGTGAGTGGAACGGGGTCGCGGCGAGGTCATGACGCGGCTTTGCGCCACTTTGGAGTTACGAAATATCCACAACCGAGAAACATCGCGTCGAGCCGTACGCTGCGAGACCGTCATCGAGCGCAGCCGGCGTGCACGGCCTTCGAGATCGGTGCGCTGTTGTACGGCGCTGGGTTCGTGATCATCCTGCTGATGCAGGCGTTCGGGCCGTCGTTCGTGATGAACCTCGACGGCGTACTCCTGCTGCTGTGAAGCGTGGCGTGGTGCTCACGCTCCTGCTCGCGGCAGGGGTCGGCGTCGTCGTCGCGCTGGCCGGCGGGCCGTTGCCCTAGAGGTAGAGCCCGCCCGAGGAGTCGCCGTGGTCGTGCTGACCCGGCTGCTGGGGGCCACCCTGGCCCGGGGCGGGATGGCCCTCGGGGGAAAGGGTTGCGCCCGGCGGCAGGCCCTTGCGGATCTGCTCGAACTGGGCGCGCGCGGCCACCTGCTGGGCGTAGATCGCGGTCTGGATGCCGTGGAAGAGGCCCTCGAGCCAGCCGACCAGCTGGGCCTGCGCGATCCGCAGCTCGCCCTCGGACGGGGTCTGCTGCTCGGCGAAGGGCAGCGAGAGCCGCTCCAGCTCCTCGACCAGCTCGGGCGCGAGCCCGGACTCGAGTTCCTTTATCGAGGCCTGGTGGATCTCACGCAGCCGGTTGCGGGAAGCCTCGTCGAGCGGGGCGGCCTTCACCTCCTCGAGCAGCTGGCGGATCATCGATCCGATCCGCATCACCTTCGCGGGCTGCTCCACGAGGTCGGTCACGTCGCGCTCCTCGTCCCCGGCGGCCTCGGGCGCGGTGGCGTCCTTGAGTACGTCGGCGGGCACCGCGATCGGCTGCCCGTCGGGTCCGATGACCACGACTTCCCCGGTCTGCTCCTGCGTCATGCGCTCAACCCTACCTAGCCCGCGGTGGTCAGCAGGATCTTGCCGGTGTGCGTGCCGGACTCCATGAGCCGGTGCGCCTCGGCGGCCTCTGCCAGCGGAAGTACGTCCTGCACGACCGCCTTCACCTCGCCGGCCTCGACCATCGGCCAGATGCGCTCGACGACCTCGGCGCAGATCGTGGCCTTCTGCTCGACCGGGCGCCCGCGCAGGTTGGTGGCGATCACCGCGGCCCGCTTGCGGAGCAGGGCGTTGATGTCGAGCTCGGCCTTGGTGCCGCCCTGCATGCCGATGATGACCAGGCGGCCCTCGGGGTTGAGGGCCTCGATGTTGCGGGCGAGGTATTTCGCGCCCATGTTGTCGAGGATGACGTCGGCGCCGCCGTAGACCTTGGCGACCTCGACGAAGTCCTGGTCCTTGTAGTTGATGACCACCTCGGCGCCGAGCGACGTGGCCAGCTCGGCCTTCTCGGCCGAACCGACCGTCGTGATCACCCGGGCGCCGATCTGGCTGGCGATCTGGATCGCCATCGTGCCGATCCCGCCGGCGCCGCCGTGGACCAGGAACGTCTCGTCGGGGGTCAGCCCGCCGACCATGAACACGTTGGACCACACGGTGGTGGTGACCTCGGGGAGCGCCGCGGCGGTGACCAGGTCGACGCCCGCGGGCACCGGCATCACCTGACCGGCCGGGACCGCGACCTTCGTCGCGTAGCCACCGCCGGCCAGGAGCGCGCACACCTCGTCGCCCACCTGCCACTCCTCGACGCCCTCGCCGACCGCGGAGATCACGCCGCTGCACTCCATCCCGATGATGTCGCTGGCGCCCTTCGGCGGCGGGTAGAAGCCCTGCCGCTGCAGCAGGTCGGCCCGGTTGAGCCCCGCGGCGGCGACGTCGATCACGACCTCGCCAGGTGCCGGCTCCGGGTCCGGACGGTCGGTGACGGTGAGGACCTCGGGCCCTCCGGGCTGCTCGGCTACGACGGCTCGCATGGGCCCAACACTAGGGGCCTGTCGTAGGGGTGGCTGAGGGGCTGGCGGCGTGTAACACGTCGTTCGTAGGTCTTTCCGGTCGTTCAGAACGACCGGAAAGACGGTGTAACAGCGTGTTACAGCTGGCTCGCGAGCCGCCCGAGGCGATCCCTCAGAGCGACTTCAGGTCCGTCCAGGTGTCGATGTCGCGGTGCTCGTCGCCCTCGGCGGGGACCTCGACGAGGTCCAGATCGGCCAGCAGCGTACGCAGCGGCATCCCGTGCTGGCCCTCGTGGTCCGGGCGGACCTCGGCGAGCCGGGCGGTGGAGAGCACCAGGGCGAGCTGCCGGCGCTGGTCGGGCCCGACGAGCACGGCGCCGTCGCGGCCGAACGCCGCCTCCCGGAGCCGGGACAGCGTCCGCGGACGCAGGAAGGGCATGTCGACGGCGATCACGCCGACGTACGCCCTCGGGGTCAGCAGCGCGTCCACCCCGGTCAGCAGGGCGGCGACCGGACCGCCGAAGCGGGGGTCCTCGCGGACGAAGGTCACCGGGCGCTCGGTGTGCACCGGGTCGCCCACCACGACGACCTCCATCGCGTCGACGACGGCGTCCAGCGCCCAGGCCAGCATCGTGCGGCCGCCGAGCTCGATCCCGGACTTGTCGATCCCGTCGAGGCGGGAGCTGCGTCCTCCGGCGAGCAGCACGGCAGCGTACGGCTCCCATTCGTCCCAACCAGTCACATGGCAGACCCTAGTCTGGAGCCGTGACCACCTGGAACAGCCTCCGGATCAGCCTCGTGCAGCAGGCCTCGGGTCTCGAGCCCGACGCCAACAGGAAGCTCCTGGCCGAGCTGACCCCGAGCGACAGTGACCTGGTCGTCTTCCCGGAGGTCTTCGCGCGCGACTTCGGCAAGCCCGGATCCGACCTGAGCCCGTACGCCGAGAGGCCGGACGGGCCGTTCGGGACCGAGCTGTCCCGGGTCGCCGGGGAACGTGGAGCCACGGTGGTGGCCGGGATGCTCGAGACGAGCGGTGATCCCGGCGGCCGGCCGTTCAACACGCTGCTCGTGCGGGGCGGCGCGGAGGCGGCGTACCGGAAGATCCATCTCTACGACTCCTTCGGCTACAAGGAGTCCGACGCGCTGGTCGCGGGTGCGATCGAGCCGGTGGTGGTCGACATCGACGGGGTGCCGACGGGGCTGATGACCTGTTACGACCTGCGCTTCCCCGAGCTCGCGCGAGGCCTGGTCGATGCCGGTGCCGAGCTGATCGTGCTGCCGGCCGCGTGGGTGGCCGGGCCGCGCAAGGTCGACCACTGGCGCACGCTCGTGCGTGCCCGCGCGATCGAGAACACGGTCTTCATCGCGGCGGCCGCCCAGTCGGCGCCCCGCTACTGCGGACACTCGATGATCGTCGACCCCCTCGGGGACGTGCTGGTCGAGGCCGGCGACGGTGACGAGATCGTCTCCGCGACGATCGATCGGGCCGTGCTCGAGGACGCCCGCCGGACCAACCCGTCCCTGGTCAACCGCAGAATGTGACCCTGGTCAACAACTCCTCGTCACAGCGGTAAACGGATATCGATGACTCGTTAGGTTCACCCCTTCCCCGGTATCCTCGCCTGTTATGGACCGAGCCCCCCGCCGTCGCGCTGACAAGAGCAAGCGTGGCCGTCGTGCAGCCGGTCGCAGCGAGCCCACACCCGCCTACGTCGAGCCCAGCTCGAGCGAGGCGCTGGCCTATGACCAGTGGGCGGAGAACGACTGGTCCACCGGCTACGAGGAACCCGGCCAGCCCTACGGAGGGCAGAGCAACAGCCAGGGTTGGAGCGAGACCGGCTGGGCCGACGAGACGTGGTACGACGAGCGCCAGCCGTCCCAGGATCCGCCCACCCCGGGTGGTGGCCGCCGGATCGCGGGGCGCACCGAGCCGGAGCAGTTCGACGAGCCGACCGGTTACACGGGCAAGCGCGCCCGCCTGACCTCGCCGGAGCCCCCAGCCCCCGCCGGTCGTGGCTACGACGCCGACGGATTCAGCGGTGGCTACGCGGACGCCCCGGTCCGGCCCGCGCCCACGCCGGAGCCCGCGCTGAGCGGTCGGACCGCGCCGCCCCCGAGCGCGCGGCAGGCGCCGGCCTACTCCACGACGGGCACCTACACGGTCATGCCCGGCGTGGTGCAGGCGCCGCCGCAGACGCCGTCCCACATCCAGCAGCCGGCCTACCAGCCGGATCCCTACCAGGCCGACCCCTACCAGTCCGACCCGTATCAGTCGGGCCACCTCGAGCCGGTCTACGAGCCGGTGGCGCCCTACGAGTCGGAGTCCGCCGGCCGGCCCGCGACCGCTGCCAAGGTGACCTCGTTCCTCGCCCAGCCCCGGGTCCCCGGTGCCGGCGCCGCCCGCGCAGGCCTCGGGATCATCGAGAGCCTGACCGCCGGCACGGTCCGGGCGATCTGGATGGTCGCGCTCGCGGTCGGCCTGCTCGGCCTCGGGATCAGCGCCTTCGATCTGGGCCCGGAGATCTTCGGCGGCCTCGGTGCCGCCGTGGTCGGCACCGCCTACACCTTCGCGCTGGCTCACCGCACCGGTGGCCGGCCGCTGATCTTCGGTGCGCTGGCAGGCGCCGCCGGGCTCGTCGTGGTGCTCACGGACAACGAGGCGCTGCGTACGGGTGCGGCGGTTCTGGTCGCCTCGGTGGCGGCGGTCCTCGCAGTGATGGGCACGGTCCCCTCACGTCGCTTCCCGAAGACGATCCGGGAGACGTTCATCGCGGTCGGCATCGCCGCGCTCGGAAGCTTCGCCGCGCTCGGCTTCGAGCCGGTGGTGATGGTCTCCCGGTTCGAGTACGCCACGCTGGCCTGCTCGCTCGCGATCGCCTTCTTCGCGGTCTACCGCCTCGGTGCCGGCCTGCACGGCCTCGGTCGGCGCGGCGCGATCGTGGTCGGCATCGGTGGCCTGATGCTCGCGCTCACCCTGATCTACGCCGAGATGCTGCGCCGCTACGGCAGCACCGGCCTGATGGACTCGATCGACGAGATGCAGCGCTGGTGCCGCATCCACCTCGGCGGCTACCCGCACCCCATCCAGGCGCTCTTCGGAGTCCCGGCGCTGGTCTGGGGCACGCACATGCGCGCCCGGCGCCGCCAGGGCTGGTGGGTCTGCCTCTTCGGTGTCGCGCTCACCGCGCCGGTCGCCAGCACGTTCCTCAACCCCGATGTCGGGCTCGCCGAGGCCGCGCTCTCGGTCGTCTACAGCATCCTCATCGGCCTGGTGATCGCCTTCGTCATCATCCGCATCGACCTCGCGCTCACCGGCTCGACCGCTGCCGGCAGCGGCCGCAGGGCGGCGCGCGAGGCCGACGAGGCCAGTGCCGTACGCCCCGAGCCCGGCCGCACCCATGCGCTGCTCTGAGCCCGATCCGGCTAGGGATACCCTCGGGTAACCCCTACGTTCTCGGATATGAGCCGCAGAACCCCCACCACGATCGCTGCCGAGATGGTCGCGAACGTCATGAGCGTCGGAGTGCAGCCCGGAGACACGGTCGCCGCCGGGGACACCGTCGTGCTCCTGGAGTCCATGAAGATGGAGATCCCGGTCCTCGCGGAGGCGCCGGGCACCGTGGTGGCAGTCAAGGTCGCTGCAGGAGACGTCGTCCAGGAGGGCGACATCCTCGTCGAGTTGAGCGCCTGAGGTTCGGGCGCACTAGACTCGGCCACGCGCCCACGGGCGCATGGAGGGATGCCGGAGTGGCCGATCGGAACCGCCTTGAAAGCGGTCGTAGGGAGACCTACCGCGGGTTCGAATCCCGCTCCCTCTGCCAGAGCTAGACCTCTTGCAGGTGTCGATCCACGTCGATCATCAACCGCCGCAGCTCGAGGAGGAGATCCTCGAGGTCGGTGCGGTCGAGCACGTCGTCGGCGAGGACTGCGAGCCGGCTGAGCAGCGTGCCCCGGTCACGGAGCGCGCTGACGTCGGTGAGGGCATGCCACTCCTGACCCGTGTCGAGGACCATCAACGCCTCACGTACACCCCCGAGGCGCTGGCGCACCGACCAGCGCCAGAGACCGACGTTGGCCCCAGGACGGGGAGCGGCGATAGCGGTATCCAGGGCCCGAAGAGCATCCGACATATTGGGAAGCACACCTGTCATGAACGAATTGTGACCTAGGTCACGTAAAGGAGCAAGCCGATGCGGCTCCCGGCGCTCGTGTCGTCCACAATGGAGAGCGTGTCATCAGCTGAGCTCACCTACTACCGCCTCGCTCCCACCGTGCAGGCCCGCCTCCTCGGTGCCGCCGTGGTCGGCCTGGCGCTCCTGGTCTTCGCCGGCACGGCCGTCGTGATCGCGGCCCGGATCGACTTCGCGTGGCTCTTCATCCCGCTCGTCCTCGGCGTCGCCGCGGTGGCCGGGTTCGGCTGGTGGCTGCGCAACAAGGCGTACGTCCTGCGCGCCAGCGCCCAGGGCTACCGGATCGCCTTCGTGCGGGGCGCCGGTGTCCGTGAGGCCCGCTGGGCGGACATCCAGGAGGCGGTGACCACCATGCCCGCCGGCACGCCCTGTCTGGAGCTGCGGCTCAAGAAGGGCGGCGCCACCACGATCCCGGTGACCATCCTCAGCATCGATCGCGAGCAGTTCGTACGCGAGCTCCAGGGCTATCTGAAGTCCACCATCAAGCCCCTCGACCCGACTGCGGGAACTACCGAAGGGCCCTGATTGGTCCCAGGAGCGCTGGTCTTGTAGCCTGTTCGCGCAGTATGGAGGCGTCGCCTAGTCCGGTCTATGGCGCTCGACTGCTAATCGAGTTTGGGGCTTAAACCCCATCGAGGGTTCAAATCCCTCCGCCTCCGCTGGTTTCAATGAGTTTGGCCCCCTTCGCGAGGGGGCCAAACTGCTTTCTGACCTGCAGTTTTACGCACTGCAAAAGTCCGTACGACGGAACTTGGGTTACCCGAAACGCCTCAACCTGCACAATAATCATCCCGTAGGCCTCTCGGCACCAGAATCGGCCTCGAGACCAGGAAGGAACGACATGAAGCACGTACGCAAGGTGGTGGCGCTCGCGCTGGCCTCGGCAGCTGCGGTCGTCGCCATGGGTGCTCTTGGAAACGCTACGACGGCTTCCGCCGATTCGAGCTGGGGCATCACGGCTGTTGACGACTCCAGCTGGGGTGTCGCCCGGCGCTGATCTCCGGAGCGAAGCCTACTTTCTGGGACCTCGGACGGCCTGTCCGTCCGTCATCGGATCGTCCTTCCCGCTACGGCCGATTTCGTAACCCAGCTGGAAGCGGGTGTCTACGTCGAATTCTTCTTTGAGGTCTGAGACGTATCCCGCGTACGTTCGCGGGCTGACCCCGAGTCGCTTCGATGCTGCTGGATCGGAGTGTCCTTCGATCAGCATGCGAAGCGTCATCGCGCGCTGCTCGTCGGCGATGTCACGCAGCGTCGACGAGTCCGAGCTGGAGAACGGTCGGGCTCGTTCCCATGCCCGCTCGTAGACGTCGACCAGATAGGCCACGACAGAGGGTTCACGAATGGCCAAGGCGGTGTCCACCCCATCCGGGCTGGGGATCACGGCGATACGGCGGTCGAAGATCATCATGCGGTTGAAGAACTCGTCCAAGGTGCGCACCTCGCCGCCTGCTCGGGAGACAGCGGCAACGTATTCACGGGTAGCACTGTTCCGGCGTGCCGCATGCTGGTAGAGCGTGCAAACCCGCACGCCACGCTCGAGGAGGGCCGTGTCCTTCTCGATCGCCGCTGCAAGCTTGCTCCCTGTGTCGCGTCGTGTCTGCGGCTGGGCCGTCAGCATCTCGTTCTCGCACTCGGCGACGAGTGAGTCGATGAACGGCTGAATCGCCGGGGAGTGCACGTAGGCGAACGGTCCTTGCTGGTCTGCTGGTGCCGAGCGACGCCACGCGTTGCGCAGGGCGGCGAAATCGTTGGCCCACTCTGCTGACTCCTGGAGGAGGCGGACGCCTTCCTGGGTCATCGGTGTGACGACCCGGGCTTGGACCGTCGCCGGGTCGACGGTCACCCAGGTGTCCGGTGCGTCTTCAGGGTTGCGGACGAGGCCGAGCTCGGCGAGAGCGGACAGCGCTTCTGCGAACTCATCGTCCTCGCTGATTCGCGGGTCTGATGTGGAGATCCCGCCGTGGTCTGCGATGAGCTCGAAGAGCTCGATGCCCTTGGCTTCGAGCAGTGCACGCGTCCTGGGCGTGCGTCCCTCGTCCGTCACGTTCCTCTCCTCGCCGGATGGCGTGGGTTGACGCTTGCTCACGCTCCACCTCCCCGATGCTGTGGCTAGCGCCAGATCTTCTCACACGTCTCGATTTCTGGTCACGGACCATCTTCCGCTACTGTTCTACACGTTGCTTCGGTAACACTGCGCCTGTAGCTCAACGGATAGAGCATCTGACTACGGATCAGAAGGTTTGGGGTTCGAATCCCTACAGGCGCGCAGAACACAACCGCCTCTGAGTCAGCCGAAATGCTGGTTCGGAGGCGGTTCGCATTTCTGCTGAAATCCGGGACGGCCAGATCATCGTCGGCCTCAGGCGGGCCAGGTCAGCGGATCGAGCAGCAGATAGAAGCGTTGCCTCTCCTGGTCGAGGTCGATTCCATACAGGTCGGAGAACTCGTCGTCGGCCTGGCGAGCGGTCAGCTCGTCCGGCCACGTCTCGCGGGCGTTGGCCAGGAGGAGTGAGATGTCGGCGTACGGGTCAGCGACGCCGAGGCGGCCGAGGTCGATGAGTCCGGTGACGCCCATCGTGTCGGGGTCGATGAGGATGTTCGGCAGGCAGAGGTCGCCGTGGCAGACGACTCGCTCGGTCTCCTCCTGGCGCTGGCGCTGCGGCAGCTGGTCCTCGAGCTGGGCCAGGATCCGTGCCGGGGGCACCTGCTGGAGCGACACCGGAAGGAACTCGGTCTGGACCCGGTGCTCGGCAACGGTCGTACGTGCCAGCGGCATCATCGATCCGAGGCCTCGGTCGAAGGGGCAGTCCGGCGCGGGGAGGGCGTGCAGCTGCCGTGCGATCGCCGCGATCGCCGGCCAGGCCCGCCGGAGCGCTGCGGCATCGAGCTGATCGGCAGGGACACCGGGGACGGTCGTGGTGATCAGGCAGGCGCCCTCGTCGGTGGCCCGCCATGCGAGCACGGTCGCAGCGGGGAGGCCTGCCTCGCCGAGCCAGATGATCCGGTCGCGCTCCCCAGCCAGGTCACCGCTGTCCGCGGCGCGGACGAGCTTCGCGTAGCGCGCACGGTCACGATCGTGGAGCACGACGGCGCCGGATTCGCCGGCCGTGACCGGCTCCCAGCTCGTGCCGTCGGCGGGCAGCAGCCCGGCCACCGAGGAGATGTCGACCGACATGGATCCATGGTCTCCGCGCGGCCGCGCGGGGTCCAACGGTTTGCCGCGCGGATCGTGCGGCCCCGGCCGAGATCCGACCCCATAATGTCCCGGTGACCCTTCCCCAGAACCTCGGGCGTCTGCGCCAGGTCAAGCCTCTCGGCTCCGGCGGTTTCGCCGAGGTGTGGCTCTACCACGACCCGGTCCTCGACTCGCCCGTCGCGGTGAAGGTGCTCAGCGCCCAGTGGACCCAGGCCGCCGACATCCGCGAGCGGTTCCTCCAGGAGGCCCGCTTCCTCCGGTCGGTCGACTCGTCCCACGTCGTCTCGGTCCACGACATCGGCGAGACGCCGGAGGGTGCGCCGTACTTCGTGATGGCGTACGCCGACGCCGGCAGCGTCGCGGAGCTGATCACCCAGCACCCGCAGGGGATGCCCGTGCAGCTGGTGGCCGATCTGGTGACGCAGGCGGCGTCGGGGCTCGACGCACTGCACGCGCGCTCGATGATCCACCGCGACGTGAAGCCGGCCAACATCCTGCTCGCCGGTGGGTCCGACGGCCGGCTGCGTGCGATGGTCGCCGACCTCGGCGTCGCGCGGGCGCTCGACCAGCACACGGAGGTCACCAGACAGATCGGGACGCCCGCCTACATGGCGCCCGAGCAGTTCGACGAGTCGCTGCCGATCGACCATCGTGCCGACGTACGCAGCCTGGGAGCGGTCGCGTGGGCGATGTTCGCGGGCCGCTCGCCCGCGCCGGCGCTGACGGTCGCGTCCCGGGTGCCTGACCTCGGCACCGTCGCGCCCGTCCCGGCGACGGTCTCCGCGGTGATCATGCGTGCCCTCGAGCCCAGGGCCGAGGACCGCTGGCCGGATGCGGGCAGTTTCGCCGCGGCGCTCACCGCTGCGGCTGAGGGGAAGGCGGTCGCCGTACCTCCTCCGTCGGACGCGGCGACCGTGCTCCGGTCGCCCGGCCCGACCCAGCTGAGGCATACGTCGGAGCCGGCACCGCCGGCGACGCAGCCGCAACCAGGCGAGCCCCGCCGGGGCAAGGCGCTCCTCGTCGGGGTCGCCGTCGTCGCCGCCCTGGTGCTGGGCGGTGCCGCGACCTGGTTCGTGGTGCGCGGCGGCCCGGCCGAGGACCCGGCCGGCGGCGAGGAGACCGCCGAGGGGAAGCCGGTCAGCGGCGCCGAGACGGCGGCCGTCCGGTTCGTCGACGCCCTTCAGGCGGGTGACTGCGAGGCCGCGGGCCTCTACATCCCCGACCTCGCCGACCCGGCCGCGTGGAACTGCACCGATGACGCCAACGGCGGGGACGGTTTCTACTACCACCTGCTCGAGGACCTCGACGCCGACGGCGAGCGGCGGGTCGAGGACCTCGGCGACGGTCTCTTCCGGGTCGTCTGGGTCGACCAGGGATACGTCAACATGCAGCGCCAGGAAGACACGTTGTTCACGGTGCAGCAGGTCGTCTGCTGCTAGGCGCAGTGCTCAGACGCCGGCGCTCGTGGTCAGCTCGCGGAGCCGGGCGAGCATGTCGGCCGCGGATCCGGCGGGGTCGGTCACCGCTGCCTGGACGTGGCGGACCGTGCCGTCGGGGTCGAGCAGGAGCGAGACGCGCTTGAGCCGGTCGGCACCGCCGGCCCGGAAGACCGGGAGGCGGTAGGCGCTGCTCGCCACGCCGTCGGCGTCGGAGGCCAGGTCATAGGGCAGCGCGGCGTGAGCGGCGAACGCGGCGAGCTGGTCGGGCCGCTGCGTGCTCACGCCGACGACACGGGCGCCCGCGGCCGCGAGCTCCTGGTGGTGCTCGGCGTAGGTGAGGCACTCGAGGGTGCATCCGCGGGTCCCCGGGATCTCGCTCCACCCCGGCGGATAGCCGTGACTCTCCGGAGCATAGGCGCCGGGGAAGAAGAAGGCGACGGTCCACCTGTCGGTGTCGGTCAGGCGGAGGCTGTCGCCCCGATGGGAGGCGAGCTCGACGCTCGGGGGCGTCGTCCCGAGGAGGCTGTCGAGGCGGTGCTGCTCGTCGGTGCCGGCCACGGCGGTGACGCCTCCGTCGCCCATGACGTGCTGCGTACCCCACTCCTGCAGGGCCACCAGCACCGGCAGCAGTCCCTGGCCCCTCCTGGTCAGGCGGTAGTCGTAGCGGGCCGGGCGGTCGGAGTAGACGTGCTTGGCCAGGACCCCGTCGGCGACCAGGGTGGCGAGGCGCTCGGTGAGGGCTCTGCGGCTCAGGCCGAGCTCCTTGACCAGGCCCTCGAACCGGGTGACGCCGGCCGCGCACTCGCGCACGATCAGCAGGCTCTGCCAGTCACCGATGACGGCGAGCGCCTGCGCGATCCCGCAGTCGGCCTCGGCGAGGTCCTCGCGGCGCATCGGCGGCTCCTTCGGCAATCAGGTGGCGGGTTCGGCAGGACCATGGTTGCATACAGTTCCAAAATGGAACTCACTAGAGGAGGCGGGCGAGATGACAGACGTACGCGCGGCGGCGAGGTCGTTCTGGCTGTACTGGTCTGCGGGGACCTTGAGCGGGGTCGGCACGGCGGTGACCGCGGTCGCGCTGCCGCTGACCGCCGTGACCGTCCTGGACGCGAGCGCGTTCGAGATGGGGATGCTGGCCGCAGCGGCGTACCTGGCCTGGATCCTGGTCGGGCTCCCGGCGGGGGCCATCGTCCAGCGGCTTCCGCTGCGCCGGGTCCAGGTCGTCGCTGATCTGGTACGTGCCGTCGCGGTGCTCAGCGTGCCGATCGTCTGGTGGGCCGGCGGTCTCTCGTTGGCGCAGCTCCTGCTGGTCGCGCTGGCGGTGAACTTCGCCGAGGTGTTCTTCTTCGCCGCGAACACGACGTTCCTGCCGAGCGTGGTGCCGAAGGAGCAGCTGACCAGCCGGAACAGCCTGATCTCGGGTACGCACGCGGCGACCCAGCTGGGTGGCCCCTCGCTCGGTGGGCTGCTCGTCCAAGTGGTCGGTGCGGTGCCTGCGCTCGTCGTCGACGCGCTCTCCTACCTCGGGTCGGCCCTACTCCTGCGACGGCTTCCGGAGCGGAGGCAGCCGCAGCCGGACGAGCCCGTGTCGATGGCGGCGATGATCGGTGCCGGCTGGCGCTTCGTCACCCGCCATCCCGTGATGGCCCCGGCGACCTGGTGGGCCTGTGTGGTCAACTTCGTCTGCGGCGTCCAGCTGGCGCTGTTCGCCTACTACCTCGTCCACGAGCTCCACACCCCGCCCGGTCTCGTCGGACTCCTGCTGGCCGCCGAGGGGGTCGGCTCGCTGGCCTTCGCGGCGATCACGCCGTGGCTGGTCGACCGGATCGGGTCCGCGCGGGTGCTGCTGTTCGAGGGTCTCCTGGGAGCGGCCGGGGCCGCGGTGATCCCGCTGGGTTCCGGCTGGGTCGGGTGGGTGTGCTTCGCGGTCGGGAACCTGCTCTTCGCCGGCAGCGTCGTCCCGGGCAGCGTCGTGACCCGGACCTACCGCCAGGTGGCGAGCCCGCCCGAGCTCCTCTCGCGCGTGATGGTCACCGTCCGGTTCGTCTCCTGGGGCGCCATCCCGATCGGCGGTCTGCTCGCCGGGTTGAGCGCCGAGTGGATCGGCTCGCGGGCGACGCTGCTCGTCTCGGCGGCGCTGCTGCTGATCGGCCCGCTCCTCGTCTGGGCCAGCCCGATCAGGCACCTGCGCGACCTCGAGGACTTCGAGGAGGTGCCGGGACGTACGCCCGAGGTCGCGGCGGCACGGTCTTCCAGCGGGGAGTGACCTACTCCTCGCGCAGGATCTTCGGCGGGCCGGCGGGGGTGGCCTCGCCGCGGTCGACGGCGGCGGTGTGGCTGGCGAGGGCGCGCTCGAGGAGCTCCATGAGCGGGGTCTCCTCGCGGGCGAGCTGCAGGTACTTCGGGCCGAGGGAGACGATGATGTCGCGCTCGGCGAGGAGGGCGTTGTGGATGCGCTCGCGCTCGGCGGGATCGGCGGTGTACTCCGAGTCGAGGTAGGCGGCGGCGTGGCGACGGGCGTTGGCGATGGCGTTCTGGGCGCGGCCGCGCTTGCTGAAGAGGGAGGCGACGATCGTGACCACCAGTACGCCGAGGATGACGCTCAGCGACAGGCCGGTGCTGATCTCGACCACGTGCACGGCCTCGCCGTCGTTGATGAACGGGATGTTGTTCTCGTGGAGCGCGTGCAGGATCAGCTTCACGCCGATGAAGGCGAGGATCGCGGCCAGGCCGTAGGACAGGTAGATGAGCCGGTCGAGGAGGCCGTCGAGCAGGAAGTAGAGCTGGCGCAGGCCGAGCAGCGAGAACGCGGTGGCGGTGAAGACGATGTAGACGTTCTGGGTGAGGCCGAAGATCGCCGGGATCGAGTCGAGGGCGAAGAGGATGTCGGTGCCGCCGATGGCCACCATGACCAGCAGCATCGGCGTCAGGATGCGCTTGCCGTCCTCCACCGTGAAGAGCTTGTCGCCGTCGTAGTGCTCGCTGACGTGGAACAGCCGCCGGGCCAGCCGGACGACGAAGTTCTCCCCGTGGGAGTCGTCGTCGGGCTTGAGCATGTTGCCGGCCGTCATCAGCAGGATCAGCCCGAACAGGTAGAACACCCAGGCGAAGGTGTTGATCAGCGCCGCGCCGACGAAGATGAAGCCGGTGCGGGCGATCAGCGAGAAGGTGATCCCGAAGAGCAGCACCTTCTGCTGGTCCTCGCGGGGCACCCGGAAGCTGGTCATGATGATCAGGAAGACGAACAGGTTGTCGACCGAGAGTGCCTTCTCGGTGATGTAGCCGGCGAAGTACTCCCCGCCCATCGCGCCGCCGCCGATGACCAGCACGCCGACGCCGAACAGCAGCGCGATCGCGACGTAGATCGCCGACCACGTGGCCGATTCCTTGAGCGTGGGCGTGTGGGCCTTGCGTACGTGGAAGACGTAGTCGAACCCGAGCAGTCCGAGAATCGCGACGACGGTGACCAGCCACACCCATGTCGGTGCGCCCATAGTGACAACCCCCTGAGAGTCGACCCGAGAATGGGATCGGCTTCAGCCTAGGCGGAGCCCTTCGGGATGGACAGACCATCGATGATCTGGGGGAGCGCGTCGTCGAGAAGCCGGTCGGCGCGAGGGTCGTCGGGTCGGATCGTACGCATCGTGAGGCTGTGGAGGAACACGCCCATCATCGTCTGGGCGAGGAGGTCGGTCGGCATCGTGGAGGTGCGGTCGAGGCGGTCCAGGGCGAGCGCGACGACCTCGACGAGCTGCTCGCTGAGGGCCGTGAAGGTCGCCGAGCCGATCTCTCTCGCGTCCGGGTTGCGCAGGCTCAGCAGCACGACCTCGCTCTGCAGGACGAACCAGCGGTCCTGCAGGGGGCGGACCGCGTCGAAGGCGGCTCCGATCAGCGATCCGCTCGACTCGGCGTCGCTGTGCTCCCCGACGGCGGTGCGTACGGCGTCGATCAGTCGCTCGGACTCCTCCTTGAACGCCTCGAGGAGCACCTCGTCGACGCTGTTGAAGTTGGAGTAGAAGGCGCCGCGCGTGTAGCCGGCGGCGCTGACCAGGTCGTCGACGGTGACCCGTCGGGCGCCGCGCTCGACGAAGACATCGACGGCGGCGCTCAACAGTCGGGCGCGGGTGTTCGTACGTCGTCTGGGGGCCTTCACCTCGGTCATGTAGCCATCCTCACATACGCGCGACGATACATTTCTGTATTGGATGCGTTATTGTATCGAACTGTGTCCTCCTACCTCTACCGACTCGGCCGGCTGGTCGCCCGCCGCGCCAAGACCGTGCTGGCGCTCTGGCTCCTTCTCGCCGTGCTGCTGGGCGCGCTGACCGTCTCGCTCGGCGGCAAGCTGCAAGACGACTTCACGATCCCGGGCACCGAGTCCCAGCAGGGTCTGGACGCGCTCACGCAGCGCTTCCCGGAGGTCTCCGGGACCTCGGCCCAGCTCGTCTTCGTCGCTCCCGAGGGGGAGAGGATCGAGGACCACCGCAAGGAGGTCCGGGCGGTGCTCGACGCGGTCGAGAAGGTCGACCACGTCGCGACGGTCACCGACCCCCTGGCGAAGGACAGCCGGACGGTCAGCGACAACGGCCGGGACGCACTGGCGACGGTGCAGTTCGACCTCGATCTCGACGAGCTCCCCGACGGGGTCACCGCTGACCTGGAGAAGGCCGCGGAGCTCCCGTCGGGG
Organism: Nocardioides luteus; assembly: GCF_000960475.2. GTDB lineage: Bacteria > Actinomycetota > Actinomycetes > Propionibacteriales > Nocardioidaceae > Nocardioides > Nocardioides luteus_A. The sequence goes on along the minus strand of NZ_JZDQ02000009.1, from coordinate 129,925 downwards.
TCGTCGCTGGAGCTCCATGTCGGCGGGGACGCGTACTCCGTCACCGGGGTCCACGTCAGTGCGACCGAGGGGATCGGGATCCTCATCGCCCTGCTGGTGCTGGCGATCACGTTCGGGTCGCTACTGGCGGCCGGCCTGCCGATCCTGACCGCCCTGCTCGGCGTCGCGATCGCGATGGCGGGGATCTTCTCGGTCGCCTCGATCACCAACATCTCGGCGACCACTCCGACCCTCGCGCTGATGATCGGGCTCGCCGTCGGGATCGACTACGCGCTGTTCGTGATCGCCCGGCACCGCAGCCAGCTCGCTCACGGCCTGGGGGTGGAGGAGTCGATCGCTCGCGCGGTCGCGACCGCGGGAAGCGCGGTCATCTTCGCCGGCGTCACCGTCATCATCGCGCTGTGCGGCCTGGTGGTCGCGGGCATCCCGTTCCTCGCGGTGATGGGGTACGCAGCGGCCTCGGCCGTCCTGGTCGCCGTGCTCGTCGCGCTCACCGCGGTGCCGGCGCTCCTCGCGATCGCGGGTGAGCGGCTCCGACCGAAGCCCGGGTCTCGGGCCCACCGGCGTGAGGCTGTCGCGGAGGGGCGGCCTCACGCCACCACCCTCGGAGCTCGCTGGGTGCGGCTGGTGACCAAGGTGCCGGTCCTCACCGTCGTGGTCTCGCTCCTGGTCATCGCCGTCCTGGCGATCCCGGCGCGCGACCTCGCGCTGGGGCTCAACGACAACGGCAGCGCCGATCCGGGGACCGCGCCGCGGGAGACGTACGACCTGATCAGCCGTGACTTCGGGCCCGGCTACAACGCACCGCTGTTCGTGACCGCGGACATCATCGACACCACCGACCCGGTCGGGGTGATGGACTCGCTGGGCAAGGCGCTCGGGGGCTACGACGGGGTGCAGAAGGTCGCGCTGGCGACCCCGAACCGCACCGCCGATCTCGGGCTGGTCGTGATCTACCCGACCACCGAGAAGAGCGACCCGGCGACCGCGGCGCTGGTCAAGTCGATCCGCGCTGATGGTGGCGCGCTGGAGAAGCGGTTCGGGATCGAGGACGTCCGGGTCACCGGGCAGACCGCGGTCGCGATCGACGTCAGCGCGCGGCTCTCCGGGGCGATCCTGCCCTTCGGGGCCGTCGTCGTCGGGCTCTCGCTGATCCTGCTGACGGTCGTGTTCCGCTCGATCGCGGTCCCGCTGAAGGCGACCCTGGGCTACGTGCTCTCGGTGGCGGCCTCGTTCGGGGTGGTCGCCGCGGTCTTCGAGTGGGGCTGGGGCGCCGACCTGTTCAACGTCGCCAAGGTCGGCCCGGTGATCGCGTTCTTCCCGATCATCCTGATGGGCGTGCTCTTCGGGCTGGCGATGGACTACGAGGTCTTCCTGGTCTCCCGGATGCGGGAGGACTACGTCCACACCGGCGACGCGCGGGCATCCGTGGACAGCGGTTTCGTCGCGAGCGCCCGCGTCGTCACCGCGGCGGCTCTCATCATGATCGGAGTCTTCGCGGCCTTCGTCCCCCACGGCGACCCGATCGTGAAGCCGATGGCGCTCGGTCTCACCGTGGGTGTCCTTGTGGACGCGTTCCTGGTGCGGATGACGCTGGTGCCGGCCGTCCTCGCCCTGCTCGGGCGCGGCGCCTGGTGGCTGCCGCGCTGGCTGGACCGGCGCCTTCCGGTCCTCGACATCGAGGGCGAGGCGCTCGTCCACCACCTCGAGCACGCCGACTACGTCGCTGCTCACGGTGAGGTCGCGATGCGGGCGCACGAGGTCGAGGTGCCCGGGGCGCTCGCGCCGCTCACGTTCGACCTCCGCCCGGGCGGGCTCGGGATCGTCCACGGGGCCGATCCGGTGGCGCGCTCGGCTGCGCTCGCCGCGATCACCGGGCGGCTCGGGTTCACCGGCTCTTTGGTCGTGCTCGATCGCCTGCTCCCGGAGGAGGCGGGCGCGGTGCGGTCCCGGGCCGCTCTCGTCGACGACGTCTCGGAGGCGGTACGCCTCGCCGGCGCCCGGCGCGTCCCGGCTCTCGTCGCGATCGACAGCCCCACCTCGCTCGACCCCGGTCAGCTCGCGGCCCTGTCCGCGCTGACCTCACGGGGCACGACGGTCCTGCTCGGGATGCCGTCGGTGCCCGCCGTGCCGCAGGTGGCGGATGCGCTCGTGCCTGTTCGCGCACTTCCTGTGCTCACTGACCCCGCGGCTTCGGTCGCTGACCTGGAGACAGTTCGATGACACGTACGAAATCATGGTGGTCGGGCCGCCGCCTGGTGGCCGCCGCGATCCTGCTGCCGGTCGTGGTGACCGCGCTCGCACTCGCGGCCCTCAGCGACCGAACCGAGAACCTCGACAAGGTCCCCGCCGCGGTGGTGAACCTCGACAAGCCGGTGACGACGGGGAGCGGCAAGGACAAGAAGACGATCTACGCCGGGCGGGCGCTCGCCGCGGACCTGGTCTCCTCCTCGGGCTCGGGCTCGTCCGGGCCGACGCTCGGCTGGGAGCTCACCGACGAGGAGGACGCTCGGGAGGGCTATGCGGACGGGAAGTACGCCGCGGTCATCACGATCCCCGAGGACCTCTCCAAGACGCTGTCCGGGGTGCAGGGGAGCGACCCGAGCGCCGGCCGGGTGAGCGTGGAGGCGTCCGACGCCACCAGCGAGGTCACCGCCGAGATCGCCCGCCAGGTCGCTCGGCAGTCGGCATCGACCCTGGGGCGTACGGTCACCACCACCTACCTCGACGGGGTCCGCGACGAGACCGGGAAGCTCAAGACCAGCCTGACCGATGCCGCCGACGGTGCCGGCCGGCTCGCCGACGGTACGGCTGAGGCCGACTCGGGTGCCGGCAAGGTCGCCGACGGGGCGCGCGCGCTCAGTTCCGGTGCCTCCGGCGCCGCCGACGGTGCCTCTCAGGTCGCCGGTGGCCTCGACTCGCTCGCCGGCGGGACCGCGCGGCTCGAGACCGGTGCCGACTCGCTGGCCGGCGGTGCGGGCAAGGCGTCGAAGGGCGCGTCCTCGCTGGCCGCAGGTGCGGACGAGCTCAGCGGCGGGCTCGACCGGCTCGAGAGGTCGACCGCCGACCTGCCGTCGCAGACCTCGTCGCTGGCGAACGGGGCGTCCCAGGTGTCGAAGGGCGTGGACGGCTACACCCAGCTCGCGAAGGGCTGGGCGCAGGCGTGCGCTAGCGACCCGGTGCTCGCGGCCTCCAAGCCGCAGCTGTGCGGCGCGACCGCGCAGGCGGTCGGCTCCGGTGGTGCGCAGGCCGACCAGCTCGCCGCGGGGGCGGCCCAGGTCGCCTCGGGTGCCTCCGCCCTCTCCCAGGCGGCTCCCGAGCTGGCCGGAGGGATCTCGTCGGCGGCGGACGGTGCCGGGAAGGTCTCGTCGGGTGCGTCCCAGCTTGCTTCCGCCAACGCGCGGGTGGCCGCCGGGGCGCGGGAGCTCTCCGCCGGTGTCGGTGAGGCGAACGACGGCGCGACCGCGTTGTCCTCCGGGGCATCCCGGCTCGCGTCCGGAACCAAGCAGCTCGAGACGGGGTCGGCTTCGCTGGCCTCCGGGGCCGACGACCTCTCCGACGGGACCTCGTCGCTGACCGAGGGTGCGTCCTCCCTGGCCTCGGGCCTCGACGACGGGGCCTCGCAGATCGCGGTCCCGGGGAAGAAGCAGGCCGACGTGGTCGCCGACCCGGTGCAGGTCTCGGTCGCCTCCGCGCCGTCGACCTCGGGGGCGACCCGGCTGGCGCCGACGGTGATCGCGCTGGCGCTGTGGCTCGGCGCGCTCGCGATCTACCTGCTCCGTCCGGCCTTCCCCGCCGGTCGGCTGCGGGAGGCGCTCAGTGCACGTCGGCTCACCGTCGCCGGGTTCTGGCCGGCAGCGGTGGTCGGGTTGGCGCAGGCACTGCTGCTCGTGGGCGCTACCCGTCTCCTCGGTGCCGACCTCGCGCAGCCCGTCGCCACAGTCGCGATCGCGGTGCTCGCCGCGGCGGTGTTCGTCGCGCTCCACCAAGCCGTCGTCGCGCTTGCCGGACAGCACCGAGGGTGGCTGATCTCGCTCGGCTTCCTCGCGCTGCAGCTGGTCTCCATCGGCGGGCTGCTGCCGGTCGCCACGGCGTCCGAGCCGTTCGGCGCCCTCACCGGCATCCTGCCGGTCCCGCTCGCCGCCGAGGCGCTGCGTGGGGTCGTGGTCGCGCAGAGTGGCGCCGCGGTCGGTGCGCCCGTCGGAGGACTGGTCCTCTGGCTCCTGCTCGCGGTGGCGGTCAGCGTCTTCGCGGCGGGTCGGGCGCAGCGTACGTCTGTGGCGGAGATCCGCGGGGTTGCGACGGCCGGCTGAGCGGGCGCCGCACGTGTAACACGTCGTTCGTAGGACTGTTCGGTCGCTCCGATGGGGCGAGAAGTCCTACGAACGACGTGTTACAGCTCGTCGCGGCGGCTCAGAGCGAGGTGTCGTGCAGCACGATGTGCTCGTCGAGCGGGGCGCGACCGATGTCGAGGCGGTTGACGGAGGCCTCGGGGTCGGCGGTGCCGAAGGAGATGCCGTAGAGCAGCTTGAGGTCGGCCGGCAGGCCGAGGTGGGCGCGGACGGTGTCGGCGAACAGGCCGTGCATGCCCTGCGGGACGCCGTGGTAGCCGCGGGCGGTGAGGGAGAGCAGGAAGTTCTGGGCGTACATGCCGACGTCGTTGGCAGCGCGGACGACATCGCCGAGCTCGGGCACGAAGAGCAGCGCCACGTGGGGAGCACCGTAGAAGCGGAGGTTCTCGGCGATGGCCTTGGTGCGGCCGTCGGTGTCCTCGCGGGCGATGCCCATGGCGCCGTAGAGGACGGCCCCGGCCTGCTGCGACCGCCGGACGTGCACGCTGTCGTCGGCACCGTACGTCGTGGTGAAGTCGGGGCTCATCTGGCCGGCCTCGAACGCCTTGAGCATCGCCGCGCTGAGACGGTCGCGGGCGTCGCCGGAGAAGACGTGGACCTCCCAGGGCTGGGTGTTGCTGTGCGACGGGGCGCGCTGGGCGTCCTCGAGCACACCGCGGATGTCGTCGGCGGGCACCGGGTCGGGCAGGAAGGCCCGCGCGGAGCGGCGCGAACGGATCACGTCCGTGAAGGTCTCGACGGCGGTCGTGCTCACAAGAAGGGTTCCTCTCAGGTCTGCCGAGGGCTGATGACCTCGGTCCACTCCTGGGGCAAGACGGAGGGACTCTCCGGTATTCCTGGGACGGGGTCGGGGTGGCCCATCACACATGGCGGAGACCTACCCGGTTCAGGTGATACCCCGGGTCGGGACGCGGCCCCCGGCTCGGCGAGTCGAAGACTCGAGTTCCGACCTATCTGAGGGGGAAACCCATGATTCGAAAGCTCGTCTGTGCCGTCGCGGCGGGGGTCGCCGCGGCGGCGCTCTGGTCGATGCCGGCTTCAGCGGCGCCGCTGCTGCAGCTCTCCGGCGCGATCTTCACGACCGACGTCTCCGGCGCGCCCGTCAACCTGAACCACTACGCCGCCAAGGAGGACGTCTATCTCAACGGCGGCCCCGGCATCAACGCGCCCGACGACGCGGCCGGCCTGCCCGCCGGGATCTACGCCTTCCAGGTGACCGACCCGTCCGGCAAGACGCTGCTCTCGACCGACCCGGTCGCCTGCCGTCGGGTCGAGGTCGACGCCAGCGGCCGCTTCGTGAGCGTCGCACCGAGCGGCGGCTGCGCGCACGCGACCGGCACCGATGCGGAGGACGGCGGCATCACCGTGCAGCTGTTCCCCTACCTCGACACCCCGAACAACGGTGGCGAGTACAAGGTCTGGCTGACGCCGTACGACGCGCTCGACTCCACCGCTCCGGGCAACCGGCACGGCTTCGTCCCCGCCGACAGCAAGACCGACAACTTCAAGGTCAAGGCGAAGGCGATCGTCGAGATCGACACCCGGTTCTCGCGGCACGGTGGGCCGTTCATCGACGGTCTGGCTGCTCACTGGACCGACACCCTGGGTGCTCACAACGTGAAGTACTCCGAGTACAACCCGGCGGTCCTCGCGTTCCACGAGGCGCACGTCGAGGCCGCCGAGGCGGGTCTGCACAAGATCACCGTGAGCGACCAGGCCGGCTGCGAGATCGACGACGTCCACTTCGACGGGGCGACCTTCCTCCCCGACGCGAGCGGCACCGTCACCGTCCCGGTTCAGGTCAAGAAGTTCATGACCGGCGAGCACACCTACTGGGTGGAGGTGCACTGCCTCTGAGGCGCTGCGTCTGACCCTTCTGATACCGGTCACCGCGATCATCAACCTAGCATTTGCTTGGTAGGCGCTCTAGACTGCCGGACGTGGCAGTAGAGATCGACTTCAGCGGCAAGGTGGTCGCGGTGACCGGTGGTGCGCGCGGCGTGGGCGCCGGGATCGTCGCGCGGTTCCTCGAGGCCGGTGCGGAGGTCGAGATCTGTGGCCGGTCGGCTCCCGCCGAGCTGCCGGTGATCGACGGGCGCAAGCCGGTCTTCTCCCAGGTCGACGTGCGCGATCCCGAGCAGGTCGCGGCCTGGATAGCCGCCATCACCTCCCGGCTCGGTCGCCTCGACGTGGTCGTCAACAACGCCGGGGGCGCGCCCTACGCCGACTTCGCGACCGCGTCGCCGCGCTTCCACGAGAAGATCTCCGCGATCAACTTCCTGGCCACCGCCTACGTCTGCCAGGCGGCGTACGAGGCGTTGAAGGCCTCCCGCGGATCCATCGTGAACATCAGCTCGATCTCGGCACGCCGGCCCAGTCCCGGGACCGCGGTCTACGGGGCCGCGAAGGCGGCCGTCGAGAGCCTGACCGGCTCGATCGCGGTCGAGTGGGCCCCGGACGTACGCGTCAACGCCATCTCCTGCGGGATCGTCGCCACCCCCGGGTCCGAGGACCACTACGGCAGCCCGGAGCAGCGGGCCGCGGTGGCCGCGACCATCCCTCGCGGAGTCTTCGCGACCCCTGAAGAGGTCGGCGATGCCTGCCTCATGCTCGCCTCGCCGCTCGCCGCGCACATCACCGGTGCCGTCCTCGCCGTCGACGGCGGCGGTGAGTGGCCCGCCTTCCTCCAGCACACCCCCAACTCCTGAGGAGAACCCGTGCCCGAAGCAGTCATCGTCTCTGCCGCCCGTTCGCCGATCGGCCGCGCCTTCAAGGGGTCGCTGAAGGAGCTGCGTCCCGACGAGCTGGCCGAGCAGATCGTACGCAGCGCCCTCGCCTCGGTTCCCGAGCTGGACCCGACACAGCTCGACGACCTGATGATGGGCTGCGCCCAGCCCGCGGGGGAGCAGGGCTACAACATCGGCCGGGTCGTCGGCGTACGCCTGGGGCTGGACGCCGTGCCCGGCACCACCGTCCACCGCTACTGCGCCTCGTCACTGCAGACCACCCGGATGGCCTTCCACGCGATCCGCGCGGGCGAGGGGGACGCGTTCGTCTCCGCCGGCGTGGAGTGCGTGTCCCGCTACGAGCGCGGCAAGGCCGACGGGATGCCCGACACCAAGGCCGAGGAGTTCCTCAAGGCGGGCGAGCGCGGGGCCGCTCGGGTGGCTGCGGGTGAGGCCTGGGCCGATCCTCGCGAGTCCGGCGAGCTGCCCGACTACCACCTCGCGATGGGCGAGACCGCCGAGAACGTCGCCGAGATGTGCGGCGTCACCCGGGAGGCACAGGACGCGTGGGGCGTACGTTCCCAGAACCGCGCCGAGGCCGCTGCCGCCCGGGGCTTCTGGGAGCGGGACATCACCCCGGTGACGCTGCCGTCGGGTGAGGTCGTCTCCACCGACGACGGTCCGCGGGCCGGGGTGACCCTGGAGAAGGTCGCCGGCCTGGCGCCGGTGTTCCGCGAGAACGGCACCGTCACCGCCGGCAACTGCTGCCCGCTGAACGACGGTGCGGCCGCGCTGGTGATCATGAGCGACACCCGGGCCGCCGAGCTCGGGATCACGCCGCTCGCCCGCATCGTCTCGACCGGCGTCTCCGGGCTCTCGCCCGAGATCATGGGCCTCGGGCCGGTCGATGCGTCGCTGCAGGCGCTCGCCCGCGCCGGCCTCTCGGCGTCCGACATCGACCTCGTGGAGATGAACGAGGCCTTCGCCGCCCAGGTGCTCCCCAGCATCGACCGGATCGGTCTCGACCCCGAGCGGGTCAACGTCAACGGCGGCGCGATCGCTCTCGGCCACCCGTTCGGCTCCACCGGCGCCCGGCTCACCACCACGCTGCTCCACGGTCTGCAGGAGACCGGTGGTCGCTACGGCCTGGAGACGATGTGTGCGGCGGGTGGCCAGGGCATGGCGCTCGTCATCGAGCGGCTGGGTTGATCTCACTGGTGCCGCAGGGGATGTAACACGTGTTACACGACCGCCGGCCGCCCGAGCAGCGGCCTCAGATGCTCCGCCGGCCCAGGTGGATGACGGCGACGGTGACGCGGCGCTCCTCGACCACGTAGATGATGCGGTAGCGGCCGACGCGGAGGCGGTAGCGGTCCTTGCCCCAGGCGTAGGCGCCGACGTCGCGCGGGGTCTCGGTCAGGGTGTCGACGGTGTCGAAGACCTGGATCAGGCCGATGGGGTCGTCGTCGACGTACGCCTCGGCCGACTGCAACGCCTCGTCGGCCCAGACGACTTGATAGGTCACTCGCTGGCGATGCGGTCGAGACCGAGGGCGCGGCGGGCCTCGGCGTGCGGGGTGTAGCGGACCTCGCCGAGCTCGCGGCGCAGGGAGTAGCGCGCGAGCGCGAGATCGTCCTCGAGATCCTCGATGCGCCGGTCGTGGTCGTTGAGGTAGGCGCGGATGGCCTCGCGGGCGATCTCCTGCTTGGACCGGTTCTCCGTCCGGGCGCGGTCGGTCAGCAGCCGGTCGTCGGCCTCGCTGAGTCGCAGAGTCATAGCCATGGCCCCAGCGTAACCCGAGGTGGTATCACGCGGTATCGTACGTGTGGCCGAACCGTCGGGCTTTACTTTGGGGGACGTCCATATGTCGCTGACCGCGCTCTATCTGCTTGTCGCACTGGGAGCGGGGCTGATCGCGATGTTCCTCAAGCTCCCGCCGTTGGTCGGCTTCCTGGCCGCCGGGTTCGGGCTGCACGCCGCCGGCGTCGGCGAGCTGGAGGGCCTGCACACGCTGGCCGATCTGGGTGTCACGCTCCTCCTGTTCGGCATCGGCCTCAAGCTCGACGTGCGATCGCTGCTCCGGCCCGACGTGTGGCTGAGCACCTTCGCCCACCTCGGGCTCAGCGTCGTCATCGGGGTGGGGCTGCTGGCCGGCATCGCCCCGCTCGGCTTCGCGCTCCTCACCGACGCCGACCTGGGGGAGATGGCGTTGATCGCGTTCGTCCTCTCCTTCTCGAGCACCGTCTTCGCGATCAAGGTCCTCGACGAGCGCCACGACAACAACACCCTCTACGGCCGGATCGCGATCGGTGTGCTGGTCATGCAGGACATCGTCGCGGTGGCGTTCCTGACCATCTCCAAGGGCCACTGGCCCTCGCCATGGGTCTTCGCGCTGGTGCTGCTCCTCCCGGGCGCCTGGCTCGCCCACCGGGTCTGGGACCGGATCACCTCGGCCGAGCTGACCGCGCTGTTCGGCCTGGCGATCGCGCTGGTGCCGGGTCACTGGCTCTTCGAGACCGTGGGGCTCAAGGGTGACCTCGGGGCACTGGTGGTCGGCGTACTCCTCGGGTCGCACGCCAAGGCGCCGGCGCTGGCCAAGCTGCTGTTCAGCACCAAGGAGCTCTTCCTCATCGCGTTCTTCCTCAGCATCGGGCTGACCGGGGTGCCCTCGCTGGAGGACCTGGCGCTGGCCACCGTGCTGCAGGTCCTGCTGCCGATCCAGGCGGCGGCGTACGTGGTGATCTTCGCCTTCATGGGGCTGCGTTACCGCACCGCGACGCTGGCCTCGTTCACGCTGACCAACTACTCCGAGTTCGGGCTGATCGTGATCGTCATCGCCTCGGCGACCGGGCTGGCCTCGGCGCAGTGGCAGACCGTCCTCGCAGTCGCGACCTCGCTCTCGTTCCTGGTGGCCGCCGTCTTCAACGCGTACGCCGCGAAGCTCATCAACCTGCTCAACCGGCTGCTGCCGGAGCGCCGGCCCGAGCGGCTCCAGGAGGCCGACCGGCCGATCCTCCTCGGCGACGCCAAGGCGCTGGTGGTCGGGATGGGCCGGGTGGGGCGGACGACCTACGAGGAGCTGCGCGACACCCAGGGCTACCACGTGCTGGCGGTCGAGCACGACTCGCTCCGGGCCGCCTCGCTCAAGGAGGAGGGCTTCGACGTCGTCGAGGCCGACGCCACGGACCAGGACTTCTGGGAGCGGGTCAAGAAGGGCGCCGGCATGGAGCTGGTCGTCCTCACGATGCCCTTCCACGGCGACAACCTGCTCGCCATGGACCTGCTCCGCAAGCTCGGCTTCACCGGCACCGTGGCGGCGATCGCCCTGCGCCCCGAGGAGCGCGACGAGCTCAAGAAGCGTGGCGCCCACGCCGTCCTGAACCTCTACGCCTCCGCTGGTTCCGACCTGGCGGAGAAGGCGCTCCGGGTCAACCAGGAGCGCCAGCTCTCCGCGTGAGTTGTGAAGCCGAGAGTGACCTATGGGCCACTCTCGGCTTCACAACTCGGGTCAGCCCAGCAGGTTGTAGCCCGAGAGCGCACCCAGGTAGGTGCGGGTCACGCCGGTGCCGGCGCTGTTGCGCTCCAGCGCATAGATGTAGCTGCCCGACCGCACGATCAGGTCGCCACCCGAGCCGGCCCGCAGGTCGCGTACGCCGAGCACCGCGTCATAGCCCGACAGGTTGATCGACAGCGTCTGTGTGGAGACCAGGCCGCCAGGCCCGTTGCTCTCGTGGACGACGGTGCTGGTGCCGTTGACGAAGAGCACGTCGGGGGTGTTGCCGCTGTTCCAGCGCCCGACGCCGACCAGGCGGGTGCCCGCGGCCGAGGACTTCATCACGATCGAGGCGCCGACCTTGGTCGAGCCCGTGCCCGGCCACAGCTTGATCGTGCCGTCGGAGGTGCGACCCATCAGGTCCGGGTAGCCGTCGCCGGTGATGTCGCCGACCGCGTCGATGACGCTGACTGTGCCGAGGCCGGTCGCGATCGTGACCGGGCTGGCGAACTTGCCGGTGCCGTAGCCGCGGTAGAGGCGGACCGAACCGTCCGACATCTTCGCCAGGAAGTCGCCCTTGCCGTCGCGGTTCCAGTCGCCGGCGTTCATCAGCGCGGTGGCGCTCGTCAGCGTGATGCCGCTGTCGACCGGCGCGGCCAGGCTGACCCGACCGCTGTTCGGCTTCACGTAGAGCGTCGAGCCGGACTTCATCACCAGGTCCGGGAGGCTGTTGCCGAGGAGGTTGACCGCGCCGACGAGGGTGCGGTTGACGTCCGCGTACGGACCCAGCGGCTTGCCGAAGCCCGAGCCGGAGGCGGGGTAGATCCAGCCGCGGTTGGACGAGTCCCGGCCGATCAGGTCACCACGCCCGTCGCCGGTGAAGTCGCCGTAGCCGGAGATCTGGACCAGCGATGACCACGACGGGCTCTGCGTCGAGAGCTTGACCGGCGAGCCGAACGTGCCCGAGCCGGAACCCTTGAAGTAGTAGAGCGCGCCGGACTTGCGGCCGATCAGGTCGCGCTTCCCGTCCTTGTTGACGTCACCCGTCGCGGCGAGCTTGTCGAAGCCGCTCAGCGAGCGCGTCGTGCCCGCCCGGGTGAATCCGCCGGAGCCGTTGCCCGTGTAGCGGACCAGGTAGCCCTTCGCGTTCTTGCCGATCAGGTCGTTGGCCGAGGTGCCACCGATGTTGCCGGTCGCGGTGATCTTGGAGACGCCCGAGAACGTGCTCCTGCCGAGAGTCTTGAAGACCGCCGCGAAGGTGCCGTCGCCGCGGCCCTTGCGGATGCCGGCCGAGCCGTCGTCGCGGACCTGGATCAGGTCGGCCTTGCCGTCGCCGGTGATGTCCGGGGTGACGACGGCCTCGCGCACGGTGCTGCCGACCGTCGAGGACTTCCTGGTCGAGCCGAACCCGGCGAACCCGCCCGTACGCAGCGTGAAGATCCGGCCGTCCGAGGCCCGGCGTGCCACGAAGTCGGAGTGGCTCGTGCCGGCGATGTTGGACTCCAGGTCACGCCCGGACCAGCTCTTCTGCAGGCTCGCGGCCAGCGAGCGGATCTGGGGAAGCTTCGCCTCGAGGTTCTCACCGGGGCAGATGGTCGCCGTCGTGTTGGCGTCGCGGTGGCCCTGGATCGCGTACGGGAAGACCGTCTTGGTGCCGTCGGTCTTGGTCAGGGTCACGTCGGTGGCGTTGGCGGTGACGCCGTGGAGGGACAGCTTCCAGGCGTAGAGGGAGCCGTACGCCTGGATCATCGCGTCCGTCGGCTGGTTCTGCGTCGCGCCGGTGTCGTCAGGACAGCCGGCCGCGACCGTGTCGAAGCAGCCGAGCGCCGCGGCACCGAAGCTGTCGTAGTTGTAGCCGCTGGTGTGGGCGCCCTCGACCGGCAGCGCGACGCCGCCATAGCGTCCCTCCCAGATGCGGCCGAACTTGTCGACGAAGAAGTTGTAGCCGACGTCGCGGTAGCCACGGGTCTTCACGTGGTACTCGAAGATGCCTCGGATGATGCCGGGGACGTCGGTCTCGGTGTAGTCGTTGGTGCCCGCGGCGTGGTGGACGAAACCGCCGTGGATCTGGCGGTAGGTCGGGGCGCTCTGCTCACGGATCGACTCGTCGGCACCCCACTGCGCACGGCTGTAGATCGTCGGGCTCGCGGTGTAGGTGGACGCGACCAGGTTGAGGTCGGAGTCCTTGTTGCCGCTGTGGGCGCTGGCCGCGGTCGGCTTGTTCTTGTCGGTGTGGATCTCCGGGAGCTCCTCGACCGTCTCGGCAGGCTTGCCAGGCTCGATCACCGCGAGCTCGAGGGCGCCGGGGATCTCGGCGGCGTCGGGGACGATGATCCTGGTCTGCACCTGGTCGACGTGACCGGCGAGGAACTCGTCGGTGCCCGGGCGGACGCTCTTCGCCTCAGCGGTGCCGGCGTCCGGACCGTGGTCGTCGACGTCGACCGACATCGGGGTCCACGACGACCACACGTCGTCCTTCAGGGTGCGGATCTCGGGGCGTACGCCGTCGGCGATCTCGCCGGACCAAGTGACGCCGACGACGCCGAAGCCGCTGACGTCCTGCGGGTCGCTCTTGATCGCGTCGGTGTGGGGCTTGTCGACCTTCGTCGCGTGCTCGGTCGCCCTGCCGCTCGAGGTGGTCAGCGCGACCTTCTCGACATGCGCGTCGACCGGGCCGGCGGGGACCTTCAACGGCTCCCGGTTCGCCGCCGCGAAGGCGGCCAGCGGGCCGGACGTGGTCGGTTCGGCGGTGGCGGAGTTCAGCGTCAGGGGGATCGCTACTGCGGTCGCACCGAGAGCGAGGATGGTGCCGGAGAGGGACGCGATCTTGGCGCGTCGGGGCATCGAAGCCTCCGTGGGGGAAAGTGAAGACGGGCTCCGGAAACCTATACCCCCGCGGGGTGGGGTGTCTCACAGATATGTCTATGTGTCGCGCAGGTCCGTCTTGAGGACCTTGCCGCTGGCGTTGCGCGGGAGGCTGTCGACCAGCACGTACGCCCGCGGCTGCTTGTAGTTGGCGAGCCGATCCTTGAGCCAGGTCGCGATCGTGTCGGGGTCCAGGTCGTCGCGGACGACGACGAAGGCCTTGCCCACCTGGCCCAGCCGGGCGTCGGGGATGCCGATCACCGCCGCCTCGACGATGCCAGGGTGCCCGGCGAGGGTGTTCTCCACCTCGGCGGGATAGACGTTGAAGCCGCCGACGGTGAACATGTCCTTGATCCGGTCGGTGATCTTCAGGCAGCCGTGCTCGTCGAGATAGCCGACGTCGCCGGTGTGGAGCCAGCCGTCCTCGTCGATCGCCTCGGCGGTGGCCTCAGGGTTCTCGAAGTAGCCGAGCATGACGTTGTCACCGCGGATCCAGACCTCCCCGTCCTCGCCCGGCTCGGCGTCCTCGCCGGTCGCGGTGACGGTGCGGATCTCCAGGCCCTCGACCGCGGGGCCGACGACCTTGGCGACATGCTCGGGGTCCTCGCCGGGGCGGGTGGTCGTGGCGACCATGCACTCGGTGAGGCCGTAGGCGCCCTTGACCTCGTCGATCCCGAGGATGTCTCGCATGTCGGCGAAGAGGCTCTCCGGGACGCTCGCGGCGCCGGCGATCGCGAAGCGCAGCGAGGAGAGGTCGTACGCCTTCAGGTCGGGGTGGTTGATGAGCGTGGTGAAGATCGTGGGAGCGCCGGGGAGGACGGTGATCCGCTCGTCCTGGATCAGCTTCAGCGCCTGGGACGGGTCATAGGTCGCGATCGGGTAGACCGTGCTGCCCGCGGTGAACGCCGCGATGAAGCCGGCCTTGTAGCCGAAGCCGTGGAAGAACGGGTTGACGATGGCGTAGCGATCCTCGGGGGAGAGCGCGGCGCCGCGGGCCCAGACGTCGGCGACGCCGATCGTCTGGCGCTGGGCGCTCATCACGCCCTTCGGCTTGCCGGTGGTGCCGGAGGTGAACAGCAGGTCGGCGAGGGTGTCGGGGGTGACGGTCGCCTTGGCGTCCTCGAGGCGCTGATCGGTCGTGCTGTCGCCCCTCGCCAGGAACTCGTCCCAGCCGTCGGCGAGGTCGACGATGGTCAGCAGGTGCTCCGGGAGCGGGCCGGCATCGTGGAGCATCTGCACGTAGTCGGTGCCGAGGAAGCCGTTGACCGTCACCAGCGCGGTGGCACGGGACCGCTCCAGGATCTCGCGCGCCTCATGGCCCCGGTATCGGGTGTTCAGCGGCACCACGGCCGCCCCGATCGTCTGCGCACCGAGGACCGCGACCGGGAACTCCCAGCGGTTGGGCGCCCAGATCGCGACGCGGTCGCCGCTGCGTACGCCACTGGCGAGGAAGGCGCGCGCGGCCTTCTCCGCCGCGTCGGCGAGCTCGGTGTAGGTGAGCGTCGTGGGGCCGTCGACGATCGCCGGGTGGTCGGCGTACGTCTGCTCGGCCTTCTCGATCAGGGCGGGGATCGTGCGGGGGGTCACCCTCGCAAGCGTAGTTGAGCAACTGCTTGTTTGGTAGACTCTGCCCATGACTGACACGGGGGTTGCGCCGAGAAGGCGGGGGACGGCGTCGGGGTCGTCGCGGCGGGCCGAGCTGCTCACGCTGGCCGGCGAGATGTTCGCGACCAAGGGGTTCTCCCAGACGACCGTACGCGACATCGCCGATGCCGCGGGGATCCTCTCGGGCTCGCTCTACCACCACTTCCGCTCCAAGGAAGCGATGCTGACCGAGCTGCTCTCCGGGTTCCTCGACGGGCTCAACGCGCGGTTCACCGAGATCGTCGAGTCCGGTGTGGACCCGCAGGCCGACCTGGACGGGCTGATCGCGGAGTCCTTCCGGACGATCCACAACGAGCGGCTCGCCGTCGCGCTCTACCAGAACGAGGCCGCCTTCCTGGCGACCGTCGAGGGCTTCGAATTCGTCGCCGAGCGTTCCCGTGACAACGAGGCGCTGTGGATCCGGGTCCTCGAGGCCGGCCAGGCGGCGGGCGTCTTCCAGGCCTCGCTCGACCCCGCGCTGACCTATCGGTTCATCCGTGACGGCGTCTGGTCCACGGTCTCCTGGTATCGCCCCGGCGGCCGCCATACCCCCGAGACGCTCTCGGAGCAGTATCTGAAGCTGCTCCACGCCGGGATCCTCGCCTGACGCCGAGTCGGCTCGTCCTGACCAAGAATTCCGCCGAGTCGGCTCGTTAGGACGAGCCGACTCGGCACGGATCTCGGTCAGGACGAGTCGACTCGACGGACAGGTCAGGGAACCTCTTTGAAGCGGAGGCCCTTCGGGTCTTCTGCCTCGATGATCTTCAGCTCGTCCGCCGTGGGCTCGCGGGTGAGGGGGGCGTCGGCGGCGTCGATCGGGAAGCCGGTGGCCTCCTGAAGCTCCTCGGGGGTGACACCGGGGTGGATCGAGACGACCTTGACGAGTCCAGCGTCGTCGTAGCCGAAGACGGCGAGGTTGGTGACGATGACGCCGAGGTCGTGGAACCGGCCGGCGGTGCCGGTGGCGCGGTCGTTGCCGACGCCGCTGGCGACGTCGACGCGGTCGACGAAGATCCGGGCGGAGTGCTTGGCGACCCAGTAGTCGACGCGGTGGTTGACGGTGTTGCCCGGCGCCCCGCGTACGCCGATCAGCTGGCGCTTCGGCCTGCGCCAGTCGCCGATCGAGGAGATGTTCTGGTTGCCGTGGCGGTCGATCTGGCTGGCGCCCATCATCGAGTGCCGGCGGCCGCTGGCGACGATGTCGAAGATGCTGCGGAACGGCACCCACGCCTCGGGGGTGCCGCCGGCCGCCGCGGTCTTCAGCAACGGCGGGGCCGCGGCCATCATGAACGCCTCGCCGTCGCTGAGCGCGAGCTCGGGGGTGTGGGTGGCCTTGGCCAGGCGTACGCCGATGGCCGGCACGATCCCGACGGCGTGGGCGAGCACCTCGCCGGACCCCTTGAAGGCATCGGAGACGGCGGCGACGCAGACGTCGGCTCGAGTGATGGTCTGGGTGGTCACAGGTAACGCTCCTCGAACTCGGTCCAGTCGCTGTCGGAGTCGGACTTGGCGGCGGCCACGTACGACTTCTGGAACTCCTCGTCGCGTCCGTAGTCGGGATCGCAGCTGGTGAAGTGGGCGCCGCCCGGGGCTTCGACGACGTGGTTCACGAAGATCCGCGGGACCAGGAGGGTCTGCGGCGGGGCCTTGGCGGTCAGGTCGTCGGTGGAGACGATCTGCTCGACCGACAGGATCGTGGTGTCGGCGGCCATCGCGAAGAGGTCGTCGAAGTAGGGGTCGGGGCCGAGGTACTGGCCGTTTCCGGCGGCGTCGGCGCGGTTGAGGTGGATGAGCGAGACGTCGAGGCGGAGGCCGGGGACGGCGACGTACTCCTCGTCGTCGTAGGGCGACCTCACCGTCTTGAGGTCGGGGTTCATCGCCATCACGTCGCTGCCGAGGCCGGCGCGGATGGGCTGGAACGAGAGCCGGTTGGCGCCCGCCTTCAGGCCGGCGACGAACATGCCTTCGTCGTACTCGCTCGTCTCCGGGATCTCGCCGCGCTCGCGGGCGCGGGTGAAGTTGGGGTCGAGCGGGATCGAGTCGAGGCTGACGAAGCCGTAGACCAGCTTGCGGATCTTCCCGGCGCGGGCGAGCAGGCCCACGTCGGGGCCGCCGAAGGCGACCACGGTCAGGTCGGTGACGTCGCTGCGGAGGATCTCTTTGACCAGCGCCATCGGCTTGCGCCGCGAGCCCCAGCCGCCGATGCCGATGGTCATCCCGGACTCGAGCTTGCCGGCGACCTCGGCGAGGGGGAGGGTCTTATCTAGCATGAACGTCCTTCCAGAGCTGGGCGGTGGCGTGGGCGCGCTTGAAGTAGAGGTGGGCGTCGTGCTCCCAGGTGATCGCGACGCCGCCGTGGAGCTGGATCATCTCGGCCGCCACCTGCGAGAACGCGTCGGAGCACCAGGTCTTGGCGGCCTGGATGAGGCGTCGATCTGGTGCTGGCTGGGTCAGCTCCCAGGCTGCCGCCCAGCTCATCGTCCTGGCCGTCTCGACCTGGACGAGCAGGTCGGCACACCGGTGCTTGAGCGCCTGGAACGAGCCGAGCGGGCGGCCGAACTGGTGGCGCTCCTTGAGGTAGGCGACCGTACGCTCCAGCGCCTCTCGTGCCGCCCCGGCCTGGAGTGCGGTCATCATGGTGGCGCCGACCGTGGTGACGTACGTCGGATCGATGCTGCCGAGCCGGGTTGCCTGCGCGTCTGCGAGTCGGATCTCTCCCAGCTGAAGGGTCGGGTCGAGCGCCGGCGTGGCGCTGACCGTGCATCCGGGCGCCGTCGGGTCGAGCGCGAAGAGCTGGTCGGCGACGACGAGGAGGATCGTGTCGGCTGTGGGCGCATCCAAGACGGCCGGGATGCTGCCGGTCAACCGATCCCCGGAGGCGGAGACCCGGGCACCCGACAGCCCGGCGGTCGCGGCCGTGACGAGCCGGGTTCCCTCGGCGATGTCGGTCAGGAGCTGGGCGGCAGGCTCGGGTAGTCCAGGGAGTTTCCGTCCATTACTCGTCGGTAGACCGACGGAAACTCCCTGGACTATCTCGCTGGCCAGCACGGTGCCGATCAGCGGCGAGGGCGTGAGCGTGGCGCCGAGCTCCTCGAGGACGAGATGGGCCTCGAGGTAGGTGCAGCCGACGCCGCCGTACGCCTCGGGGACGGCGAGCGCGGTCACGCCGATCTGCTCGGTCAGCGTCTGCCACAGGGTGGTGTCGTAGCCCTCGGGTGTCGCGATCGCCGCGCGCAGATCCATCGACGCGGCCCGCTTGGCGATCAGCGTATGAACCGTCGCGACCAGGTCGGACTGCTCCTCGGTCAGCGCGAACCTCATCGCGCCTCCACCAGCGACTCGAGGATCCGGGCACGGTGCTCGGCCGGGGTGCCCCAGGCTCCGACCAGCGCGCGCACCTTGAGGATCCACAGGCTCAGGTCGAACTCGCGGGTGTAGCCGATCGCGCCGTGGACCTGGAGCGCGGTGCGCGAGGCGAGGTACGCCGCATCCCCCGCCGCGACCTTCGCGGCCGAGACCGCACGGCCGGCCGTGGGGGTTCCGGCGTCGAGCTCGACGGCCGCGTTGTGCACCAGCGGGGCCGCGAAGTCCAGGGCGACGCGTACGTCGGCCAGCAGGTGCTTCACCGCCTGGAACTCCCCGACCGGACGCCCGAACTGCGTCCGCTGCTTCACGTAGGCGACCGAGTCGTCGAGCAGCCTCAATCCGGCGCCGAGGAGCTGGGCCGAGCAGGCGAGCGTGCCGAGATCGCGGGCGCGGGAGGGGTCGATCCGGCCAGTGATCGGATAGCCCGCTGACATGACGAACAGTCGTCGCTGTGGGTCCACCGAAGTCTTGGTAGCGCCTGGGTTCAGTTCGATGACCATGTCGTCGAAGACGCCGTAGGCCTTGGATGCAATATCGGCGTCAAGAGCGTAGGGCCCGCCGGGCGCGGCAACGGTGACGATGCTTTCGCCAGATGCCACCTGACTGAGGATCGTGGTGGCGTCGGACCCTTCGAGTAATTGCGGGGCAACGGCGACGGACTCGATCCAGGGGCCGGGAACGCCGTGGTACCCCAGCCGCTCGAAGGCCACGGCGAGGTCGGCACAACCTGCTCCGACGCCACCGTGCTCCTCCGGCACCAGCAGCCCGGTGACGCCGAGCTCGGCGAGCCGCTGCCAGAGCTTGAGTCCGGCCGAGTGGTCACCGGCCGCCCAGGCGCGCGAGGCCGACGAGACGTCGGCGGCGCCGAGGAGATCGTCGAGTGCTTCGGAGAAGGCGTGCTGCTCCGGCGTACGTCCGAACCTCATCGGCCACCCCTCGGCAGGCCGAGCACGCGCTCGGCAACGATGTTGCGCTGGATCTGGTTGGTGCCGGCGTAGATCGGGCCGGACAGGGAGAAGAGGTAGTCGTCGAGCCAGGGGCCGGAGAGCTCGGCGTCGGCACCGAGCAGCGAGAGCGCGGTCTCGTGCAGCGAGAGGTCGAGATCGGACCACCACAGCTTGTTGATCGAGCCCTCCGCGCCGACCGAGCCACCGGCCTCGACGTGGGTGACGGTGCCCCAGGTGTAGAGGCGGTAGGCCTCCGCGCCGATCCAGGCGTCGACGACCTGGTCGCGCAGGTGCGGCTGAGGGTCGGACGCCCACAGGTCGAGCAGGCGGTCGGCCGCGGCGCAGAAACGGCCCGGCGAACGCAGCGAGAGACCCCGCTCGTTGCCGGCGGTCGACATCGCGACCTTCCAGCCGTCCCCGACCCCGCCGAGCACGTCGTCGTCGGGCACGAAGACGTCGTCGAAGAAGATCTCCGCGAACCCGGGCGTCCCGTCGAGCTGGTCGATCGGGCGGACCGTGACGCCGTCGGCGTCGAGCGGAAAGAGGAAGTACGTCAGCCCTCGGTGCCGCTCCGCGGAGGGATCCGAGCGGAAGAGCCCGAAGCCACGGTCGGCGAAGGGCGCCCGGCTGCTCCAGGTCTTCTGGCCGTTGAGCCTCCAACCGCCGTCGACCTGCGTCGCGGTCGCACGGAGCGAGGCCAGGTCCGACCCTGCCTCCGGCTCGGACCAGGCCTGCGCCCAGACCAGGGTGCCGTCGGTCATGTCGCGCAGGTAGCGCTCCTTCTGGGCCTCGGTGCCATGGCCGAAGATGATCGGGGCGAGCAGCGAGATGCCGTTCTGGCTGATCCTTGTCGGGGCGCCGGCGAGGTAGTACTCCTCCTCGAAGATGACCCACTCGGTCAGCGACGCGTCCCGGCCGCCGTACGTCTCGGGCCAGGTGACCACCGACCACCGTCCGGAGGCCAGGGTGCGCTCCCACTCCCGGTGCGCCGCGGCGCCCTCGGCGGTGTCCATCGACGGCAGCCGGCCGGGGTTGTGGGCGGCGAGCCACTCGCGGGCCTCGAGCCGGAAGGCCTCCTCGGCCTCGGTGAACTCCAAGGTGCTCATCGCGCTCCTCGCTCGCTGTAACACGTCGTTCGTGGGACTATCCGGTCGTTCCGAACGGGCGAGTAGTCCGACGAACGACGTGTTACAGCGGCGCTCGTCGGCCGCAGCGGGCCATGCTCGGGCTTCACGACTTCATCGCCTTCGCGTCCATCCCGGCGAGCGAGTCCTTGCCGACCTCGGCGTTGTGCGCGTGCGCGGCGTGGTGGAGGCCGAAGACCGAGTCCATCCCGGCGCGCATCCCCATCAGGTCCTCGGCCTGGTTGACCGCCTTCTTGGCCAGCGCCAGCCCCAGGCGCGGCATCTCGGCGATCCTTCCGGCGAGGGCGAGCGTCTCGGTCTCGAGATCGTCGCGGGGCACGACATGGTTGACCATGCCCCAGGTCTCCGCCTGCGAGGCCGAGAAGCGGCCGCCGGTGAAGAGCATCTCCTTGGCGGCGCGGGGGTTGGTGACCCACGGATGGGCGAAGTACTCGACCCCCGGGATGCCCATCTTGACCACCGGGTCGGAGAAGAAGGCGTCGTCGGAGGCGACGATGAAGTCGCAGGACCAGGCCAGCATCAGGCCGCCGGCGATGCAGGCGCCCTGCACCATCGCGATCGTCGGCTTCGGCAGCTCACGCCAGCGGCGGCACATGCCCAGGTAGACCTCGGACTCGCGCGCGAACCGGGAGTCGACGCCCTCCTTGCCGACGTGGTCCCACCACATCACGGCCTTGCGCTCGAAGCTCTTGTCGATGTCGCGGCCCGGGGTGCCGATGTCGTGGCCGGCGCAGAAGTGCTTGCCGTTGCCACCGAGGACGATCACCTTGATCTCGTCGTCGTTGGTCGCCCGCGTGAACGCCTCGTCGAGCGCGTAGGTCACCTTCGAGTTCTGGGCGTTGCGGTATTCGGGGCGGTTCAGCCGGACGATCGCCACGGGTCCGCGGGTTTCGTACGTCACCACGTTGGTCTCGGGAGTGCCGCTCATGCCGCAGACGCTACCAAACAAGTGCTTGGTTTGGTAGGTTGTCCGGCATGGACCTGACCTACTCCGCCGAGGACGAGGCGTTCCGTGCCGAGGTGCGCGAGTGGCTGGCCGACCACCTGGTCGGCGAGTGGGCGGCGCTGCGCGGCACCGGCGGGAACGGCCGCGACCACGAGTCGTACGAGGCCCGGCTGGCGTGGAACCGCTACCTCGCTGCCCATGGGTGGACGTGCCTGGGCTGGTCGGAGGAGCACGGCGGCCGCGGCCTGCCGCTGTTCCAGCAGGTGATCTTCCACGAGGAGTACGCCCGCGCAGATGCCCCGGTGCGGGTGAACCACCTCGGTGAGGAGCTGCTCGGACCCACCCTGATCGCGCACGGCACCGCGGCCCAGAAGGAGCGGTTCCTGCCCAAGATCGTCGCCGTCGAGGAGCTGTGGTGCCAGGGCTACTCCGAGCCCGGCGCCGGCTCCGACCTGGCCGGCGTGCGCACTCGCGCGCGGCTGGACGGCGACCAGTGGGTCGTCGACGGGCAGAAGGTCTGGACGTCGAACGCCCACCTCTCCGACTGGTGCTTCGTGGTGTGCCGCACGACGCCCGGCTCCGAGCGCCACCACGGGCTGTCCTACCTGCTCGTGCCGATGGCGCAGGACGGGATCGAGGTGCGGCCGATCGAGCAGCTCACCGGCACGTCCGAGTTCAACGAGGTCTTCTTCGACGGGGCGGTCACCGCCGCGGACATGGTCGTCGGCGAGCCGGGCGACGGCTGGAAGGTCGCGATGGCGACGCTCGGGTTCGAGCGCGGGGTCTCCACGATCGGCCAGCAGGTCGGCTTCGCGCGCGAGCTCGAGACGGTCGAGGAGGCCGCCCGCGCCAACGGCGCCATCGACGACCCCGGCATCTCGTCCAGACTCGCCCAGGCCCATGTCGGGCTGGAGGTGCTCCGGCTGCACGCGCTGCGGACGCTCTCGGCGTACGACTCCGGCTCCTCGGGCCCCGAGGCGAGCGTCTCCAAGCTGCTCTGGGCGCGGTGGCACCGTGACCTCGGCGAGCTGGCGATGGACGTCGTCGGCCTCGCCGGACTGACCACCGGGGAGGACTACGCCCTCGACCGGCTGCAGTCCCTCTACCTCTTCTCCCGCGCCGACACGATCTACGGCGGCTCGGACGAGATCCAACGGAACATCATCGCCGAGCGCGTCCTCGGCCTGCCACGAGAGGCTCGACCATGAAGCCGGAACAGCCCACCCCCGCGTACGTCCTCGGCCACTCGCTCCTGGAGGGCCGGGTCGTCGTCGTGACCGCCGCCGCAGGTGCCGGGATCGGGGCGGCGGTCGTGCGGAAGGTGCTCGAGGAGGGCGCCAAGGCGGTCGTCATGTCCGACACCCACGAGCGACGGCTCAAGGAGTCCGTCGATGCGCTCGGAGAGGAGTTCGGGGCACACCGGGTCACGGCCGTGACCTGCGACGTCACCCAGGAGGACCAGGTCCAGGCCCTGCTCGACGCGGCCGATCCGTTCGGTGGTGTCGACGTGATGATCAACAACGCCGGGCTCGGTGGGACCGCGTCGGTGCTGGAGATGACCGACGAGCAGTGGTCGAAGGTTCTCGACATCACCCTGACCGGGACCTTCCGGTGCATCCGGGCGGTCGGGCAGCGGTTCGTGGCCGCCGGGAAGCGCGGCGTCATCGTCAACAACGCCTCCGTGATCGGCTGGCGGGCGCAGGAGGGGCAGGCCCACTACGCCGCGGCCAAGGCCGGGGTGATGGCGCTGACCCGCTCGGCCGCCGCCGACCTGGCGCCGCACGGCATCCGGGTCAACGCGGTCTCGCCGTCGCTGGCGATGCACCCGTTCCTGGAGAAGGTCACCTCGCCCGAGCTGCTCGTCGAGCTCAAGGGTCGCGAGGCCTTCGGCCGCGCCGCCGAGCCGTGGGAGGTCGCCAACGTCATGGTCTTCCTGGCCAGCGACTACTCGTCCTACATGACCGGCGAGGTCGTCTCCGTCTCCAGCCAGCACGCCTGATCGAGAGGATCACCGATGCCCGAGGCATTCATCATCGACGCCGTTCGTACGCCGGTGGGCAAGCGCGGTGGCGCGCTCGCCGGCATCCATCCGGCCGATCTCGGCGCCCACTCGCTGGTCGCGCTCGTCGACCGCACCGGGATCGACCCGGGGGCCGTCGACGACGTGATCATGGGCTGCTGCGACACCATCGGCGGCCAGGCCGGCGACGTCGCGCGGACCGCGTGGCTGGTGGCCGGGCTGCCCGACCGCGTACCCGGCGTGACCATCGACCGGCAGTGCGGCTCCTCGCAGCAGGCGGTGCACTTCGCGGCGCAGGGGGTGATGTCGGGGACGCAGGACCTCGTGGTCGCGGGTGGGCTGCAGAACATGTCCGCGATCCCGATCTCGGCGGCGATGCTGGTGGGCGCCGAATACGGGTACACCACGCCGTTCGCCGAGTCGCCCGGCTGGGTGAAGCGCTACGGCGACCAGGAGGTCTCCCAGTTCCGTTCCGCCGAGATGATCGCCGAGAAGTGGGACATCTCGCGCGAGGACATGGAGGCCTATGCGCTGGCGTCCCACCAGCGCGCCAAGGCGGCGATCGAGGAGGGCCGGTTCGACCGGGAGATCGTGCCCGTGGGTGACTTCGCTGTCGACCAGTGCCCGCGCGAGACGTCCCTCGAGAAGATGGCCGCGCTGGAGCCGCTCGCTCCCGGGGGGCGGATCACCGCGGCCGTCGCCTCGCAGATCTGCGACGCCTCCTCGGCGCTGCTGGTCGCCTCGGCCGCGGCCGTGCGAACCTTCGGTCTGACCCCGCGAGCCCGGATCCATCACCTCTCGGTCCGCGGTGACGACCCGGTCTGGATGCTCACCGGACCGATCGAGGCGACCCGTCACGCCCTTGCCAAGACGGGTCTCACGGTCGACGACATCGACCTGTTCGAGTGCAACGAGGCCTTCGCCTCCGTGGTCCTGGCATGGATGAAGGAGCTCGACATCCCGCATTCGAAGGTGAACGTGAACGGCGGCGGCATCGCCCTCGGCCACCCCATCGGCGCCACCGGCACCCGACTGATGACGACGCTCCTCAACGAGCTCGAGCGCACCGGCGGCCGCTACGGCCTGCAGACCATGTGCGAGGGCGGCGGCCAGGCGAACGTCACCATCATCGAGCGCCTCTGAGGCGTGGAGTTGTGAAGCTGAGAGTGGCCTATAGACCACTCTCAGCTTCACAACTGCGGGACCGGCCCCGTCAGGCCGGCTGCAACCTGAGCGTGCGGCGCTCGGCGGCGGGGGAACCGGGGGTCGGGAACCAGCGGTGGATGACCGCGGCCTGGCCGGCGGTCCACAGGCCGCTGATGACCCAGTAGACGAGCAGGGCGAGGGGGACGCTGCTGCCGGCGAGGAGCATGCCGCCGGCGGAGATGACGGGCATGAGCTCCTGCATCCGGATCATCGACTCGGGCATGTCGGCGCGCACCATGTTGGGCAGGACCCACAGCCGCTGGCTGAGGTAGCTGACCGCGGCGGCGGTCGCGGCGAGGCCGAGGGTGATCACCAGGTGGGTCGTGTCGCCGGAGAGGTAGCCGCGGCCGGTCAGCGGTGTGCCGAGGAAGGTCGCAGCCCCGAGCGAGGCGACCAGCGAGTCACCCATCGCGCCGACCGCATGCTGCCGGCTGACGTCGGAGAGCAGGTGGTAGAGCGCCAGGAAGATCGGCAGCTGGGCGAAAGCGGCGAGCATCGCGAAGCGGGGTACGCCGTGCTCCTCGTTGATCTTCCGCCGCTCCTCCATCATCGCCATCATGTCGGCCTGGCTGGCGCTACCCTTCGCGGTCTGCTTCTGGTACTTCTTCGTCAGCGCCTGGAGCTGCGGGCGCGCCCGGGCGGCGGCGTGGGCGTGGCGTACGCCGCGGATCGTGAGCGGGAGGAGGACGAGCCTGACCAGCACCACGACCGCGGCGATGGCCAGCAGCCAGCTGGTGTTGGAGCCGGCGAAGGACAGGGCGTGGTGGGCGCCGGCGAGGACGGCCGCGAGGGCGTGTGAGACGGGGGCGAGAACGGACATGGGTGTGCTCCTGAGGTGAGTGGGTAGGACTGACGGGCTCGCCAGTGGGCGAGCGGTCAGTCCTGCTCAGGAGCGCGCGGTCGGCGCGGGGAGCACACCGGGTCGGTGACCCGGGCAGCGAGATGGTGAGGCCCGTCGGAGACATCCGGAGGGACCGTCGAACGTGCCCTGACCAGGGCGAACGTGCTGATGTTGTGGAGCGCGCCCAGCGCGACGGCCGCGAGCGCGGTCGAGACGGCGATGGTCAGCAGCGCCTGCTCGGGGTCGACGCTCATCAGCGCCGGGAGCATCAGCGTGAAAAGCGCGACGAGCGCGATGCGTACGCGGCTCGTCTCGGTCTTCACGCAGGTCAGTGTAGCGATCGTGGTCAACCGGGTGGTCAGCTCAGGTCGCGCCGCATCAGGATGCGTGGGTGGCCGGCGAGGACCGAGGTGGTGTCGGCGGCCCAGGTGAAGCCGGCCGCCTCGAAGTTCTTGCGGATCCCCGCGTACGCCATCGTCTGGTCGACCTTCGCGCCCTGGTTGTCGAGCGGGTAGGCCTCGATGGCCGGGGCGCCGCGGTCGCGCGCGAAGTCGACGGCACCCTCGATGAGCGCATGCGAGATGCCCTTGCCGCGGTGCCCGGGCCGGACCCGGATGCACCAGACGGACCAGACCGGCAGGTCGTCGACGTGCGGGATCTTCCGGTTGCGGGCGAACGTGGTGTCCGCGCGTGGGGCGACGGCGGCCCAGCCGACCGGTTCGTCGCCGTCGTAGGCGAGCACGCCCAGCGGGCCGTCGGCCAGCAGGTTGCGCACGAACTCCCCGCGCTCCTGGCCGCGCATCTTGTTGTTGATCGTCGACGGGATCCGGTAGCTCAGGCACCAGCACACGCTGGCGTCGGCCCGTTTGGGGCCGACGAGGGTGCGTACGTCCTCGAACACCTCTGCCGGGCGAACCTCGATCACCATGGGCGCAAGGTTGCTGCTCAGGTGTGGGTCGCGTCCAGATGTTTTAGGCGATCCACGGCGCCGGCGATGATCCGGTCGACGAGCTCCTCGCAGGTCGGCAGGTCGTCGAGGAGGCCGACGACCTGGCCGCTGGAGAGCATCCCGGCGGAGGTGTCGCCCTCGACGAGGCCGGCGCGCAGCAGCATGGGGGTGTTGGCGGCGAGGACGACCTCGGCCCAGGTGCGGTCGCCGCCGTGGACCATGCTCCGGCCGTCCTTGACGAGCGTCCGCCAGGGGAGGCCGGACATCTCCTTGAACTGCCTCGTCCGCTTGATCGTGCGGGCCAGCTTCGCGGTGACGCCCTCCTTCTCGAGGGTGTCGATGAACTCGGTGCGGAGCAGGCGGTGCGGCATCCCGTCGGCCTTCGTGGTCACGACGGTGCCGTCGAGGCCGAACTCGAGATAGCGGCGGCGTACGTCCTCGGGGACCGCCGAGTCGGCGGTGAGCAGGAAGCGCGTGCCCATGCCGATGCCGGCCGCGCCGTAGGCCATCGCCGCGGCGAGACCCCGGCCGTCGAAGAAGCCGCCCGCGGCGACGACCGGGATGTCGACGGCGTCGAGGACGGAGGGGAGGAGCAGGGTGGTCGGGACCGCGCCGGTGTGGCCGCCGCCCTCGCCGCCCTGGATCATCACCATGTCGGCGCCCCAGCTCGCCACCTTCTTGGCGTGCTTGGCTGCGCCGATCGACGGCATCACGACGATGTCGTGCTCCTTGAGCGTGGCGATCAGCTCGGGTTTCGGGGCGAGGGCGAAGCTCGCGACCTTCACCCCGTGGTCGATGAGGAGCCGGCAGCGGTCAGGAGCGTCGGAGGCGTCGGCGCGCAGGTTGACGCCGAACGGCTTGTCGGCGCGCCCCTTCACCTCGACGATCGCCTTCTCGAGCTCGTCGAGCGTCATCGTGGCCGAGGCCAGGATGCCGAGCGCGCCCGCGTTGGCGGTGGCGGAGACGAGGCGCGGGCCGGCGACCCAGCCCATCCCGGTCTGCACGATCGGGTGGTCGACGCCGGTCAGCTCGGTCAGCTTTGTTTGAAAGGTGGGTGCGGTGGTCATCGGCCCTCCTTCACGAAGGCGTCACGGCGCTCGTCGGCGACGCCGGCGAGGTTGAGCTCGTAGGTGAAGCCCTGCTCGAAGCGGTAGGAGGCGTTCACATCGACCGGGTCGATGCCGTTGAGGGCGGCCTTGGCGGCACGGATGACCTGCGGGTCCTTCTGCGCGATCTGCCGGGCGATCTCGAGGGCCTTGTCGTCGAGGTCGTCGCGGGGGACGACGGCGTGGACCGAGCCGAGCTCGTGGAGGCGCTGGGCGGTGATGGTCTGGGCGGTGAAGTAGAGCGTGCGCAGCATGTGCTGGGGTACCAGCCGGCTGAGGTGGGTGGCGGCGCCGAGGGCTCCGCGGTCGACCTCGGGTACGCCGAAGAAGGCGTCGTCGCTGGCCACGATCGTGTCCGCGTTGCCGACGAGCCCGACGCCGCCGCCGAGGCAGAAGCCGTTGACCGCGGCGATGACGGGGACGGGGCACTCGTAGATCGCCTTGAAGGCCGCGTAGCAGCCGCGGTTGGCGCCGAGGATGCCCTCGAATCCCTCGATCTGCTGCATCTCCTTGATGTCGACGCCGGCGTTGAACCCCTTGCCCTCGGCGCGCAGGATCACGACCCGGGCGCCGTTCTCGGCGGCGGTCGTGACCGCGTCGGCGACCTCGAACCAGCCCTTCACCGGCAGCGCGTTCACCGGCGGGTGGTTCATCGTGACGACGGCGATCTGCTCGTCGGTGATCTCGGTGGAGATGCCCATGGCGTCCGTCCTTGACTCTGCACTGCCTAACCTAGCGATTGCTTGGTAGCCTAGCAGTTGCTTGGTTCACGCTGGCAAGACCGACGTACGTATCGACGCAGGGAGCACTCAATGACCGGACTCTTGGACGGCCGGATCGCGATCGTCACCGGAGCGGGGCGGGGGATCGGCCGGGCGCACGCGCTCGAGCTCGCCCGCCACGGCGCGAAGGTGGTCGTCAACGACTTCGGCGTCTCGCTCGCGGGTGAGGGGACCGGTGAGTCGCCGGCCGAGCAGGTCGTCGCCGAGATCGTCGCCGCAGGTGGGGAGGCGGTTGCCAACGCCGCCGACGTCGCCGACTTCGCCGCGGCGGAGGCTCTGGTGAGGCAGGCGGTCGAGACGTACGGGGGTCTGGACATCCTCGTCAACAACGCCGGTTTCGTACGCGACCGGATGCTCGTCAACACCTCCGAGGAGGAGTGGGACGCGGTGATCCGGGTGCACCTGAAGGGCCACTTCGCGACGCTGCGGCACGCGGGCGCCTACTGGCGGGCGGAGTCCAAGGCAGGCCGGCAGCGGGACGCCCGGGTCGTCAACACCTCCTCCGGTGCCGGCCTGCAGGGCTCGATCGGGCAGGGCACCTACTCCGCCGCCAAGGCCGGCATCGCGGGCCTCACCCTCGTAGCCGCCGCCGAGATGGCCCGCTACGGCGTCACCGTCAACGCCATCGCCCCGGTCGCCAAGACCCGGATGACCGAGGGCGCCTTCGACACCTCCGCCATGGCGCTGCCCGAGGACAACTCGCCGGTGGTCGCGTGGCTCGCCTCCGAGGATGCCCGCGACATCACCGGCCGCGTCATCGAGATCGACGGTCCGAAGATGACCGTCGAGAACGGCTGGGCTCACGGCCCCTCCGCCGACGCCGGGGCTCGGTGGGTCGCCGGCGACGTCGGTCCCGCGCTCCGCAAGCTGCTGGCTGAGGCGCCCGAGCCGGAGCCGGTGTACGGGGCCTGACCCGCCGAGGCGTCAGGTGCGTCGGCCGAGGCGTCGGGTGCGTCGGCCGAGATCCGACCGCCGCACGTGTAACACGTCGTTCGTAGGACTATCCGGTCGTCCTGATAGGGCGAGAAGACCTACGAACGACGTGTTACAGCTCGCGCAGCCCGTCAGCCGAGCTCCGCGCAGACGGTCGCCGCGATGTCCGCGAGCGGGGCGTCGAGCGGCGGAGCGGCGGGGTCGTCGGAGCGGGTGAGGGCGGCGATGACGATCGGGGCGCCGTCGGGGGTCCAGGTGACGCCGACGTCGTTCCGCGACGCGTAGTCACCACCACCGGTCTTGTCGGCGAGCCGCCAGCCGGCCGGAACCCCGGCGCCGAACCGGCTGACGGTCGACTGGTTGGCGAGCATCCAGGTGAGCAGCTGGTCCCGGTCCGCACCGCCGAGGGCGTCGCCGAGCACCAGCTTCGTGTAGGTCCGTGCGATGGCACGCGGCGAGGTGGTGTCGCGCGGGTCGCCCGGGATCGCGCTGTTGAGGTCGGGCTCCCAGCGGTCGAGCCGGCTGACGGTGTCGCCGAGCGACCGGGCGAGAGACGTCACGCCGGCCGGGCCGCCGATGAGCTGGAGCAGCTCGTTGGCCGCCGTGTTGTCGGACCGCGTCATCGTCGCCTCGGCGAGCTGCGCCACGGTCAGGCCGTTGCGGGTCGTGAGCGAGGTGACCGGCGAGTTGACGACGACGTCGGCGTCGTCCCAGGTCAGACGCTGCTGGAGCGTACGTGCGGGCAGGTCGCGCAGGATCGCGGAGACGAGCAGGGTCTTGAAGGTCGACAGCATCGGGAAGCGCTCGTCGGCACGGTGCTCGACAACGCGTCCGGTCCGCACGTTCTGCGCCCAGACGCCGAGGTGGCGCTGGTGCTTCTGCTCCAGGGCGTCGATCGAGGGACTGTCGGCGGCGTACGCGACGGAGCCACCGGCACCGGCGGTCGTTGCGACGACGGCAGCGGTGGCGGCTCCGCCCAGCAGGGCGCGGCGGCTGAGGATCGGGTGGGTCATGCCCGGCATCGTGACCCCGTCGCGGCGACGGCGTCCAAGGACGATCCGGCATGGACCTATGCATCGCCGACATGGGACGAGGTCGAGGCGATCAGCCATCCTGTACGCGTGGACCTACTGCTTCACCTGCGCGGCTTCACCGCGGTCGCCGATGAGATGAGCGTCTCCGAGGCGGCCCTGGAGCTGGGTGTCGACCAGCCGCTCCTCAGCCGTCGGTTGCGCGCCCTCGAGCGGGAGCTCGGGGTGGAGCTGCTCGACCGCAGCCGGCGGCAGATCGCCCTCACCCCCGCCGGCCACGCGCTGCTGCCGCGGGCTCGGCATCTGGTTGACCAGGCCGACCATCTGCTGCAGAGCGTCCGCCGGCACGAGCGGGAGCCGTTCGTGGTCGCGGTGCCGCCGGGCTGCGAGCCGGCACCGCTCTCTCGCCTGGTCGCGCTGCTGGAGGAGGAAGGCGTCGACGTACGCCTTGCCGGGACCGCCACCGACCCGCCGGAGTCGGCCGCCTGGCTGGTCGAGGCGTGCGACCCCGACGCGGCCACCTGGGTCACCCCGCTGGGTGCGGCCACCGCGCCCGGGACCGCGCAGGGGCCCGTGTCGTTGAGCGCCCTGCGACCCCGCAGAGGCGGGGAACGTACGCAGGTGCTGGCTCTCCCGCGAGACCTGGACGACCCCGCCGGCCGACTGCGACGGCTGGCGGACCGGGCCGGCGTCGGACCGGCCACCCTGCGCGCCGCGCCGCACCAGCTCGCGGTGGCCGAAGCACTGGCAGGGCGCGCGACGCTGGTCTGCGCGCGGCACGAGGCGGTGACGTACGGGCTGAGCTGGTCGCCCTTCGTCGACCCCGTGTCACGCGGTCACCGGCTCGTCGAGCAGCCGCCAATCCCCGGACCGTTGACCGCCGGCCGCCCCCGCGAGCAGGCGCTCGCTCTGCTCGGTGCGTGTCTCGGCACCCCTGAGAAGGGGCGCGGATGAGTCCGCTCGTCGGCAGCGACCGGGGCCTGATCGATCTCGCCGAGGCCGCCGCCGAGCGCTTCGAGACGCTTCAGGTACGCGCCGCGTTCCTGGCCCGCGACATCGACACCGGCCAGGAGGTCGGGGTCGGCGTCGACCGGCCGATGCCGCTGGCCTCGGTGGCCAAGGTGCCGCTTGCCCTGGTCGTCGCGGACCGGATCGCCCGCGGGGAGGTCGACGGCGGCACGATGGTCACGCTGAGCGCGGCGGAGCGGAGCTACGGGCCGTACGGCATCTCGGCCTTCGCCCACGACGCGACCTGTTCCGTCGCCGACCTGATGCTGATGATGCTCGGCCTCAGCGACAACGCCGCCGCGGATGCGCTCTTCGACCTCGTCCCGCCGCGGGAGGTCGACGAGCAGCTCGCCGAATGGGGCGTCGAGGGGCTGCGGCTGCGGCACCGGATGCAGCCGATGTACGACTACGCCACCCGCGTCGCCGGCCCCGACTTCGCCCTCGCCACCCAGCTGGCGGTCGAGGGGCGCCGGCCGGGCGGCCGGCACGTCATCGAGTCGCTCGACGTCGAGCGCGCCACGGTCGGCTCGCCCCGCGCCTGTGTCGACCTGCTCGTGCGCGTCTGGCGTGACGAGATCGCCAAGCCCGAGGCGACCGAGATGGTGCGCCGGCTGATGGCCAAACAGGTCTTCACCCACCGGATCGCCGCCGACCTGCTCGCCGACGACATCCACCTCGCCGGAAAGACCGGCGGCTTCCTCACCCTGCGGCACGAGATCGCCGTCGTCACCCACCCCGGCGGCCGCGTGGCCATCGCCGTACTCACCGACTCCGACCGCACCGCCCGGATCCAGAACGACGTCGATCTCGCCATCGCCGCCACCGCCCGCGACGCCGTCGAAGCCCTCGCCTCCCGACGCTTCTGAGCCGAGCCGTCACGTACGTCGGCCGAGCCGTCACGTACGTCGGCCGAGCCGTCACCCCGATGCCACTTCGGGCGACGGGGCTGACGTCTCGGGCGACGCGCCTGACGTCTCGACCGACCGGGCTGACGCCTCGGGCGACGCGTCTGACGTCTCGGCCGACCGGGCTGACGTCTCGGCCGACCGGGCTGACGTCTCGGCCGACCGGGCTGACGTCTCGGCCGACGGGACTGACGTCTCGGCCGACGGGGCCGACTTCTCGGCGATAAACCGGATGCTTCTCGTCCGGTAGCGGTGATGGAATATGCCCGTGCCCGCATTGCCCGGTTTCATCGACAATCTGATTCCGCCGACGCCGTTGTCGAAGCGTCTGGCGACGCAGTCGCTGCTCTTCGCGGCGGGGGACGGGACGTTCAACACCGCGGCCGCGTTCTACCTGGTCGCGTTCGTCGGGTTGACCCCGGCGCAGATCGGTATCGGCCTGACAGTCGCCGGGATCGCGAGCTTCATCACCGCCTACCCGATGGGCCGGCTGGCCGACTTCGTCGGCCCGAAGCGGATCTGGGCGATCAGTGCCCTGCTCAGCGCGATGATGTTCGCCACGATGCCGTTCATCCACGGCTTCTGGGCCTACCTGTGCGTCATCGTCGTCTTCGAGGTGGTCAACAACGCCGGCGGCGCCGGCCGGAACGCGTACGTCCTCGATGTGCTCCCCGACAAGGAGCGGGTCGAGACCCAGGCGTTCATGTACTCGAGCCTCAACCTCGGCTTCACCATCGGCGCCCTGGTCGCCGGCATCGCCCTCGCGCTGGACACCGATACGGTCCTCAAGTGGGGCGTGCCGTTCTTCGCGCTGGCGGTCGGGATCGCCAACTCGGTCTGGATCACCCGGCTGCCGAAGGCGCCTCACGACGAGCGCCGCGCGGCCGGCGAGGTCGCCGAGAAGGTGCCCGGACCGGGTGCGTTGCGCAACGTCGGCTGGCTGCTGGTGACGACGTTCACCGGCACGCTGTGGTCCAACCAGGTGCTGCTGCACACCGTGATCCCGCTGTGGCTGGTCAACTACACCGACTCGCCGCGCTGGCTGCTGGCCTGGCTCTTCGCGACCAACACGGTGCTGTGCATCGTCCTCCCGGCCTACACCTCGAAGGGCGTCCACGGCGTCCGCGACGCGTTGCGCCGGGTGTGGTGGAGCAGTGCCTTCTTCGTCGCCGCCTGCGCGATCACGCTGGTCACCCACGACACCCGCGGGGTCCTGACGATCTTCCTGGTCTGGCTCGGTCACGTCGCCGTGACGGGCGCCGAGCTCGCCATCGGCTCCGCCGGCTGGGCGTTCCAGGCCGAGCTCATGGACCCGGCCCGACGAGGCGAGTACGAAGGCGTCGCCGGCATCGGCCGCCAGCTCGGCGGTGCCTGGGCCCCCGCCCTGTTCACGTTCCTCGCCATGGGCTGGCACCCCGCCTTCTACAGCGGCGCCGGCTGGATCGTCATCGCCGCCATCATCGTCGCTGCCGCCGCCGCGATGCGCCCGTCGGTCGCCCTGGCCGTACGTTTCAAGGAGACCCACTTCCCGCGCGAGGAAGAGCCGGAGCCGGCGGTCGCCTAGCCCGGCCGGATCAGCGCCGGATCAGCGAAGGATCGCGGCGATCCGGTCGCCGAGATACGGCGCAAGGGTGGCGGCATAGAGGGGCGAGATGTGGAATCCGTCCTGATAGACCTGCAGGCTGCCGACGACGGGGGAGCACGTCTCGGCCTCGCAGAAGTAGTCGGTGAGGTCGATGCGATGGGCGTTGGGGGCGAGCCGGGTGGCGCCGGCGGTGCCGTCGCCGCGTACGACCCGGTCCCGGTCCCGCGCGCACGAGGTCGATGCCGCGAGACCGGCGTCGTCGATGCACGGCTGGACGACCCTCGCGAACCGGGTGGTGCTGCCCTCGAAGATCGGGCTGTCCCGGATCGCGATGACCGGCACGGACCGGTCCGGCCGGCTCGCCCAGGCCTCGGCGAGACCGTTGCTGAGCGCCTCGCGGGGCGTCTCGCCGTCGCGGGCCTCGACCGCGATCTGGCTGGAGTGGATGACGACGTACGCGTCGATCCCCTGCTCGGCCTCCAGGTACGCGGCGAGCTGCGACTTCCACTCCCGGCACAGGTCGACGGTCGTCCGCGGTGACCCGACCCGGTCCCGGGCGTTCCAGTGGCAGCCGGCGCGACTGGCGACGTCGATGCGCCAGCCGCGACGCTCGGCGATCTCACGGTAGGCGGGGACGAGCTGGTGGTTGTGCGAGTCGCCGATCGCGAGAAGCCGGCGCGAATAGCCTCGCGAGGGCCCGAGCGTGCACACCTTGAACCGCACCGGCCGTTCCTTGTTGGACCAGCAGTCCGACCCGTCGGGCGCCTGGTAGCCGAGACTGGCGTCGAGCAGCCGGCCCGGCGCCTCGCAGCCGGCGGTCGCCGGGTCCAGGGTGGCGGCACCGATGCAGCCGGCGTACCTCGTCGCCGTCTCGACCGCGGCCTTCCTCGCCGCGGCGTCCTGGCGCTCCACCTCCGCGGCGCCGGTGAGCGTCCCGGCGGCGACCACCGCGAGCACGACGGGGACGGTCACCAGTCGCCGGAGCCCGGCGAAGGGCGGCCCCACGCGGGTGACCGGCAGCTCGACGTAACGGTGGGTGAGCCAGGCCAGCGCCACCGAGGCCGAGAGCACCACCACGGCCGCGGGAAGGGTGATCCGGGTGGCGTACGTCCAGCTCAGCCACGCCACGAGCAGCGGCCAGTGCCACAGATAGAGCGGGAACGAGATGTCCGCGACGAACCGCAGCGGTCTCACCGAAAGCAGCCGCTGCGGCCCCCAAAGAGCCGAGGACCCGGAGCCGAGCACGACCAGCAGCGCCCCGCCGACCGGCCACAGCGCCCACGGGCCCGGGAAGAGCGCCGCGCCGTCGAGGACGAACCCCGAGCTCGCGACCAGCAGCAGCCCGAGCCAGGCGAGCACCGGCCGCACTGCGTCCGGCGGACGCAAACGGTCGAGTCCGAGTGCGAGCAGCGCCCCCACCCCGAGCTCCCAGAAGCGCGCCCCGGTGTGGAAGTACGCCACCTGCTGGTCGGAGGCCCCGAGCCGCCACGCGAAGACGAACGAGACGAGCGTCCCCACCGCCACGACGAGCGCCAGCACGACCCGGAGCCGCGCTCGCGCCACCCACCCGACGACCACCACGACCACCGGCCACACCAGCAGGAACTGCCCCTGCACCGCCAGCGACCAGAAGTGCTGCAGCGGGCTCGCGCTCGGCCCGGCCGCCCCGTAGGCGAGCTGCGAGCGGATCATCTCCCAGTTCAGGACGTACGCCGCCGACGCAGCGATCTCCCGCAGCGTCGAGCCCCACATCGACCGAGGCATGACCGCGACCATCAGCACCGCCGTCCCCGCGAGCACGACCAGCGTGGGAGCCGAGAGCCGCAGGAACGTACGCCCGTAGTGGTCGGCGAGCCGCAGCTCCGAGGCGGTGACCCGGCGGACCAGCGACCGGGTCACCAGGAACCCGGTCAGCGCCAGGAAGACGTCGACGCCGCCGGAGACCCGGCCGTTGCCGAAGAGGTGGAAGACCACGACGAGCGCCAGCGCGAGCCCCCGCAGCCCGTGGATCTCGCCGATGCGTTGAGACGGGGGAGGCGGCGGCATCGGGTCACGCTAAGGGCCGCCGGTGACCCACGGGAGAAGCCCAGGTTAAGAGCCGAGGACCTGCTCGAGGTGGGGGTTTCCGAAGGTGCGCGACGGATCGAGCTTGTCGCGCAGCGCGACGAAGTCGCCGAGGCGCGGATAGCGTTCGGCCAGGTCAGCGGCGGAAAGCGTGTGCAGCTTGCCCCAGTGCGGCCGGCCGCCGACCTCGGTGGCGATCCGCTCGAAGGCTGCGAAATACTCCGAACGCCACGGCGACGACGGTGCGGTGTGGATGGCGATGTAGACGTTCTCGCGCTCGAACCCGGTGGAGAGCGGGATGTCGTCGGCGGCCGCGACCCGGACCTCGACCGGGAAGGAGATGTTCCACGAGGATGCCTCGACCGCACGCTGCAGTGAGGCCAAGACGGACATTCCGGCGGCGCGCGGGACGGCGTACTCGCTCTCCACGAACCGCACCTTCCGCTGCGAGGTGAAGACGCGGTAGGAGATGTCGGTGAACTCGCGCGGCGAGAGCGCGGAGGCGGCGAAGCGGGCCAGCGGCTTGACCAGACCGGGGACGCGGAGACCGAGCCCGACGGTCGCCCCGAACGCCGTGTTGGAGAGGAGCTCGTCGTCGAACCAGCCGCGGAGCCGGCCCACGGGGTCCAGCGGCGTCTCCGGCAGCGGCAGCCGGGTGTTGTGCTTGGTCAGCACGCGGGTGGTGTGCGGGAACCAGTAGAACTCGAAGTGATCGGTCCCCGAGGCGTGCTCCTCGAAGGCGGCCATGATGTCGGCGAGCTCCCCGTTGCCCTCACGAGCGTTCAGCGCGAAGAGTGGCTCGGTCTGGAGGGTGACCTCGACGATGATCCCGAGCGCACCGAGGCCCACGCGGGCCAGCTCGAAGATCTCCGGATTCTCCGACGCGGAGCACGTGACCACGGACCCGTCGGCGAGGAGCAGTCGCAGGCCGCGTACCTGCGTCGCCAGGCCACCGAAGCGCGCCCCGGTTCCGTGCGTACCGGTCGAGATCGCGCCGGCGATCGACTGCTCCTCGATGTCACCGAGGTTCGTCATCGAGAGGCCGAGCGCCTCCAGCGCGCGGTTGAGGACCTTGAGGCGGGTGCCGCCGCGGACCGTCACCAGCCCGGTCGTTGCGTCGGCCCGGACGATCCCGGAGAGCCGGTCGAGGCTGACCTGGACGTCGACCGGCGACCCGATCGCGGTGAACGAGTGGCCCGCGCCGATCGGCTTGACCCTCCGCCCGGCCTCGGTGGCGGCCGCAACGACCGCGGCGAGCTCCGCCTCGTCGCGCGGCGCCACGATCTCGATCGACCCCGTCTGCTGGTTGCCCGCCCAGTTCTGCCACTGACTCACGCCACCACCTCCGTAGCGCAAGCGCGAGAATACGGACGCGGTGGCGTGTTGGTTGTCTGGTTCACTCGCTGGCGCTCGCTCACGCGGAAAGGGTGTCGGCTCGGAGCCGTCCGGTCAACAGATCCTTCGGACCGCGCGGCGGCACAGTTGGTCATCTGCCGTTGACGCGAGTGGCACACGGGGCATAGACACTTGGGTCGTGGTCACGACTTCCCACCATCTCTCGGCCCAGCAGCACGAGCGGCTCGACCGCGCGACCGCGGCTCTCGACGGACCCGTCGGAGCCGTCGACCTGGAGGCGTTCGACGCCAACGCCGACGATCTCGTGCGCCGGGCCGCGGGCACCCCGATCCGCGTGGCCAGCAAGTCCGTACGCTGCCGGGCGCTGATCGACCGGGTGCTCGCCCGCGAGGGATACGAGGGGATCCTCGCCTTCACCCTGGGCGAGGCGCTGTGGCTGGCCGAGTCGCACTACGACATCGTGGTCGGCTACCCGACGGTCGACCGGGTAGCGCTCGCCGCTCTGTCGAAGGACGAGGAGAAGCTCGCCCGGGTCACCCTGATGATCGACAGCGCCGAGGGATTGTCGCTGGTCAAGGCCGCGATCGGCACCCCGGCCGCTCCCGTACGTGTCGCCATCGACCTGGACGCCGCGCTGGTCATCGCCCACCGCATCTGGCTCGGCGCCCGCCGCTCCCCGGTCCGCACCCCCGAGGATGCCGTCGCGCTGGCCCGGATCATCGCCGAGGATCCTGACTTCCAGCTGGTCGGGCTGATGGCCTACGAGGGCCAGGTCGCCGGCACCGTCGACCGCCCGCTGAGCGGCAACCCGCCCGCACCCGTGATCCGGCGGATGAAGAAGGCCTCCATCGCCGAGATCGCCGAGCGCCGCGGAAGGATCGTCGCGGCCGTACGCTCGCTGACCGACCTCGAGTTCGTCAACGGTGGCGGCACCGGCTCGATCGAGTCCACCCACGCCGACCTCTCGGTGACCGAGATCGCGGCCGGCTCCGGCCTCTACGGTCCGACCCTCTTCGACCGCTACGACGGCTTCACGCCCCACCCGGCGGCGTACTTCGGGCTGAGCGTCGTCCGCCGTCCGGCCCCGGGCATCGTCACCGTCGCCGGCGGTGGCTGGATCGCCTCGGGACCACCGGGACTCGACCGCGTCCCCAGCCCCACCTACCCCTTCGGCCTGTCGTACGTCGGCACCGAAGGCGCCGGGGAGGTCCAGACGCCGCTGCGTGGCCATGCCGCCGACGAGCTCGCGATCGGGGACAAGGTCTGGTTCCGTCACGCGAAGGCGGGCGAGGTCTGCGAGCGGCTCGATGTGCTCCAGCTGATCGAGGGCGACTCGATCATCACCGTCGCGCCGACCTACCGCGGCGAGGGTCAGACCTTCCTCTGACCTGCCCGATCACTCACCGAGGAGCTGGAACCAGCTCTCGGTGAGCAGCTCGCACATGCGGTCCTGGTCGGCACCCCACACGCCGTCGGTCCAGTGCTGGAACACATAGTCGAACTGCCCCATCGCCAGCGCGCCGCGGAACTGCCGGCCGTCGGCCTCGAACCGGTCGGCCTTGGCGAGCCCGGCACCGATGTCGTCGATCGCCTGGTCGATCCAGATGTCGATGCCCGCGCACAGGTCGGGGTCGATCGCCTGGGCGGCGCGGCAGATCCTGATGATCGGCTGCAGCCTCGGCCAGTGAGCTGCGACGTCACGGATCCAGGCGCCGAGGTGCTCGCGGGTGCCGGCCGCCACGGCGTCGATGAGTGCCACGGTCGTCGTGCATCCCTCGGAGGCGAGCGCGAGCTCCCCCTCGAGCCGCTCGGCGATCAGCGCCTTGACGATCTCCGACTTGGAAGGGAAGTAGGCGTAGAAGGTCACTCGTGTCGTGCCCGCCGCGGAGGCGATCTCGTCGATCGTCGTGGCCGCGTAGCCGCTGGCGACGAACCGCTCCATCGCCGCGTCCAGAAGGAGGCGGCGCGTCATCTCCCGCTGTGCTGTCCGGCGGCTGGCCATGGCGTCACGATATGCGACGCCGGGAACGCCGCGGAGATTTCCAAGTTTTCTCGAAACCCGATGCCGGGCAGATGGGCCGTCGGTAGGTTCGGTCCCGATGGACGATCATGTGACCTGGGCGGACAAGGGCTTCATGGAGCCGGGAGAAGCCGTCGATCTCACCACGTACGCAACCTCGGGCCGCAACCTCTTCGACGGCTCGTTCACCTGGCCGGTGATGGTGCTCAAGAAGAGCGCGCTGGAGCACAACATCGCGACCCTCGCCGAGTTCGCCGAGGAGCACGGCCTGCTGCTGGCGCCGCACGGCAAGACCACGATGGCGCCCACGCTCTACCAACGACAGCTGGACGCCGGGGCGTGGGCGATCACGGTCGCCACGCCCAACCAGGCGCTGGTCGCCCGCCACGGCGGCGTACGCCGGGTCCTGGTCGCCAACGAGATCCTCGACCACAGCGCGCTGAGCTGGGTCGCCTCCGAGCGTGCCGCCGATCCGGAGTTCCTCCACCTGCACTGGGTCGACTCGGTCGAGGGCGTCGAGGCGGCCGCCGAGGCCTCGGCCCTGGTGGGTGTCGCCGACCGGCCGCTGGCGGTGCTGATCGACCTGGGCTTCCCCGGCGGGCGCACCGGCTGCCGCTCCGTCGAGGAGGCGGTCGCGCTCGCGCGCGTGGTCGACTCCACTCCCGGCGTACTCCTGGCGGGGGTGGCCGGCTACGAGGGCGGGCTGGGGACGGCGGAGGCCGTCGGCGACTACTTCGATCGTCTGAAGGAGCTCGCCTCGACCCTGTTCACCCAGGGCCTGATCACGGCCGACGCCATCGTCTCCGCAGGTGGGAGCGCCTTCTTCGACGTGCTCGCCGAGCGCTGGGCCTCCGGGTGGCCGGACCGGATGGCGCCGCGCAAGGTGCTGCGGAGCGGGACGTACGTCACCCACGACCACGGCCTCTACGCCGAGGAGACGCCCTACAACCGCATCGAGGGCACCCTGGACCCGGCGATCGAGGTCTGGGCCCAGGTGGTCTCCGCCCCCGAGGAGGGGCTGGTCATCGTGGGCATGGGCAGGCGGGACGCGCCCTACGACAACGGCCTGCCCGTCCCGCTCGCCGTGCGGCGCAACGGGTTCGGCGGCGCGGAGCCGTTCGCGGGTACCGTCGAGAAGCTGGCCGACCAGCACGCCTTCCTGCGCACCGACGCGGGCCTGCGGCCGGGCGACCTGGTCAGCTTCGGGATCTCGCACCCGTGCACGGCCTTCGACAAGTGGCGGCTGATCCCGGTCGTTGACCTCGACTACACCGTGACCGAGCTGGTCCGGACGTACTTCTGAGGGATCAGGCGACCCCGGAGAGCCGCACCCGGAGCTGGTAGAACGCGCCGTGGTCGGTGGCCCGGCGGGCCGAGGGGCCGGAGTAGACCTGGTAGCGGTCGGGGCGCAGCGACGGGCTGAGGAAGGCCTGGTCGATCGGCGCCCGGCGCCCGGTGGCGCACTCCGCGTGCGTCGCGAGCGGGCTCACCAGGCCCGTCCCGGGTGAGGTCAGGGCGCACAGGATGTCGTTGCGCTGGTTGAAGTCGCCGGCGACGACCATCGGCACCTCGGCGCGCGCGACCACATCCTTGACGATCCCGGCGTTCACGTCGCGCCATCTCTTCTGCCGGGGAGCCGCCGGGATGCTCGCCGGGAAGTGGACGGGAAGGACTCCCACCCGCTGCCCCGTGGAGCGCTCCTCCAG
Organism: Nocardioides luteus; assembly: GCF_000960475.2. Taxonomy (GTDB): domain Bacteria; phylum Actinomycetota; class Actinomycetes; order Propionibacteriales; family Nocardioidaceae; genus Nocardioides; species Nocardioides luteus_A. The sequence goes on along the minus strand of NZ_JZDQ02000009.1, from coordinate 88,929 downwards.
CACCACCACCGGCGCGGTCGTACGGGCTCCGTGGCGGTAGTACATCGTCACCGCATCCCTGCTGACCAGCCGGAACACCGAGCGACGGTAGAAGACCACGTCGTCGGTGGCGTCCGGCGTGGAGACCAGCGCATACTCCCGGCCGAACGACTCGAAGGCCTCCCGCTGCGGCGCCTCCACCTCGGCGAGCACGCCGAAGTCGACGGCCGTACGCCGCAGGTGCCCGACCACGATCCGCATCCGCGGCACGCCGTCGAGCCGGCCCGCGGCAGCGCCTCCGGGTGCGGTGTGGTGGTCCGCCCACGCGTTGAGCCAGGCGAAGCGCTGGAAGCCGGGCTGCACCGGCGCCGCCTGGGCGACCTTGACGGTCGGCCCGGCGGCCGCGGTCGTCGGGACGAGGAAGCTCAGCGCAGCGCCGAGAACGCCGCAGAGTGCGATCGCGGGCACCGCGGCGCGCAGCAGTGCGGCCGGTTCGGGACCCGAGGCGAACAGTCTGGGGGGCACGCCTACTGACGGTATGAGTCCGCCGTGTGCGCTGAACCAAACGCTTTCTAATACTCAGAAACCTCGGGTGAACTCCGGTGACGGCTCAGACAGGCGGCCCGATCTCGGAGGTCACCAGGTCGGTGAGGCGCTGGGCGGTGCCGAAGTCGGGGGTGAGGCGGTTCCTGGTGATCGCGAACGAGATCTCCGTGGTGGGGTCGGCACAGGCGTAACTGCCGCCTCCGCCCGGCCAGCCGAGCGCGGTCCCTGCCTCGCCGGACGCGGCGCCGATACGGCCCAACGGGTAGCCCAGCGCCAGCCGGGCCGGGTTGCCGAAGACCTGGTCGGTGCCCTCGAAGGCGACCGCCGACAGCTCCTCGAGCTGCTCCGGGGCGATCAGGCGACCGTCCAGCATCGCTGCGTACGCGGTCGTGATCCCGCGCGCAGTGAAGGTGCCCACCGAGGGGATGTCGGCGACGAGGAGCTGCGGGTCGTTGCCCATCGACGCGCTGGGTTTTCGCTCCCACGGCGCCAGGACGTGCCGCCGGCCCGGCGCATCGGGTGGTGGCGCCTCGGCGGCCTCGAGCTGAGCGAGCCGCGGAAGCTCGCCAGGAGGGACGCCGAAGTGCAGCTCACCGGTGATCCCGAGAGGAGCGGCGACCCAGTCGTCCAGCAGCCGGCCCATCGGCATCCCGGTGACCCGGCGCGCGATCTCGCCAACCAGAAAGCCGAAGGTGAAGGAGTGGTAGCCGGTCCGGGTGCCGGGGCGCCACAGGGGCTGCGCCGCGGCGAGCGCCGCGCACACTCGGGACCAGTCGGTCAGATCGTGGGGGCCGAGTCCGCCGGGCAACGCGGGCACGCCGACCGTGTGGGTCAGGACGTGACGTAGCGTCGCGGCATCCTTGCCGTGCGCCGCGAACTCCGGCCACACCTCTGCGACCGGGGTGTCGTAGCCGATCAGGCCCTTGCCGACCAGGAGATGGGCGATCAGCGCGGCCATCCCCTTGCCGGTGGAGAAGCTGAAGAACAGCGTCCCGGGGTTGACCGGCCGCCCGGTCCCGCTGTCCGCGACCCCGGCGACGGCGTCTACGACCCGGTGCCCCCGGTGGTCGACGGCGACCTGCAGGCCGGTCTCCGCGCCGGCGGCGACGAGCTCGTCCAGGACGTACTGGACCCGGGCTTGGAGGGTCATCGCCACCTCGCCCGGCCTAGAGGTCCATGAAGATCAGGGCGCCCGCGATGTCGGCGGTGCCGTAGTGGAGGAAGTCGTCGACGGTCGTCTCCGGCACACCCTTCTGCGCGGTCACGAAACCGACCACGACCGCCTTGGAGGAGTCCTTGGCGACCCACTTCCCGATCACGTCGTCCTGGACGAGACTGCCGGTGGGCAGGTCGATGTCGGTCTCCTTCACCGACTCCGCGGCCGCCGTCGCCGTCGCCTCGCTGTCGAAGACGTAGACGACCCGGAGCATCCGGAGCTTCCCGCCCTCGGCATCGTGGATCCCCATCGCGGCGTAACGGCAGCCCTTGCCCTCCAGCGCCGCCGACGCGATCGGCCCGCAGTCCGGGTAGTCCTGGGAAGCCACGTACGTCGCGTTCATGCTCACGTCGCCGAGCCTGAAGCGCCAGTCACCCTCGAAGAGCTCCGCGGCCAGCCCGCCGGGGTCAGGGGCCGCGGACGACGGGTCCGGCGACGTGGTCGGGGTCGCGGTCACCGTCACCGGACCAGGCCGGGTGGTGGGATCCTCGTCGCCGCGGAGGATGACGATCGCCGCCGTGATGATCACGCCGATCACCAGCACCCCGGCGATCGCCCCGAGCCCGATCACGATGGGCCACGGGTTGTGCGGCTTCTCCGGCGGCGGCCCTCCCGGGGTGAACGAACTTTCGTTCGGCGGCCAGCCGCCCTGGGGCCCGAGGTTCGGCGCCGGCGGCATCGCGCCGTACCCGTCCGGCGGCGGTGGCGGCGGTGGTGTCGGTGTCGTCATCAGTCCCTTGCCGAGTGAAGAAGCGCTTCCGCGTGGTTCCATCCAAACGTAGTCCGGGACGTTCCGGTCCCTCTACCCGCGGGTAATGGGCCGGAACGTCCCGGACTACCTCGTCACCCCGTCGGTCAGGGGGCGACCGGGTAGTGGCTGGAGATCGCGATGCGGTTCCAGCTGTTGATGGCGATCGCGACCCAGGTGAGGGCGGCGATCTGCTTGGCGTCGAGGATGCTCTCGACATCCACCTTCGGGGCGGCGGCGGTGTGCAGGTCGCCGATGCGGGTGATCTGCTCGGCGATGGTGAGGGCGGCCTGCTCCTCGGGCGTGAAGTACTGCGACTCCCACCAGGCGGCGACGAGAGCAAGGCGGTCGGCGGTCTCGCCGTTCTTGAGGGCGTCCTGGGTGTGCATCCGCAGGCAGAAGGCGCAGCCGTTGATCTGGGAGGCGCGGAGCTTGACGAGGTCGACGGTCAGCCGGTCGACGCCGGCGACGGTGATGGCCTCCTCGACAGCCTCCTCGACCGCCATCTGAGCCTTGTACGCAGCGGGGAACAGCTTGGTCACGTTGACGTTGGCGAGCATCGTGGTCCTTCGGGTCGGCCCGCCACAGCGCGGGCATTCACACTGCTTGACGAGACGTCGGAGACGAATGTGAGGTCGCCACCTCACATTCGCGCTGTCCGGCTCGTCACATCAGGTGAACCCCGGAGGAGATGCCACGATGCCTGACATGGACGACCTGGGCGAGGTGATGATCGAGCGCCGTCGCCTGATCGCGCTCGCCTACCGACTGCTCGGCACGCTCGAGGAGGCGGAGGACGCGGTCCAGGAGACCTATCTGCGCTGGTATCGCCTCTCCGACGACGAACGGGCCGCGATCGACAACCCGTCGGGCTGGCTGAGCCGCGTCGCCAGCCGGGTCTGCCTCGACGTGCTCAAGTCGGCAAGATCCCGCCGGGAGAGGTACGTCGGGCCCTGGCTGCCCGAGCCGGTCCGGCCGGGTCTCCTCGCCGGACCCGAGGATCCGGCCGACCGGGCGACCCTGGACGACACGGTGAGCACCGCGCTGCTGGTCGTGCTCGACGCGATGACCCCGGCCGAGCGGGTCGCGTTCGTGCTCCATGACATCTTCGCCGTCCCGTTCGGCGACATCGCCGAGGTGGTCGGTCGCTCGCCGGCCGCGGTGCGCCAGCTCGCCACCTCGGCACGACGCCGGGTCGCCGAGCAGCGCGTCGACGTCGCCCCGCAGCCGGAGCACGACGACGTGGTCCGCGCCTTCGTCGCGGCCACCGCCGGTGGCGACCTCGGCCGCCTGGTGACCCTGCTGGACCCGTCGGTCACGCTCCGCTCCGACGGCGGCGGCCGGGTCAGCGCGGCCCTCAACCCGATCGAGGGAGCGGAGAAGGTGGCGCGGTTCCTGCTGGGCGTGCTCACCAAGCGACCGACGTGGGCCATCCGCACCGAGGCCACCGCCGACGGACTCGGGTTCACCTTCGTCGAGGACGGCGCTCACCGTGGTGTCGCCAACCTCCGGGTCGCCGGCGGCCGGGTCACCGACGTCTGGATCGTCCTCAACCCGGACAAGCTGGCCCGCTGGAGCTGATCTCGGGAAGGGTCACAACCAGGGCCCGAGCTCCGGCGCCCCGACGAGGCCGTGCGGCCGCCCGGCGAGCCAGGCGGCGACCTCGGGCAGCGTGCCGGAGACACCGCTCAGGTCGTCGTCGGAGAGCCCCCGCTTCGTACGGATCTCGTCGGCGAGGACGAGCAGGAAGTCGTCGGGCAGGTCCGCGAAGGTGATCCCGACGCCGAGGTCGACGGCGTGGATGAAGACCTCGCGGGCACGCATCCACGGGACGTCGCTGGCCTGGCGGGTGACCAGCTGCGCGGTGATGATCTCGTGCTCCCACTGCTCGGCGGTCAGCCGGTCCATGGCCGCGTCGAGCTCGCCCGCGCTGCGGAGATACCACGCCCGGAGCTCCTCGGCCGGACGCGTCGCGGCCGCCTCGATGTCGGCGTTGCGCTGCTCGGTGGAGGCGTACATCCGCTTCTCCACACCCGTCTCCGCCCAGGAGATCAGGTTGCCGAGGGCGTCGGCGTTGGCGGCGACGTGGCCGAGCAGGTGCTTGCGCGTCCAGCCGGGCAGCTGTGAGTCGCCGTCGTAGTCGGCGGGGGCGAGGCCGTCGATGGCGCCGGTCAGCAGGGCCGTGCCTTCGGTGACCCAGCGACGCGAGTCGTCGAACGTACGCGTGGGGGTGGTGCCGATGAGGAGGGACATGACGATCAGCCTTTCATGATGGTCGGGTTCACAGCGAGCGGGGTTTCAGGCGTGACAGAAGACGTCATTCTGTTCTCAAGAACATGTAGGTCGGTCAATCTCCTGCGAAATCAGACGAGAGATGCCAGGTTTGATGTGATCAGGAAGAGGTGGGATGGACAAGCCGCTGAAGACACGGCCCCCGTACGCGATCACCAGCGTCGACCACGCGCTCAAGCTGGCGGCGATCCTTCAGCTCGAAGGCCGTTTGACCGTCTCGGAGGCAGCGGCTCGGCTCGACGTTGCCCGCTCCACCGCCCACCGGCTGCTCGCGATGCTGGTCTACCGCGACTTCGCGGTCCAGGACGAGGACAAGGTCTACCGGGCCGGACCGGTGCTGGAGCTGGCCGCCCACTCGCGCTCGACCGCCTCGCGGCTCCGCCAGGTGGCGCTGCCCCACCTGCAGCGCCTGGTCGACCTGCTCGGCGAGTCCGCCAACGTCGCCGTACGCGCCGGTGACACCTGCCGGTTCATCGCCTCGGTCGAGTCGCCGCAGTCGCTCAAGGTCGGCTCCCGCGAGGGCATGGTCTTCCCGGCCCACCGCACCACCGCCGGCCTCCTGCTCCTGGCCCAGATCTCCGAGGACGAGCTCGCCTCGATCTACTCCCGGGAGAGGTACGCCGACCATCTGGCCGATCGTCCAGACATGGACGCGCTGCGTACCGAGCTCGAGCGCGTACGCCGCAACGGCTTCGCCTTCAACGACGGCCGTTCCGAGCGCGGCGTGATCGCCGTCGGCGTCCCTGTCCGTGGCGCCGGGGGCGACGTCGTGGCCGGGATGTCGATCTCCATGCCCAGCGTCCGTTACGACAAGGAGTCGCTGCCGAGCGTCGTGGCGACCCTGATGTCCGGTGCGGCGGCTCTGGAACGTGACCTGAGTCAAGGGTGATCTGCGTCAAGTTGGCTCCGGTAGCGTAGTTTCGCGAGTTAATCTGGAGGTCGATGAGCGACAATCCGCCCTCCCGCGACACCCCCGCAACGAAGCCGATCGACTGGATCGCGACCACGGCAGGCGCCCTCGCAGCCGTCACCTCCGCGCTGCTGCTCTCCACCCTCGGTGCCGTCGGCACCCTCGTCGGGGCGGCGATCGGCAGCGTCGCGGCCACGATCGGCTCCAACCTCTACTCGCAGTGGCTCGCCAAGACGCACCAGAAGGTGACCAGTGCCCAGGCCCTGGCCCGCTGGCGGTCGGCCGGGCTCGCCGGCGTACGCAGCGGCTCGGGGCCGACGGCGGAGCCCGACACGGAGACCGCGGCCGCGGAGAGCGGCGAGGCCGAGCCGGTGCCGCCCTGGCGCGAGCGCCTCAGGACTCTGCCCTGGAAGCGGATCGCGCTGCTGTCGCTGGCGATGTTCGTGGTGGTGGTCGCCGTGATCACGACCTTCGAGCTGCTGGCCGGACGCAGCGTCAGCTCGATCGTGGGCGACGGGAACGACGGCACGACGATCTCCGGTGTGACCGGTGGTGGCTCCGACAAGGGCGACGACGGGCCGCGCGAGAGTCCCTCGACGGGCCCGACCGCGACCCCGGACGAGTCGCCGAGCGCGAGCACGGAGCCCTCGGAGGACGCCGAGCCGTCGGAGCCGGCCTCGACGGAGGAGCCCAGCGCCGAGCCGTCGTCCTCGACCGGGTCGAGCGCCTCGCCCTCGGCGCAGCCGAGCGAGAGCGGCAGCGCATCGAGCGAGCCTTCGCCCTCGGCCCCGACGTCATCGGCCGGGGACCAGCCCACGCCCTGAGCCCGGGGCCCTCACATCCGGAAGAGGATCTCCGCGCCGAGGTCGGTGTTGCCGTAGGAGGTGTACTCCTTGCCCTTGGCCACGGTGATGGCGTCGTTGGCCGTGACCATGGTGTAGACGACGTACTTGCCGTAGTCCTTCACCTTGAACCAGCCCTGCGTGTAGCCGGGCAGGGAGGCTTCCTCGGGCGGGATCACGTGCTTGGGCTCGATCGTCGCGGCGGCCTTCTCGGCGGCCTCGACGGTGCTGAAGTCGTAGATGAAGTGGGTCATCCGCAGGTTGCCCTGCTGGGCTTTGTAGGAGACCCGGACGGCGTAGTCGCAGCCGATGTCGCGGATCGCGCGCCGAAGCGTCGCCTTGCAGCCGGAGTAGTCCTTGCCGCTGAGGTAGCGGGCCTTCAGCGTGACCTCGCCGTAGGTGAACTTCCAGGGGCGGGGGACGTCGGCCTTGGAGAGGTGCTCGGGGCCGATCGTCGAGCGCGAGGTGGCGCCGTCGCTCGGGTCGGCCGGCGAGCTCGTCCCGGGCCAGCCGGGCCCTCCGCTGGCCTCGCCGCCGACGTCGGCGGTTCCGCCGCCCGGCTTCGCCGACTCGGTCGGTCCCCTGCCCGTCGACGGGGTCTCGCTCGCGGTCGGCGCGCCGGTGGTCGTGGCCGCATTGTTCTCGCGGGTGAAGAGGGCGTAGACGACCACCCCGCAGACGACCACGAGCGCGAGGGACGCGGCGATGGTCAGGACCTGGCGCAACGGACCGCCGTGCCCGGCTCGCTCCTTGCGGGCGTTGAAAGCAGGCCGGTTGCCGCCGATCTCCTCGGAGAGCCCGATCAGGCGCTCGTTGTAGTCGAACGGCGCAGGCTGCTTCTGCGGCTCCTCGTCAGGCGCGCCCGAACCGGGGGAGCCTGGGGGCGGCGGATACGGCATGGGGTTTGTCTACCATCTATCAACGGTCGCCACGCCGAAGGTGTGGAAGACGGACGATTTCCGTCCGAATCCCCCGCTCGAGCAGCGAGATGAACAGGGATACCCACCGTACGCGGCTCGCGACCCGGGCACCTACAACTTGGCCATGCTTACCCAATCCTCTTCGAAGGGCTGAGTGCCGGAAACCCTGCGGTCATCGCGTGTTGCTGCAGTGCAGGAATCCGAAGAACGAGTCTTTGCAATGCAGATTCTTGGGGAATCGAATGTGATGCGGGGTGGCGGAAAGAACACGAAACTCAGTTACCCGTTCCCGGTAATGCCGCGAAACCCGTGGATCCGGGTGCGGAGCCCGCATCAAGCGGGCTTTCCCCCAGGAGGAGACGTATGAGGTTCGAACGCACCACCTTCCGTCCCCGCACGCTCGCCGCGCTCGTCGCGGGTGTGGGTCTCGCGGCCTCCGCCGCCGTCGCCGTCCCGGCAGCCGCCGCGGACGCCGAGTTCAGCAAGGCTGAGGTCGCGTCGGTCAAGTCGGCCGTCGCCGAGTCCGCCCCGGTCGGCTCGTCGTGGTACACCGACCCGGCCACCAACAAGGTGGTCATCACGGTCGACGAGACCGTCTCCGCCTCGGCGATCGCCGAGGTGAAGAAGGCAGCGGCCGAGAAGACGAATCAGGGCGACCAGGCCGTGACCGTCAAGCACACCAAGGGCGAGTTCACCCCGCTCATCGGCGCGGGTGACGCCATCTACGGGGGCGGCTACCGCTGCTCGCTCGGCTTCAACGTCAAGGTCGGCGGCGCCGACTACTTCCTGACCGCGGGCCACTGCACCAACGACGTCTCGACCTGGTACGCCAACTCGTCCCAGACCACGCTGCTCGGCTCGACCGCTGGCTCGAGCTTCCCGGGCAACGACTACGGCATCGTCCGCTACAACTCGACCATCTCCAAGACCGGTGGCTTCACCGCGGGCACCGCCCGGGTCGGCCAGAGCGTCACCCGTGACGGCTCCACCACCGGTGTCCACACCGGCACCGTGACGGCGGTCAACGCGAGCGTCCGTTACGCCGAGGGCACCGTCAGCGGTCTGATCCAGACCAACGTGTGCGCCGAGCCCGGTGACTCCGGCGGTGCGCTCTACTCCGGTTCGACCGCGCTCGGTCTGACCTCCGGCGGTTCGGGCAACTGCACCACCGGCGGTACGACCTTCTTCCAGCCGGTGACCGAGGCGCTCAGCGTGTACGGCGCCACGATCTACTGATCAAGCACGGGTACGCCGCGGGGTGAGGTGGTTTGGGCCACTTTGCCCCGCGGCGTACGAAATTTCGTCGAACTATGAAAGTTTTTTGCCAACGACTGGCCGTTGAGGCATCTACAACGACATACTCACTGTGGTCGTGTTCGGGCACATCGCGGTGGAGGAACGTATGAGGTTCACCAGGTCACGTAACCGTCTGCTTGCTGCAGCGGTCGGTCTAGGACTCGCGGCTACCGCCGCGGCCATGCCGGCGGTCGCCGCTCCTCCGGAGCAGAAGCGCAACGCCAGGGCGCTCGCGGCCGTCTACTCCGCCGTCGATGCCGCGGTGAACAGGTCCGCGCTGTCGGGCATCGCGTGGTACACCGACGAGGCTACCGGCAAGGTCGTCGTGACCGCCGACTCCACCGTCCCCGAGGGCGCGCTGAGCAAGCTGACCGACGCCGTCGGTGTCGATGCCGACGCGATCACGCTGAAGCGCGCCGAGGGCGAGTTCAAGCCGTTCCTCGGCCCCGGCGACGCGATCCACGGGGGCGGCTACCGCTGCTCGCTCGGCTTCAACGTACGCAGCAACGGGACCCACTACTTCCTCACCGCCGGCCACTGCGCCGACGAGGTGGAGACGTGGTACACCAACTCCGGTCAGACGACCCGGATCGGACCGACCGTGAAGTCGAGCTTCCCGGGCAACGACTACGCCCTGGTGCGCTACGCCAACAGCTCGTTGAGCCATCAGGGTGGCTACAGCGTCGGTGACGCCCGGGTCGGGCAGCGGGTCACCCGCGACGGCTCGTCCACCGGCGTGCACTCCGGCGAGGTCGAGGCGCTCGACGTCTCGGTCCGCTACCGCGGGTCCGGCACGGTGCGCGGGATGATCCAGACCGACATCTGCGCCGAGTCGGGCGACTCCGGTGGTCCGCTCTACGCGGGCTCGACCGCGCTCGGGATCACCTCGGGCGGCTCCGGCGACTGCTCCTCGGGCGGCACCACCTTCTACCAGCCCGTCCGCGAGGCGCTGAACGCCTACGACGTGAACATCTACTGACGCCAAGACTGACGCCACAGAGGGCGAAGTGGTCCAGACCACTTCGCCCTCTTTGGTAATGATTTCGTCGCGACGGTGAAATTTTCTTTCTCCGCATGGCCGACCCGCTGACCCGCCGACATACTCCCGAGAGGGCCGTGCTCGGGCACATCGCGGTGGTCGGGCAGCCCTGGCGCCTGCAACCACGCGGGTGCCTGGTCGTTTCGTAGGAGGAACACATGAGTTTCACCACGTCCCGCACCCGCCTGGCCGCAGTCCTGGCCGGCCTTGGCCTGGCAGCCACCGCTGCCACCATGCCGGCTGTCGCCGCGCCAGCTGGCAAGGAGTTCAGCCCGAAGGCACTGGCCGCGGTCAACTCCGCCGTCGACAAGTCGGCCGTGTCCGGCATCGCCTGGTACACCGACGAAGCCACCGGCAAGGTGGTCGTCACCGCTGACTCCACCGTCTCGAAGGCCGAGCTCGCCAAGGTCACCAAGGCCGCCGGTGCCAACGCCGACGCGCTCACCATCAAGCGTTCGGCAGGCACGTTCACGACGCTGCTCGCCGCCGGCGACGCGATCTACGGCTCGGGCTACCGCTGCTCGTTGGGCTTCAACGTGCAGAGCGGCAGCAGCTACTACTTCATCACCGCCGGTCACTGCGGTGACGTGGTTCCGACCTGGTACGCCAACTCGGCGCAGTCCACCCTGATCGGCCCGACGGTCTCGTCGAGCTTCCCGGGCAACGACTACGCGTTGGTCCGCTACGACAACGCCTCGCTGTCGCACCCCGGTGGCTTCACGGTCGCCGATGCGTACGTCGGGGAGAAGGTGACCCGGGACGGCTCCACCACCGGCATCCACACCGGCACCGTCCAGGCGCTCAACGTCACCGTCCGCTACCAGGGCTCCGGCCGGGTCAGCGGCCTGATCCAGACGAACGTGTGCGCCGAGCCGGGCGACTCCGGCGGGGCGCTCTACGACGGCACCAAGGCCATCGGCATCACCTCGGGCGGTTCCGGCAACTGCACCACGGGCGGGACGACCTTCTTCCAGCCCGTTCGTGAGGCCGTCAACGCTTACGGCGTGACCGTCTACTGATCCACCCTTCCGCTGGTCGAGCCCCGCTCCGGGGCTCGACCAGCGGTCGTCTCAGACCGCGACCGGGATCAGGGCCGAGTCGGCCGACTCCTTGATGAGCCGGGCGTACGCATCGAAGAGCCGTTGCTCGGAAAGACGCTGCCGGTTGCGGAAGATGCGCTCGAAGTGCTCCTCGCGCTGGGCGAAGGCGGCCTTCCAGGACTCGGCCATCTCGGCGGGGTCGAAGCTCGCCACCAGGCGGGGGTCGCCGACCATCGCCGGGGCGTCGCCGACGGGCGTGGTCACCGGGACCGCGCCGCAGGCCATCCCCTCGAGCAGGCACAGCGGGGCCGCCTCGCCGAACGCCGAGGTGAGCGTGATCAGGTCGGCGGCGTTGTAGAGCGGCGCCATCTGGCTCTGGATCCCGAGCGCGTGCAGGTTGGTCTCCAGCGCCGGCCAGGCGCCCAGCTCCTCGGCGATGAGCTGCGCGAAGGCCGGGTTGTCCGCGGTCATCCCGGCGCCGCACATCACCAGGTGGGCGTCGGGGTGCTCCTGGACGAACCGGCGCGCGGCGCGGACGAAGAGCGGGATGTTCTTCATCTCGTCGAAGCGGGCCGCGATCATCACGACCGGCTCCTCGCCGCTCACGCCGAGCTCGGCGCGCTTGCTCGTCCGCAGCTCGGCGTCGGTGCTGAACTTGTGGAGGTCGACCCCGTTGGGGAAGACCGGGAGCCGCTCCAGCGGGATCCCGGTCGCCTCGTGATAGGCCCGTTGGGTCGACTCCGCGCAGCAGACCGCCGCGGTCAGCAGCCCGGCCCGGTCGAGGTCCATGAGCTCCTGTACGCCGGCTCCCTGGTGCTCCGGGTCGGAGCGGTGCAGGCAGGTGATCAGCGGGGTGCCCGACGTGCCGACCCGGCCCAGCACCGTGAGGGGCTGCTCCTTGAGGGAGAGCACCACGTCGGCCTTCGCCACCGACTGCTCCACGCGCTTGAGCTGGCTGGCGGTGATGGGTCCCGTGGGCGTACGCCGCAAGGCTCTCACCGGCACACCGGCCGCGGTCAGGCGCCGGTAGGAGTTGTCGGAGGAGATCCGCTGGGCGGTGAACTCGCGTTGCACGCGGTCGCTGAGGCTCAGCACGCTGTGTCGCTGCGGTGTGGTCGCGTCGAGTGCACGGACGACTGCGGTGTGCAGGATCCGGGCGCCACCGGCGAAGAATCCTTCGTACAGGGAGAGGACGGAGGGACCGTCCTCGAGGTATGCCACGGTAGACATGTCGACCTCACTTTTCCGCAGAGGCATCGCCCGAGCGGTGATCGTGGTGGGGCTACGGCAGAGATTTGCGGCTTCGTCCGGACGCTAACGCGTCCGTGGGCGCTTCCCAAGACATCGTCGGCTCGGGGCGAAGGATTTCACTTGATGGTCATCTTCACGCGCGCATCGTAGGGAGAGGCGGAGGATTTCTCGAAACCGGCGAACATCCGGAGTCGATTTACGTTATCTGATGTGGCGTGCGTCACGCTATGCGTTCACCCAGATTGCTCGGTGAAGGTTGGAGCGGGTCTCGGACGCGTTGTCGGATAGGGGCCCGCGGACGGCCGGATCCCGCTACCTTCGGGGAGTATGACCGAGGTGACGACGTACCGCTATGTCCGTTTCGCGCTGTGCTGTCTGCTCGCCGGACTGGCGATCTCGGTGGGCGCCCAGACGATCGCGAGCGGCGAGTGGGAGACCTCCATCTCGTCCTACTACTACACCGCGGCGGGCCCGGTCTTCACCGCGGTGCTCTGCGCGCTGGGCGTGTGTCTGGTGGTGCTGCGGGGCTACACCGACGCGGAGGACACCGCGCTCAATCTCGCCGGGCTCTCGGCGCCGATGGTCGGATTCGTGCCGACCCCGGAGATCGGGGAGGAGATCGACAAGGCGGCCATCGTCAACAACGCGTGGAGCTACCTGGCGGTGATGGCGATCGGCTGGGTGGTCGTGCTGATCTTCGGCCTCCGCAAGCGCGCCGTCTCCGGGGCGTGGCCCTCGCGATGGGGTCTGATCGGTCTGGTCTCGGTCGCCGGGGCCTGGGTCGTCGGCGTGGGCTGGCTGCTGATCGACCAGGACACCTTCGCGACCAAGGCGCACGGGCTCGCCGCGATCTTCACCTTCACCCCGTTCGCGCTCGCCGTCGTGCTCAACACCGACTGGGGCGTGCGGAAGATCGCGCGCGAGGCCGACAAGGCGCGTACGCGGCTCGACAAGACCTACTGGGCGCTGGTCGTCGCGATGGTGGTGCTGCTGGCGGCCGGCATCGTGCTCGGCCTGACCGGCTGGAACTACTGGCTCCTGGCGACCGAGATCTCGCTGCTGGGATGTTTCACGATCTTCTGGGTGATCCAGAGCTTCGACCTGATGGACCCGGAGCGCGACGCCGCCACCACGCGGCCGCGCGACCCGCTCACCGGAAGTCGATGAGCAGGTCGTCGTCGCCGTTCTCGGGGTCGGTGACGACCCGGGGGAGGCGTACGGCGGTGTCGGTGCGCTTGGCCAGCGGAACCCTCGGCTCCTCGCCGGCCTCCACGACCTCGTGCCCACCGGTGGTCGGGCCTGTCGACGCCACCACGGCGTGCGGGAGCACCTGCGCGCGCCAGGCACGGCAGTTGTAGGGCAGTTGCATGCCGTCCATGCCACGGCCGTAGTCGTCGTAGAAGGCCAGCACCTCGCGGCGCTTGTGGTCCTGGGCCTCGGGCTCGAGGACGGCGATGTTGGAACGCGACACGACCAGGTCCTGGATCGAGTGGCGGTCGACGACCTGCCAGTGCCGGAAGGTCTGCGCCTCGACGGCCGAGAACATCCCGGAGTCGTCGAGGATCTCGGTCGGGTCGAACCCGGTGTCTTGCGTGCCGATCAGTCTGCCGAGCTTGCGCACCCAGGGGATCCGCTCGTCGCGCTCGTTCTGGATCACCGCGAGTCGTCCGTCGGTCTTGAGGACGCGGCCGATCTCCGCCAGCGCCTTGGCGTGGTCGAACCAGTGGAACGCCTGACCGACGACGACCACGTCGTAGAGGCTGTCGCCGGTCGGGATCTGCTCGGCGGTGCCGCTGGTGGCGCGTACGTCCGGGAGCTTCTCGGAGAGGATGTCGAGCATCGCGTCGTCCGGGTCGGTCGCGAAGACGTCGTGGCCGAGCTGCACGAGGACCTCGGTGAGCTTGCCGGTGCCGGCGCCGAGCTCGAGAACGCTGACCGGTTCGTCGCCGACCAGCCACTTCACCGCATCTGCCGGGTAGGACGGGCGCCCGCGGTCATAGCTGTCCGCCACGCCTCCGAAGGAGCGTGCCGGGTCGGGGTTCGCTGGGTCCGTCATCGTGGCCAGGGTAACCCCCGCTTAGGCTTCATCGTGTGAAGGATGATCCGCTGGCCCGGTTGGTGTCGCTCGAAGGTGTGGCCTCGGGCTTCGCCGCAGCTCGTGACGGTATCGACGTGATGCTGCGCGACCGGGGACTGCGGCGTACGTCCCCGGAGACGACCGCCGAGTCGCTGCTGCGCGGGGCGCACGCGTCGGCCGTGCTGGAGGGGTCCTCGTCGTCCCTGGGCGAGGTCCGTGCCTCCGGCGGCGACGCGATCGCGCAGGACGCGGTGCGGCTCTCGACCGAGCTGCTCTCGCTGGTGCCGGTGGTGAAGCAGGCGCCGTTGCAGGCGTTCGCGCGGATCCACGCGTTGGCGGCCGGGGCGTCGTTGGACGCGGAGGAGCTGGGGCGGCCGCGCTCGTCGGCCGCCGCTGAGAGGTTGCGGCGTCTCTCCGATCTGCTGCTCACGCCGACGTCCGCGCCGGCCCTGGTCGTGGCGGCGTTCGTGCACGCGGATCTTGCTTCGTCTGCGCCGTTCGCGTCGCACAACGGCTTGGTCGCTCGTGCCGCAGAGCGGCTCATCCTTGTCGCACGCGGCGTGGACGAGAAGTCGCTGGTCGTGCCGGAGGCCGGCCATCTGGCGCTGCGCGCCGCCTACGAGTCGAACCTGCGCGGCTTCCGTGAGGGCGGCCAGGCCGGGGCGCACTCGTGGCTGCTCTACGCGGCCGAGGCGTACGCCGCCGGGGCCGAGGCATCGCCGCTGCGCCTGAACGCCGCCGAATAAAGTGGTGGCACCCGGTGGGTTGTGATCACCGGATGCCACCGTGTCCACGAGGCTTTCTGGTTACCAAGCGTGCAAGGTCTGGTCACTGCGTCGGGATGTCTCCCCGGCTACAGCACCCCATCAGATGGGTGGATCGCCGCGTGGGTGCCTGGCCTCGTGTACGTCCTGTTACGACATTGTTTCTACGCTGATTAGCGGCCAGATTCAAGGCTGGAATTTCTGCAGGATGAGGAGGATCATGTCGCTCCTGCAGAATCCCTGTTGCGGCTGCGTCAGGCGCCGAGGCGGCGGCGTTTCGTGCCCGCCCAGATGACTCCGCCGGCGATCGCCACGGCACCGCCGACGGCCAGCGCGGCCAGGGTCGGGGTGGAGGGCGTGAGCACCCTGCTGCGCAGGGCGACCGGCTTGTTGAAGACCAGGATGTCCCAGCCGCGCTCCTTGGCGACCTTGCGGAGGTCCTTGTCGGGATTGACCGCGAACGCGTGACCGACCTCCTCCAGCATGGGGGTGTCGGTGATCGAGTCGGAGTAGGCGTAGGACTGTTCCAGGTCGTAGCCGAACCGCTCGGCCAGCTCCTGGACCGCGCGGGCCTTCTCCTCGCGGTAGGCGTAGAGGGCGATCTCGCCCGTGTAGCGACCGTCCTCGATCTCCATCTGGGTGGCGACGACGTGGTCGGCGCCGAGCATCGCCCCGATCGGCTCGACCAGCTCGGTGCCGGAGGCGGAGACGATGATGACGTCGTGGCCCTGGGCGTGGTGCTGATCGATGAGCTGCACGGCCTCCTCGTAGACGAGGGGGTCGACCACGTTGTGGAGGGTGTCGGCGACGATCTCCTTGACGGTCGCCACGTCCCAGCCGGTGACCATCTCGGAGAGCGCCTTGCGCATCTTCTCCATCTGGTCGTGGTCGGCACCGCCGACGACGTAGACGAACTGCGTGTAGGCCGAGCGGATCATGGCCGCGCGGGTGATCAGGCCGCCGGCCTGGAAGTGCTTGGAGAACGCAAGCGTGCTCGACCTCGCGATGATCGTCTTGTCGAGATCGAAGAACGCAGCGATGCGTGTCATGGGCACATCGTAGACGGCCCTTGGGTGGGCCGATCACCCTCCACAGGGCGGGTTCGGGACGAGGTTATCCACAGGCTCCGGATATGCGGGTGGAAATGTGGGTGCCGCGGCGGATCCTGCTGCCATGACCTCGGAACCTCTCGTCATCACCTCGGACTCGTTGCTGGCTGCCGAGGCGGCCCGTCTGGCCGCCGCCTCCGGCGTCACCGTCGAGGAGTGCCCCGACGCCGTCGGTGCACTCCGCCGATGGCAACGACCACCCCTGATCCTCGTCGGCGCCGATCTGCTGGCGGAGGTGGCGTCCATGCGCCCACCTCGCCGGGACGGGGTCTATGTCGTGGGATGGGGTTCGACCGGCGAGCCGCTGCTGCGGGCTGCGCTGGAGATCGGTGCGGAGACATTGCTGGAGCTGCCGTCGGCCGAGGCCGCCGTCGCCGGACTGCTCGCCGACATCGGTGACGGTGAGGGTGGCGCCGGCCTGGTCATCGGCGTGCTGGCCGGATCGGGTGGTGCCGGGGCGACGACGTACGCGGCGGCCCTGGCCAGCTTGGGAGCCGATCGTGGGCCCACGCTGCTGATCGACGCGGACCGGCTCGGCCCTGGTGCCGGGCGCGTGCTCGGCCTCGACGAGATCCCAGGCGTGACCTGGGCTGATCTCGGGCAGACCGCGGGACGGCTGGGTGCGCGTGCGCTGCGTGAGGCGGTGCCACACGTCGGCTCGCTCGGTCTGCTGGGCTGGCCCGGTGGCGACGTGGTGCCGCCGCGGCCGGAGGTCGTGCGTGAGGTGCTCGCCGCGGCACGTCGAGGTCATGACCTCGTCGTGGTCGACCTGCCGCGCGAGCCGGACGCCGGCGCCGAGGCGCTGCTGACCGGCTGCGACATCGTGCTGGTCGTGGTTCGGGCGAGCGTCACCGGGACGGCGTCCGCCGCCCGGTTGGTCTCGCGCCTGCCTGAGCGGGACCGGGTGCGGGTCGTCGTCCGCGGTCGCGCGGCCGAGCCGGAGGCCGTCGGGCGTGCGCTCGGGCTCCCGGTGATCGCGTCGATGTCCGACCAGCGCGGGCTCTCCGAGGCCATCGACCTGGGGCTCGGCCCGATCCGCTCGAAGAGGGCGCCGCTGGCGCGGGCGGCGGCCGAGGTGCTGATCCGCTGCCGGATCCGCGCGGGGGTGATGGCGGCATGATCGGCGCCGTCGACATCGCGCCCCAGGTCGTCGATCTCGTCCGCGACCACCTGGCGCGTACGCCGGGAGAGCTCACCCCGCACCGGGTCCAGGAGGCGCTCCGTGCGGAGGGGCGGATCGTCGGTGACGCGACCGTGCTGGCGGTCTTCGAGATGCTGCGCCGCGACGTCGTCGGGGCGGGGCCGCTGGAGCCGCTGCTGCGGTTGCCCGGGGTGACCGACGTGCTGGTCAACGGGGCCGATCAGGTCTTCATCGACCGCGGCGCCGGTCTGGAGCCCGCTCCGGTCGCGTTTCCCGACGACGATGCGGTCCGGCGGCTGGCGCAGCGGCTGGCGGCGGGGGCTGGCCGACGGCTCGACGACGCCTCGCCCTATGTGGATCTCCGGCTGGCCGATGGCAGCCGGTTCCACGCCGTGCTCGCGCCGCTGGCCCGTCCGGGCACGGTGATCTCGTTGCGAGTGCCTTCTGCGCGGGCCTTCACGCTCTCCGAGCTGGAGTCTTCGGGGATGGTCGTCCCGTCCGTGGCCGACCTGTTGCGGCGGTTGGTGCTGGCGCGGTCCGCGTTCCTCGTATCGGGAGGCACCGGCACCGGGAAGACCACCCTGCTGGCGTCGCTGCTGTCGCTGGTGCCGCCCGAGGAGCGACTGGTGCTGGTGGAGGACGCCTCCGAGCTGCGCCCGGACCATCCCCATGTGGTCGGTCTCGAGGCACGGCCGGCCAACATCGAGGCTGCCGGTGCCGTCGAGCTGCACACGCTGGTCCGCCAGGCGCTCAGGATGCGGCCCGACCGGCTGGTCGTGGGCGAGGTGCGAGGCGCCGAGGTCGTCGACCTGCTCGCTGCGCTGAACACCGGCCACGAGGGCGGCTGCGGCACGCTACACGCCAACTCGGCGGCCGATGTCCCGGCCCGGGTCGAGGCGTTGGCGCTCGCGGCGGGTCTCGGCAGAGAGGCGGCACACAGCCAGTTCGCCTCCGGGGTGGATGTCGTCGTGCATCTGCGCCGACGCGGGGGCCGCCGGGTGCTGACCGAGATCGCGGTCCCGTGTCGCGGGGCCGACGGGCTGGTCCGGATGGAGACCGCCTGCTCGGTGGCCGCCGACGGAGAGGTGATCGCCGGTCCCGCCTCGAGCCGGCTCGAGTCCTTGCTGGGAGCCGACCGGTGAGCGGGCCGAGCCTCGGGCTGATCACCTGCCTGGCGGGTGCCGCGGCGGCGCTGATGGTCCGCCCGCGCGCCGCTCTCGGGTCACGGCTGCCGGTGTGGAGGGTGCCGCGGTGGTCGTTCCTCCTGGTCGCCCTGATCCCCATCGTCTCCCCGGGCAAGGCGGTCGTCGCGGCTGTCTTGCTCGGGATCGCAAGCTGCGGCGGTGTCGCCCTGTGGCGGCGCCGCTGCGAACGGATCGAGGCGGGACGTACGGCTGAGCGGGTGGTCGAGGCCTGCGAGCAGATGGCCGCCGAGCTGGCCGCCGGGCACCCGCCCGGGCCGGCGCTGTCGCAGCTCGCCACGGAGTGGCCGGTGATCGAGCCGGTCGCGGAGGCGCAGCGGATGGGCTCCGATGTCCCGGCGGCCTGGCGACAGGTCGCTGAGGTTCCCGGGGCGGGTTCGCTCCGCGTGGTGGCCGCGGCCTGGCAGATCGCGCACCAGACCGGCAGCGGTCTCGCCGACGCACTCGACCGGGTGGCGCTCGACCTGCGGGCGGCGGCCGCCACCCAGCGGGTCGTCGACGGCGAGCTCGGGTCGGCCCGGTCCACCGCTCGGCTGATCGCGGGTCTGCCGGTGGCTGCCCTGGCGATGGGCAGCGGAGTCGGCGGTGACCCGCTGGCGTTCCTCCTCGGCTCGCCGGTCGGCCTGGCCTGCCTCGGTCTGGGCCTGCTGCTCGGCTGGCTGGGACTGTGGTGGATCGAGGGCATCGCGCGTGGGGTCGAGGCGAGATGAGCATGTGGCTCGCGGCGATCGCGCTCGGGTTGGCGGCGGCATTGCTCCCAGCGCCGACCGCGCTCCTTCCCGGCACGGTCACGGCCGTTGTGGATCGCGGCGACCCCGACGGCTGGATGATGCGCTGGCGGCCGCTGCTGGCGCTCCTGGCCGCCGTTGCGGTCTACGTGTTCGTCGGGGGCACCGTCGGCGCCGTGCTCGCTGCGCCGGCGGGCGTCGTCTGCTGGCTGGTCATCGGCCGGGTCGAGCCCGTCGAGGCCCGGCGTGAACGAGAGGCCGCGAAGGCCGAGCTGCCTGCCCTGGTCCGTCTCCTTTCTGCCGCCCTCTCCTCCGGCGCAGCACCGGCCGAGGCGTTGGTGGCGGTTGCGGCCGCGCTGCCCGGTCCGGCCGCCGCCCGGCTGCTGCCGGCGGCCTCCCGCCTCCGTCTGGGAGCCGATCCGGAGAAGACGTGGCGCACCTTGGTGGACGATCCCGCGCTGGCGCCGTTGGGCCGGGCGCTGGCCCGAGCCCAGGCGACCGGTGCTCCGGTTGCCACCACCGTCGAGCGCCTCGCCGACGACCTGACCAGGAACGCCCGCGCCGAGGTCGAGGACCGGGCCCGTGCGGTGGGCGTCAAAGCCGCCGTACCTCTCGGCATCTGCCTCCTCCCCGCCTTCCTGCTCCTGGGCGTCGTCCCGGTCGTCGGCGGCCTCCTCTCCAACCTCGGCATCTGACCCTCCGCCGAAGCACCCGCGTCTACGGAGGCCGAGGCGTCAGCCCGGTCGGTCGAGACGTCAGCCCGGTCGGCCGAGTTGGCAATCGACTGCCGACTCGGCCGACGTACGTGACGTCTCGGCGGGCTGTTTTCCCTGCTCAACGGGCCGTTTGCCATCCACAGGACGGGTTCGGGATCGAGTTGTCCACAGCCGGCGACATGGCGGTCGCGAATCTCGCCGGAGCGGGTCATGGTCGTCCTTGAACGGCCGTACGGACGGCCATCGACCAGAGAGGACCAACCATGGCGAAGGCACATCTTCAGAAGAACGAGAAGGGGATCACGACGGCGGAATATGCCGTGGGCACGGCGGCCGGTGCGGGGCTCGCCGGCCTGCTCTACAAGCTGCTCACCGGTGGCTTCGGCAACGATCTGCTCAACCGGCTGTTCCAGCACGTGCTCAGCCTGCTGGGGATCTGAGCCGTGGTCCGCGGGCAGCGGAACGAGCGGGGCGCCGCCACCGCAGAGCTGGTGATGGTCATCCCGCTATTGGTGGCCGTGACCATCGGCCTGGTCTGGCTGCTGTCGGTGGGAGCGGCGCAGATCCAGGTGGTCGATGCGGCTCGGGAGACCGCCCGCGCTGTCGCGCGAGGCGACGACAGTGGCTCCGCCGCGGCTCGCGGACGTCGGATCGGACCTGCGGGCACCCACGTGAGCGTCAGTGCCGGCGCGGAGGAGGTCGTTGCCTCTGCGCATGCCCGGGTGACCGGGCCCGGCGGGATCTTCAGCTGGATGCCGGGTGTGACCGTCCGGGGCGAAGCGGTTGCCGCGACCGAGGCGACCCAGGGGGAGCGGTGAGCGCGATCCGAGCCGGGCAGGACGAGCGCGGGTCGGCCGCGCCGTTCGCGGTCGGCGCGATCGGGCTGCTGCTCTTCCTGGGTGCGGCGCTGGGTGTGGTGGGCGCGGTCTTCGTGGCCCACCGCACCGCGCAGTCCGCGGCCGACCTGGCAGCGCTGGCGGGTGCCAACGCGCTCCAGATCTCCGAGGACGCATGCGCGGCAGCGACGACGATCACCGAGCGCAACGGCGCCAGGTTGGAGTCGTGTGAGGTCGCAGGAGAGGACGTCACGGTCACGGTGCGGGTCGACGGGCCGCGCTGGCTCGGTCAGCCGGGGGATCCGGTCGCCGAGGCGAGGGCCGGCCCGACGGGGCCGGACTAGTTGGTGGCGTCGTCCTTCGACTCGGGCGCGGCTTCCTGCAGAGACTGGGCCAGCTTCCGCAGGTGGCGCTTCTCCTTCATGTTCTTGGCCTGGAGCTTGCCGCCCCACTTGGTGAGCCAGAGACCGAGGAGGAGAAGCACACCGGCGACGAGGCCGATCACGAAGATCGTGGTCGCGCCGACCGGTAGACCGAGCAGAGTGGCGGTCGGGTCATCGAGGTCACCGTTGCCGGTGGTGAAGAGTCCGAGAACGACGAGTGCTGCGGCAACGACGATCAGCACGAGTCCCAAGATCAGCATTTCCCCAGGGTATGCCTATTTCTGGAGCAGGAGACGCAACAACACGATCGCACCATGCTTGTCGAGGGGGTTGTTCTGGTTGCCGCACTTGGGCGACTGGACACAGGAGGGGCACCCGTCGTCGCACTCACACGCCTCGATGGTCTCCAGGGTGGCGCCGAGCCACTCCCGGGCGGCGCGGAAACCGCGCTCGGAGAACCCGGCCCCGCCGGGGTGACCGTCGTAGACGAAGACGGTGAGCATCCCGGTGTCCGGGTGTGACGCGGTGCTGACACCACCGATGTCCCAGCGGTCGCAGGTCGCGATCAGCGGGAGCAGCCCGATCGAGCAGTGCTCGGCGGCATGGGCGGCGCCCGGGATGTCCGCCTTGTCCAGGCCAGCAGCCTCCAGAGCCGATGCGGGGACGGTCCACCAGACGGCGGAGGTGCGCAGCGTACGTTCGGGGAGGTCGAGGAGCTCCTCGCCCAGCACCTCGCCGCTCGGCTGGCGGCGGCGTAGGAAGGAGACGACCTGGTGGGTGACGTCGACGTCGCCGTAGGCCAGGTGGCACTCGCCCCAGGCGACCTGTTCGCGCTCGGTGACGGTCGAGATCTCCGTGATCTCCCGGGCGGAGGTGGAGTAGCCGGGGTCGTCGCGCGAGATCACCGCTACGTTCTCGTCCAGGTCCAGCTCGTGCACGAGATAGGTCTCACCGCGGTGGATGTAGACGGCGCCGGCGTGCGCGCTCGCGTGCGAGCTCGCCGCGTCGACCGTGCCGACGACCCGGCCGGTCTCGGCCTCGATCAGCTGCACCTGCGATCCGCCCGAGGACCGGATGTCGGCGAGGTCCGCGGCACGTCGCCGGTCGGTCCAGTACCAGCCACGAGGCCGCTTGCGCAGCAGCCCCGAGGCGACCAGGCTCTCCAGGATCTCCCGGGCGCCCGGGCCGAAGAGCGGCAGGTCTGCCTCGGTCAGCGGCAGTTCCTGGGCGGCGGCACACAGGTGAGGGCCGACGACATATGGGTTGGCCGGGTCGAAGACGGTGGCTTCGACCGGCTGACCGAGAAGCGCGTCCGGATGCGTGACGAGATAGGTGTCCAGCGGGTCGTCGCGGGCGACCAGGATGCCGAGGGCGTCGCCCGCACCGCGCCCCGCGCGGCCGATCTGCTGCCAGAAGGCAGAACGTCGGCCGGGATAGCCCGCCAGCACGACCGCGTCCAGGCCGCTGATGTCGATGCCGAGCTCGAGTGCGTTCGTCGCCGCGAGTCCCAGCAACTCGCCCGACCGCAGTGACGCCTCGATCGCCCGACGCTCCTCGGGAAGATAGCCGCCACGGTAGGACGCCACGCGCCCCGGCAGCGAGGGATCGACCTCGGCCAGCTCGGCGGCCGCGGTCAGAGCGACCTGCTCGGCACCGACCCGGGAGCGTACGAACGCCAGCGTGCGGACGTCCGAGGAGACCAGGTCGGCGAGGAGGTCGGCCGTCTCGGCGGAGGCGGCGCGGCGTACGGGGGCGCCGTTCTCGCCGGCGTACGTCGTCAGCGGAGGCTGCCACAGCGCGATCGAGAGCTCGCCGCGCGGTGAGGCGTCGGCGGTTACCGGGAGCACCGGGAGTCCGATGAGCCGCTCGCCGGCGATGGCCGGCTCGGCGACGGTGGCCGAGGCCAGGATGAAGGTCGGTGAGGAGCCGTAGAGCGCGCAGATGCGCCGCAGCCGCCGGAGCACGTGCGAGACGTGGGCCCCGAAGACACCGCGGTAGTGATGGCACTCGTCGATGACGACATAGCGCAGCGACCGGAAGTAGGTCTTCCAGCGCTCGTGCCCGGGAAGCAGCGAACGGTGCAGCATGTCGGGGTTGGTCAGGATGTACTCGCCGAAGTCCCGCGCCCAGTCCCGCTGCTCCCGGGTGCTGTCACCGTCGTGGGTCACCGCGCGTACGTCGACACCCAGCTCGCGCAGCCCGGTCAGCTGGTCCTGGGCGAGGGCCTTGGTGGGGGCGAGGTAGAGGACGCCGGCGCCGCGCTCACCACGTGGACCCCGTCCGTCTCGGATCGCGGTCAGCGCGGGCAGCTGATAGGCCAGCGACTTCCCAGAGGCGGTGCCGGTCGAGACGATCACATGGCTGCCCTCGTGAGCGGCCTCGGCGGCCACCACCTGATGCTGCCAGGGACGCTCGATCCCGCGAGCGGTGAAGGCGCGGACCACATCAGCGGAGGCCCAGGTCGGCCAGTCGGCAAAGACGGCTTCACGTGGTGGAACCTGCTCGAGGTGGGCCAGCCGGTCCTCGCGACCGGGGACGGCAGCGAGCCGGCGTACGAGATCACCGGTCGCAGTCGTCAACACCTTCGTATTCTCCCAGAATCCTGGTCGCAGTCACGCGTGCGGTCCCGCTTCTGGCGCATGACGTTGCGAGTTTCTTGCGCGCATCCTGGTGAGCCGTGGTTACATTACGATCGACTCCGGGTATCGGACGCGAGGATGCTCGATACCGGAGTCAGTTGTCTCACGTTCCTTGGCAGGAGAACTTCGAAGTGGATCTGACGCTTGCGACTCGCGAGCTCGACTCGGCCACCATCGTGGCCGTGGGCGGCGAGATCGACGTCTATACCGCGCCGAAGCTGAGGGACAAGATCACCGAGCTCGTCGCCCGGGGTCACTACGACATCGTCGTCGACCTCGAAGCCGTGGAGTTCCTCGACTCGACCGGCCTCGGCGTCCTCGTGGGTGGCCTGAAGAAGGTCCGCCAGCACGACGGCATGCTCCGCCTGGTCTGCACCCAGGAGCGGCTGCTCAAGATCTTCCGGATCACCGGCCTCGCCAAGGTCTTCGACATCCACGCCAGCGCCGAGGGCGCGGCAGCGAGCTGACCTCACCAGGCCCTAGGCTCCAGGTGTGAGTGACCTCCCACACCGGCTCCGTGACGCCCTCCAGCAGGCCGACTTCTCCTACGACTCCGTCGCCGAGCTGCTCGGCCCGATCGCCCACAGCGCGCTGAGTCGCAACGAGACGCTGCCGGGCAGGCGGCGCACTCACGGAGGCTCCCCGCTCGAGACCCTCATCCGGCTCTTCCTGCTGCAGACGACCGTCTCGCTCGACCACGCCGAGGCAGCCCTCCCCGGGCTCGTCGACCGGCTCGCCGTCGAGGGGATCCTGGAGCAGTCGGTCGGCGAGGTCGCGGCCCGCCTCGACGTCCGCCCGTACGCCACCGATGACACCGCCCTCTGGGTCGTCTCCGATCTCACGCCGGGGCTCGACGGCGGCCCGCAGCGCGTCGGTCCCGAGCACGTGCTCGGGATCAGCCCTGCCTCGACCTCTCTTGCCCAGCTGACCATCCGCGACCAGGTCGGCACCGCCCTCGACCTCGGCACCGGCTGCGGCGTCCAGGCCCTCCACCTGGCCACCCACAGCGAGCGCGTGGTCGCGACCGACGTCAACCCGCGAGCCCTGTGGATCACCGCCTTCAACGCTGCGCTCAACGACGTGGCCGACCGGGTCGACGTACGCAACGGGTCGTTCTTCGAGCCCGTCGCCGATGAGCGCTTCGACCTGATCGCCACCAATCCGCCGTTCGTGATCAGCCCGGCGACCGGCGAGCGCCTCGTCTACCGCGACTCCGGCCTCCCCGGCGACCGGGTGGTCGAGGACATCGTCAATGCCGCACCCGGGATGCTCACCGAGGGAGGCTGGTGTCAGATCCTGGGCAACTGGATCATCTCCGAGGACCAGCCCTGGGACGACCGTCTCGAGGGGTGGCTCAGCGATGAGGTCGATGCGTTCGTCGTCCAGCGCGAGGTGCTCGACCCTGCGGCGTACGTCGAGCTCTGGCTCAAGGACTCCGGCCACCACGGCGCCCAGGACTACCTGACCCGCTACGACACCTGGCTGTCCTGGTTCGAGGATCAGAAGATCGAGGGCGTCGGGTTCGGCTGGATCAACCTCCACCGCACGGACTCGGCCAACCCGAAGCGCGAGCTCCTCGAGTGGCCCTACGACGTCGAGCAGCCGATCGCCCCGGCGCTCAAGGCATGGGGCGAGGCCGCCCGCGTCGACGTCACCGAGGACTCCACGCTGGTGCTCGTCGAGGACGTCCAGCAAGAGACCCTCGGCCAGCCCGGCGCCGAGGACCCCAGCACCGTCATCCTGCGCCAGCAGCGCGGTCTGCGCCGCGCACGCCAGGCTGACACGATCGAGGCCGCCTTCGCGGGCGCGTGTGACGGCGACCTGACCGTCGGCCAGATCCTCGACGCGCTCGCGCAGATCCTCGACCGCGACCCCGCGGTCGTGCGCAGCAGCTATCTGCCGATCGCCCAGGAGCTTGTCAGCGAGGGCTTCCTCCGTCCTGCGCCAGGCGAGCCTGGTCCCGCAGCCTGACCAGGCGTCGGCGCACGCCCGAGACGAGCAGATCGGGATAGCCCAGTGGCTCGAGGTCGGGCAGGTCGTGCATGCCCCACGGTCGCTGGGTCTGCCACGGCCAGAAGCCTCGGAGCGCGGCCGCCAGCTGCTTGCCGTAGGCCGAGGGCGTCGAGCTCACGCCCAGTCGCGCCTTGAGCTCGGTCGCGGTGACCAGGCCGCCCGGGCCGGCCAGCCCGTTGGCGCCCAAGACCGTCCACACGATCCCGGCCGCCACCTGAGCCGGCTCGGTGGGACGGTCGACGACCAGCGGGTCGATCTCCCACAGCCGCAGCAGCGCCCGCCGCAGTGCGAAACCGACCTCCTCGACCGGGAAGTCGGCGGCGATCTCGTCGAGCAGCGCGGCGACCGCCTCCAGCTGCGTACGTCCCACCGCATCCTCCACGACCGGCAGGTCCAGGGCGTCCTCGACCAGCGGCGCGGCATCCAGCGCGGCGACCGCCTCGTGGCCGCCGCAGAGCGCGGCCAGCCAGTCCAGCGCCACCTCGTGCTCGGGACGGGGTGGCACCACCGGCCGGGTCAGCTCGGCCTCCAGCCGCTCCAGGATCCTGTTGGTCCGGGTGAGCAGCTGGGCGCACTCGGAGCACACCAGGTGCTCCGGGGGTGTGGTCAGACCTTCTGTGTAGTCGGTGTATTCGGCGTCGATCATCAGCGGAGACCTCTCGGTTCGGATGGGTCTCGCCGTCCCCGAAAGACACCCTAGGGGCGACCACCGACAGTTCCGGAGGGCCGCCGACGGCCACCCAGGAGGCGGTCACAGCGGTGACCACGATGAGACACCGATTTCACGCTCCCGCTCCCCAGCGTGCTAGGTATTGTCTTCGCGGCGCCCAAGGCAACACGCCATGTTGTCCGAGAGCACAGTGCCGCATGAACCGCGGTGGCTGGACCCATGCCGGCTGGAGACACGCGCTAACGTGTCTCGCCAGAGCTTGTCAGTGGTGCCAGGCTCTGCTGCAGTGAGATAAGGACGTCAGTGGCACACAAGTTGGTGATCGTCGAGTCCCCGGCGAAGGCTCAGAAGATCGGCGGATACCTCGGACAGGGGTATGTCGTCGAGGCATCCGTCGGGCACATCCGCGACCTTCCGCAGAGCGCGGCAGACACCCCCGCCAAGATCAAGGACAAGCCGTGGGGGCGCTTCGGCGTCGACGTCGACAACGGCTTCACCCCTTACTACGTCGTGCCCAGCGACAAGAAGAAGCAGATCGCCAAGCTCAAGTCGCTCCTCAAGGACGCCGACGAGCTCTACCTCGCCACCGATGAGGACCGCGAGGGTGAGGCCATCGCCTGGCACCTCCTCGACGAGCTGAAGCCGAAGAAGGACATCCCGGTCAAGCGGATGGTCTTCCACGAGATCACCAAGCCCGCGATCCTCGCCGCCGCGGAGAACCCCCGCGAGCTCGACATGGACCTCGTCGAGGCCCAGGAGTCCCGCCGCATCCTCGACCGCCTCTACGGCTACGAGATCTCCCCGGTGCTCTGGAAGAAGGTCATGCCCCGGCTGAGCGCCGGGCGGGTCCAGTCCGTCGCCACCCGGCTCGTCGTCGACCGCGAGCGCGAGCGGATCGCCTTCCGCACCGCCTCCTACTGGGACCTGGCCGGCACCTTCGACGCCGGCTCCGACCACGACCCGCGGATGTTCCCGGCCAAGATCACCTCGATCGACGGCAACCGTGTCGCCCGCGGCACCGACTTCGGCCCCGACGGCCTGCTGAAGAGCGACAAGGTCGTCCACCTCGACCGCACCCGCGCCGAGGCCCTCGTGGCCGCCCTCGACAATCAGACCTACGAGGTCCGCAGCGTCGAGTCGAAGCCCTACAAGCGCAGCCCCTACGCCCCCTTCCGCACCACCACGATGCAGCAGGAGGCCAGCCGCAAGCTCGGGATGAGCGCGTCGACCACGATGTCGGTCGCCCAGCGTCTCTACGAGAACGGCTTCATCACCTACATGCGTACCGACTCCACCACCCTGAGCGGCGACGCGATCAGCGCCGCCCGCGCTCAGGTCAGGGAGCTCTACGGCGCCGAATACCTGCCGGATGCGCCCCGGACGTACGCCTCCAAGGTCAAGAACGCGCAGGAGGCCCACGAGGCGATCCGGCCCGCCGGCGACTCCTTCCGCACGCCGGCGCAGACCGGGCTGGCCGGCGACCAGTTCCGTCTCTACGAGCTGATCTGGATGCGCACCGTCGCCTCCCAGATGAAGGACGCGGTCGGCAACTCGGTCGCGATCCGCCTCGGCGCCACCGCGACCACGGGTGAGGACGTCGTCTTCTCCGCCACCGGTCGCGTGATCACCTTCCACGGCTTCCTGAAGGCCTACGTCGAGGGCACCGACTCCGCCGAGCAGACCTCCGACGACCAGCAGACCCGGCTCCCGAACCTCGCCGAGGGCGACACGGTCAACGCGGCCAGCATCACCGCCGACGGCCACGAGACCAAGCCTCCGGCCCGCTACACCGAGGCGACCCTCGTCCGTGAGCTCGAGGAGCGCGAGATCGGCCGCCCGTCGACCTACGCGAGCATCATCCAGACGATCATCAACCGCGGCTACGTCTTCAAGAAGGGCACCGCGCTGGTACCCGCCTGGGTCGCGTTCTCCGTGGTCAGGCTGCTGGAGGAGCACTTCCCCCGGCAGATCGACTATCGGTTCACGGCGAGCATGGAGGAGATCCTCGACGAGATCGCCAAGGGCGCCAAGGACATGACCACCGAGCTCGGGGAGTTCTACTTCGGCTCCGAGCGGGTCAAGGGCCTCAAGCCGCTGGTCGACGGTCTCGGCGACATCGACGCCCGCGAGCTGGCGACCTTCCCGGTCGGCGGCCCGGATTCCGGCGTCAACCTCCGGGTCGGTCGCTACGGTCCCTACATCGAGGGCCCCGGCGACGACGGCACCCCGTTCGCGGTGCGTGCCAACGTCCCCGACGACCTGCCCCCCGACGAGCTCACCCTGGAGAAGGCCAAGGAGCTCTTCGCCAACCCGGCCGGCGAGGAGCTGAACCTCGGCGTCCACCCCGACACCGGGCTCACCGTCGTCGCGAAGAGCGGCCGGTTCGGTCCCTACGTCACCGAGCAGCTCCCCGAGGACGCCAAGAAGGGCGCCAAGCCCCGCACCGCCAGCCTCTTCAAGTCGATGTCGCTGCAGACCATCACGCTCGAGGACGCGGTCAAGCTGCTGACCCTGCCCCGGGTCGTCGGCACCGCCGCCGACGGCGAGGAGATCACCGCCCAGAACGGCCGCTACGGGCCCTACCTGAAGAAGGGCACCGACTCCCGCACCCTGAGCTCCGAGGACCAGCTGCTCACGATCACGCTCGAGGAGGCCGAGCAGATCTACGCTCAGCCGAAGCAGCGCGGCCGTGCCGCGGCCAAGCCGCCGCTCAAGGAGCTCGGCCCCGACCCGGTCTCCGGCCAGCCGATGATCGTCAAGGACGGCCGCTTCGGTCCCTACGTCACCGACGGTGAATACAACGCCACCCTCCGGGCCGCCGACGACCTGGAGACCCTGACCGCCGATCGAGCCGCCGAGCTGCTCGCCGAGAAGCGCGCCAAGGGTCCGGCGAAGAAGACCACCAAGCGGGCGACGAAGAAGACGGCCAAGAAGTCGCCGGCGAAGAAGTCGACCGCCAAGAAGACGACCAAGAAGGCCGCGACCAAGAAATCCTGAGCGAGTTGTGAAGCTGAGCGTGGCCTATAGGTCACTCTCAGCTTCACAACCGGCTGCGGAGGGCCAGCGCGAGCCGGTCGCGCTCCGCCTCGGGCAGCCACCGGGTCTCGTCGTCGGTGAGGTAGCCGAACACGTTCGGCCCCTTCAGGTGAGCCGGCTGATCGGCCATCCGCGGCACCAGGTGCACGTGCAGGTGCTCGAAGCCCTCGGCCTCGGAGAACTGCATGACGTACGTCTTCACGCACCCGGTCACGGCCCGCAGCGCCGCCGACAGCGATCCGAGCAGCGTGCCGAGCTCCGCGTGCGCGTCGGCGGGCAGCTCGTCGAGAGCGGCGACGTGCGGGACGGGCGCGATCACCAGCCAGCCGGCGAGGGTCGAGTTGAACGCGTGGCCGACCCGCCAGTGCTGCGTACGGACGATCGACTCGCGGGGCGGCAACGACGGGAGGGCGCTGTTGCGGCAGTTGAAGCAGTCCATCGCGAGACCCCTCAGCCGAGCGACCCGACGACCTCGTCGTAGTCCAGCCGGTCGGCGGCGATGTAGAAGAGCCGGGCGCCGGGGGCGACGGGCAGGTCCCAGGAGGGGCTGACCTGGATGCCGTCAGGGGTGCGGACGGCGAGGAGCGTGGCGCCGTGCGAGCGGCCGAGAGCGGCTTGCCAGGCGCCGACGTCCACGGTCGCGGCCGACGCAGGGACCGTGAGCGAGTAGGTGCCCTTGCCGCCGGCGGTGGCGAGCTCTTGGTAGACCTCGGCGATCCCGGGGTCGCTGAGCTCCTCGGCGATCAGCTGGGTGTTGTGCCACTGCACGCAGTGGACGGTGGTGTCCACGCGGAAGATCGTGCGCTGCACCCGCAGGTCCCGCAGGGCGACGATGGTGTGCACCGACGGCGCGGCGGTGTGGGCGGCGACGGTGAGGGTGACCGCCTCGTTGTCGTCGCGCGCGTCGATCAGCACGCTGTGGGCAGCGGACAGCCCGGTCCGAGCGAGCACGGAGAGATCGGTGATGTCGCCGCGTACGAAATGGAGGCGGTCCTCGCCGGCCATCGGGTGCTCGGCGAGCTGGTCCTCCCAGGTGGCGAGCACGACCTCGCGTTCGGGCTCGGAGAGCAGCTCGGTCAGGAGCCGCTCGGTGCGTCCGGCGGTGTAGCCGAGCAGCACGATGTGGCTTCGTCCGCTGAAAGAGATCTCTCCACGCATGCGGCGTCCTTTGGCGTTCTCGATGATGGCCGAGAGTCGGCTGAACAAGATGGCAAGGGTGGTGATCGACCCGAAGACGACGTACGCCCCGACGAACCGGCCACCGGTGGTCTCCGGGAAGAGGTCGCCGCAGCCGACCGTGGTCGCGGTGATCAGGAACCACCACCAGTAGTTGGCGGGGTGCACGATGTCGGTGCCCGGCTGGGCCAGCGCCATCGCGATCCAGCCGGTGACGAAGACGAAGCAGATGATGGCCAGCGGCAGCACCCAGGCGTAGTGGCGCGAGCTGCGCCGGACCATGCGGAGCAGGAAGAACATCAGTAGCCGACCCAGCCCTTGCGGGCGTAGTCCAGGATCGCCGGATCGAGCAGCGTGGTGACCGAGGTGGGCCGTTCGGCACGGTCGGGCGGGAAGGACGAGGCAGCCGCGAGGACGGCGTCGCTGGCATAGCGGAGACCGCCCGGCGTCTCGTCGTCCAGGGCGAGCGGGGGAGCCGAGGAGCCCCGGGAGGCGAGGACGTAGCCCCAGTTGCCGAACGAGGGCACGTCCGCCTGGTACGGGGTGGTGCGGTAGCCGGCGGCATCGAGGGTGTGGCGCACCGACCAGAACGCGTCCGGCGCGAAGAACGGGCTGCCCGACTGCACGACCAGTCGCCCCGACGGAGCCATCAGCCGGGAGATCATGGTGTAGTTCTCGACCGAGTAGAGCTTGGCCAGCGCGGTCGAGTCCGGGTCGGGGAAGTCGGCGACGACCACGTCGAACGGAGCCCCCGAGTAGTCCCGCACCCAGGAGAACGCGTCGGCCGGGACGTACGTCAACCGCGGGTCGTCGAGGGAGCCGTGGGTCTGCGCCCGCAACGGCCCGAAGGTGCGCGCCAGCGACACCACCGCCGGGTCGAGGTCGACCAGCGTCACCGACGAGACCGACCGGTAGCGCAGCACCTCCCGCGCGGCGAGCCCGTCGCCGCCGCCGAGGATCAGCACCCGCTGGTGCGGCCCGTTCATCGCCGGGTGGACGAGCATCTCGTGATACCGGTACTCGTCCAGCGACGAGTACTGCAGGTCACCGTCGAGGAAGAGGCGTACGTCGTCGAACTCCGGTCCGAACGGCGCGCCCCGCGTCACCACGATCTCCTGGTAGTCCGAGCGTTCGGCGTGGACGATCGGGTCGCGGTAGAGCGCCTGCCGGGCGTTGAGCTCGAAGGAGTCGGCCAGCACCGCGGTCGTGCCCAGGGCCACGGCCAAAAGCCCGCAGACCGCCGTGACGACGCCACGGTGACGGCGCGACCCGGCCAGCGCGACCCCGACCGTCCAGGCGGCGAGCACGTTCAGGGCGGCCGTGGCCACGGTGCCCACCAGCAGCCCCATGGTCGGCAGCAGCACGAACGGGAACGCCAGCCCGCCGATGAGCGCGCCGACGTAGTCGACCGCGTTGATGTCGGCGACCGCGAGCGAGGCCTGCTGGCGTCGCAGCCGCTGCAGCAGCTCCATCAGCAGCGGGATCTCGGCCCCCACCAGCGCGCCGATCAGGAAGGTCACCAGCAGCATCATCGGGGTGTAGAGGTGCAGCCAGGCGAACGCGGCGTAGAGCGCCGGCACCGAGGCGCCACCGACCGCGGCCAGCGCGATCTCCACCCCGACGAACGCGCGCAGCGGCCGTGCGGTGAGCGGCTTGGCGAGCACGGCACCGACGCCCATCGCGAACATCGACACCGCGATCACCAGCGAGGTCTGCGCGATCGAGTTGCCGAGCAGATAGCTCCCCAGCGTCACCAGCGCGAGCTCGTAGACCAGGCCGCACGCCGCGCAGACGAACACCGCCGCGAGGACGAGCAGCCGGGCCGCTCGTCCCGCGGGCAGAGCAGGCGCCGAAGGGACGGACAGGCTCACGTGATCGAGGCCGCCACGATCACGCCGACGGCCAGCTGCACCGCGACCGCGACCCAGATCGCCGGGTCGTCCTTGTCGTCGGTCATCAGCTCACCGAGCCGGCCCGGGGTGAGCAGGTCGAGGATCACGAAGGCGACCGCGAGCAGGGCGATCCCGATCAGGCCGTACGCAGCGGTCTCGGCGAGCCCCTGGAAGGTGTCGGCCTCCGCGGTGTAGATCGAGGTGGCCACGATCGTGGCGATCGCGACGACCGAGGAGCCGAGCAGCAGCGCGGGGTCGCGGCGGTGCTCGACGAAGATCAGCTGCCCGAGCTTGCCCGGGGTGAGCAGGTCGATCACGTAGAAGCCGATCACCAGCAGGAGCAGCCCGAGGGCGGCGAAGGCGACGGTGGACAGCAGTCCGCTCATGAGGTCGGTCATCGGTTCATCTCCAGTCTGAGGTGGTCACTTGCCGGATCCGCTGCCGCCGCCGCGGAACGAGGAGCCGCCGCTGCTGCCGCCACCGCTGTTGCGGCCGTAGTAGCTGTTCCAGCCCCAGAGGCCGATCACGGTGCTGTGGTGGCGGTAGCCGCGGTCGTACTCGTAGAGCGTGATCGTCGATCCCGACGGCGTACGCGGCTCCACGACGACCAGCCAGTCGTCGTCGTAGCGCAGGTAGCTGTTGGCGCCCTCGGCCCGGTTCTCGTCGGCGTCGGAGCCGCTGGCGATCTTGGCGGCCACCGAGGTGACCGTGCCGTCGTCCTCGAAGACGATCCCGGCGTCGCTGTCGGGGTCGGAGCCGCTCACGTGGTCGAAGTTCTTGCGCAGGTACTTCTCGGGGCTGTTCCCGTCACCCGCCACCGCGATGGCGATGATGATGGCGAGGACGACGCAGACCGCCACGATCGCCCAGCCGATCAGCTTGCGGTTCGGGCCGTTCGGTTCAGACACGTTCGACCTCCTCGGGCCGGTAGCTGGTGACGGTGGCGACGATCTCGCCGGTCTGCGGGTAGGTGTGCCAGGTGCTCCAGGTGATCTGCCACTCGCCGAGCTCCTCGAGGGCCAGCGCGGTCACCGCGTTCGGGTCGCCCGGGAAGTGTGCGACGACGGCGTCCGTACGCCCCCTCAGCCGCTCCACGAGCTCCGAGGCCCGCTCGGCGAGCTCGTCGGGCTCGAGCGTGGCGACGTGCGAGCCGAGGCTGTAGCCGCCCTCAGCGTGCGCCGCCGGAAGGGGTGCGGACTCGGTGAGGCCGCACGCGATGGTCTCGTGCAGCAGCGGGCGGTCGTGGCGGCGTACGACGACCTGGTGGCTGGCGCCCAGGACGCTCAACGTGACCGTCAGTCCGGTCCCGAGGTCCACCGTCTGGTAGGCCAGTGGAGTGACCTCGATGGGAGCGAGGCTCCAGCGCAGGGTGTCGCCGCGTACGTCCGCGAACGGGACGTCCAGGAGGGTCACTCGTCGTCCAGGGTCGCGGGCCGGTCGGTGGAGGGGTAGACCGTCAGCTCGAACGGCTGCAGCACCTCGCCGAGGGAGGGCTCCCAGTTGCTGCCCCACTTCTCGAAGCCGAGCAGCTTGCCGTCGACCGACTTGTAGTCGGCGTACTCGGCCGTGCCCGACGGCGCCGTGCCGGTCGCGCCGGTCGCGGTGAAGGATGCCGAGCCCTTCTCCTGGAGGCGGTAGGCGACCCCGCCGACGATGACGTCGCGGTCACCGACGGTGCCCTGCTCGATGTCGCCGAGCGGGATCGCGTGCCACAGCGAGACCTCGAAGCTCTCGTCGTCCTCAATCGAGAGCCACTTCTTGCCCTCGGCGTCGTCGAGCATGTGCTCGGTCCAGCGGTAGCCGTCCTCGTCGAAGTCGAGGCGGCCACGGACGAACCAGTTGTGGCCGAGGTATTCGATGACGTCGCCGTTGCGCACCTGCCGCAGCTGGTCGGAGGCGTGCTTGTGCTGGTCGCCGATGAAGTCGTCGGGTTCCGGCTGCGCCGTCGGCTGCTGCCTGCTCCTCCAGAGCAGGTAGGCCGCGACCGCGAGCGCGGC
The DNA here is from genome assembly GCF_000960475.2 of Nocardioides luteus. GTDB lineage: Bacteria > Actinomycetota > Actinomycetes > Propionibacteriales > Nocardioidaceae > Nocardioides > Nocardioides luteus_A. Next base: position 54,471 of record NZ_JZDQ02000009.1, on the reverse strand, counting down.
CAGCAGCAGGACGATCAGGACGTAGATCACCGAAAGACTCCTTGGGTCAGCGTGAGGACGACCCGAACCTTAACCTGGCTCCGGGGCCTTCCACAGCCTCAATCGCCGCACCTGCGGGCGGCGTACGTCTGGGTTGTCGGTCCCACCCCGTAGGTTGGGGTCGTGAGGTTTCCGGGTGTCTATGCAGAGCACGGCGTCTTCGTGTGTTTCGAGGGCGGCGAGGGGTCGGGCAAGTCGACCCAGTCGCGGCTGCTCCACGAGGCGCTGACCGCCCGCGGCCACCGCGTCCTGCTGACCTTCGAGCCGGGCGACACGGCCGTAGGAAAGGACGTACGCCGCATCGTGCTGTCCCCGGAGACCGGCGACCTCGACGACCGGACCGAGGCGCTCCTGTTCGCCGCCGACAAGGCCGAGCACATCGAGTCGATGGTCCGCCCGGCGCTGGAGCGGGGCGAGGTGGTGATCACCGACCGCTATGTCGACTCGATGCTGGCCTACCAGGGTGCCGGCCGGGTGCTGGACGCCGCGCAGCTCGAGGAGGTGGCCCGCTGGGCGACCGCCGATCTGCGGCCCCACCTGACCGTGCTGCTCGACCTGGACCCGACGGCCGGGTTCACCCGGTTCGAGGAGCGTGACCGGATGGAGCAGGAGTCGGTCGAGTTCCATCAGCGGGTGCGGTCGGCGTTCGTCGCGCTCGCCGAGCGCAACCCCGAGCACTACCTGGTCCTGGACGCCCGCGCCCCGGTCGAGGAGATCCACGAGGCGGTGCTGGCCCGGCTGGAGCCGCTGCTCACCCAGGCGGTGACGGCATGAACGTCGCCACGACGTCGGTCTGGGACAACCTGGTCGGCCAGCGCCACATCATCTCCACCCTGCAGACCGCCGCGACGGGTCATGGCATGACCCAGAGCTGGCTCTTCACCGGCCCTCCCGGCTCGGGACGGTCCAACGCCGCGATCGCCTTCGCCGCCGCGCTGCAGTGCCCCGACGGCGGCTGCGGCCAGTGCCACGAGTGCCACACGGTGCTCGCCGGCAGCCACGCCGATGTCAACCTGGTCCGCACCGAGAAGCTGACCCTCGGGGTCGACGAGATCCGCGACCTGGTGCGTCAGTCGGCGCTCACGCCGGCCGGCAAACGCTGGCAGATCCTGATCGTCGAGGACGCCGACCGGCTCACCGAGCAGGCCAACAACGCGCTGCTCAAGGCGGTCGAGGAGCCCGGGGCCCGCACCGTCTGGATGCTCTGCGCACCGACGGTCGAGGACGTCCTCCCGACCATCCGGTCCCGGTGCCGGCTGGTCACGCTGAGCACCCCGACGGCCCCGGACGTGACCGCGTTCCTCCAGCGCACGCTCGGTGTCGACGAGGAGCGTGCGGCCTATGCGGCCCGCGCCAGCCAGGGCCACATCGGCCGCGCCAAGGCGCTCGCCCGCGACGACGACACCCGGCGCCGCCGTGAGCAGGTGGTGGCCTATCCGGCCAAGCTGCGCAGCCTCGCCGACGCGCTCAGGGCCGCCGGCGAGCTCGCCGCGGTCTCGAAGGAGGAGGCCGACGCGGTCACCGCCGACCTCGACGCTCGCGAGAAGGCCGACCTCGACGCGGGCTACGGCGTGGTCGAGCGGGGTCGCCGCCCGCGGGAGTACGGCCCCGCCCTGTCCGCCCTCGAGAAGGACCAGAAGCGCCGCGCCACCCGCCGCCACCGCGACGTGATCGACCGGGGGCTGATGGACCTGGTCTCCGTCTACCGCGACGCGATCACCCTGGCCGCCGGTGCCCCGGTGACGCTGGTCAACGAGGAGCACCGTCGCGAGATCGAGCAGGTCGTCGCGTCCTCGACCCCCGAGCTCAACCTGCAGCGCATCGGCGCCATCTTCGAGGCCCGCGAGCAGCTGCTGGAGTTCAACGTTCAGCCCCAGTTGGTGCTGGAAGCCATGATGGTGGCGCTGTTGCCGCCCGGAGGAGACCAGTGAATCGCACAGCCGTTCTCGTCGTGATGTCAGCGCTCGCCCTGACGGGCTGCGGTGGTGGTGGCACTCCCGACGCCGACCAGGTGAGTCCGAGCGCGGCGGCGACCGCGGCCCCGAAGGCGGGGCTGCAGACCTTCTACAGCCAGAAGCTGGACTGGAGGGAGTGCAACGGCGCCTTCGAGTGCGCGACCCTGGAGGTCCCGCTCGACTACTCCGACCCCACCGGCCGCACCATCGAGGTCTCGGTCATCAAGGACCCGGCCAACAAGAAGAAGATCGGCTCGCTGGCGATCAACCCGGGCGGTCCGGGTGGCTCGGGCATCGAATACGCGCTCTACAACAACCAGTCGTTCAGCAGGACCGTCCGCAACTCCTACGACATCGTCGGGTTCGACCCGCGCGGTGTCGGTGAGAGCACCCCGGTCGACTGTCTCGACGACAAGTCGCTCGATGCCTATGTCGCGGTCGATCCCGACCCCGACACGCCCGCGGAGGAGAAGGCCTACGTCGACACCGGCGTCCAGATGGCCCGGGGCTGCGCAGCCCAGAAGGACGGCATCTCCGCCCACGTCAGCACTGTCGAGGCGGCGCGGGACATGGACGTACTCCGGGCGGCGCTGGGAGAGGACCAGCTCGACTACTTCGGCGCCTCCTACGGCACCCAGCTCGGCTCGACCTACGCCGAGCTCTACCCCGACCGGGTCGGCCGGTTCGTGCTCGACGGTGCGATCGCCCCCGGTCTGAGCGTCCTCGACTCCAACCTGGCCCAGGCGAAGGGGTTCGAGGTCGCGCTCCGCTCCTACGTCGGGCACTGCGTCGACGAGGGCAGCTGCTTCCTCGGCGACTCCGTCGACGAGGGTGTCGAGCGCGTCCAGAAGCTGATGGCCGACATCGACGCGAAGCCGCTGCCTGCCGGCAACCGCGAGCTGACCGCGGGCAACGCGCTCTACGGCCTGATCACCCCGCTCTATGTCGAGTCCTACTGGCCCTACCTCACCGATGCCCTGCAGGCGGCGCTGAAGGGCGACGGCTCCCAGCTGATGAGCCTCTCGGACAACTACGCCGGCCGCGACCCCGAGGGTGGCTACCTCAACAACACGATGGAGGCCAACTGGGCGGTCAACTGCCTCGACGACCCCTCCGGCTTCAGCCCGGAAGAGGTACGCAAACAGCTGCCCGCCTTCGAGAAGGCCGCTCCCACCTTCGGTGCCGCCCTGGCCTGGATGCTCAACGGCTGCGCCGCGGAGAAGTTCAAGGCCACCGAGCCCGAGCCCGAGATCGACGCCGAGGGCTCCAACCCGATCGTCGTCATCGGCACCACCCGCGACCCGGCCACCCCCTACGCGTGGGCCGAGAAGCTCGCGGAGGCCCTCGACTCCGGCGTACTCGTCTCCCGCGACGGCGACGGCCACACCGGCTACATGCAGGGCAACGGCTGCGTCGACGACGCCGTCGACGCCTATCTGGTCGACGGCAAGGTCCCCGACGACGGCCTGGAGTGCTGACGCGGCTCTTTCGTCGGATTTACCTCATGTGGGGTGGGTTGTCGTCATGACGCCCCCGGCGGATCCCGCTGGCTCAGAGGATCGCTTCTCGTAAAATCAACCTCGAGAAGAAGGGTCACGAGCACGTGATCATGAACCAGCGAATCCGTTCGACGACGAAGGCCTTCGCTGCCACCGCCATCGCCGCCCTGGCGATCGCGGTCGCCCCCGTCATCGGCCAGCCCGCCCACGCCACCGAGTCCCCGGCGACCATCTCGGCCAAGGTCGTCACCAAGGTCGTCAACGTCTCCGCCAACAAGTACGGGACGCAGTCCTACCGCCCCGTCGGCAAGCTGACCGCGGGCGGCAACCCGATCAAGGGCAAGCGCATCCACCTGCAGAAGCGGGCCAGCGGCCGCTGGATGAGCGTGACCTCCTGCGTCACGAACCGCTACGGCAAGTGCGCCGTCATCGTGACGCCGAAGGTCAGCCGCTACTACCGCTGGAAGTTCGCCGGCGACGCCAACCGGCGTGCCGACGTGTCCGCGTCGTTCTACCTGAGGAAGCGCGTCTCGGGTCTGGACTACACCTACGCCAACGGCGAGAAGGTCTACAACGCCACCTCGGCCAACGACCGCGACTGCGGCGAGATCCCGGCCTACAAGAAGCCGGTCCGGATCAACAACAGCTCCGACCCGTGGGCTCTCGACCGGGACAACGACGGCTACGGCTGCGAGTGACCTGAGCCTTCGCACCGCTAGCGCCGGTGGACCGGGTCCGCGATGGCCTGGATCCGCTTGGTGGCCAGCTCGATCATCAGCGTGGCGGCGGGGGAGAGGGTGGCGTCGGTGCGGTGGACGATGGCGAAGGTGTCGTACGTCCGGGGCCGCAGCGACACCCACCCTGCCTTCGGTGCCAGCCGGGGGAGCAGTTGCTCGGCTGCTCCCTTGGCGATGACGCTGTCGGCGTACCCCATCCCCACCAGCTCGACCGCCGTCTCGATGTCCTCGACCTCGACCCGGCTCGGTGGGTTGCGGCCGGTCTCGTGGAGCAGGTTGCGGATCGTGACCCGGGTGGGGTCCTCGGCGCTCCAGGTCGTGTCGGCCATCACCAGCGTGGCCAGCGAGAGCCGGTGCGGGGTGACCGGCGTCGCCAGGTGCGCGGGGTCGGCCGAGATGTAGACGAGCTCGTCGCGGGCCACGGGCGTGACCTTCAGCCCCGGTCCGGAGACGCTGCCGACCAGCAGCATCGCCGCCTCGAGCCGGCCGCGCCGCAGATCCTCCTGGACCTCGGTCGAGTTCTGACCGATCAGCTCGACGCGTACGCCTGGATACCGGTCGAGCACGTCGGCCACCAGGCCGGCCCCGCCGTAGAGCCGCGCGATCCCGAACATCCCGAACCGGATCGTCCCGGTCTCAAACTGCTTCACCGCCTGCACGGCCTTGCGCGCGTCCTCGGCGGCCGCGACCGTACGCTCCGCGTGCGGCCTCAGCTCGTCGGCCACCGCGGTCGGCACCACCCCGCGACCGACCCGGCGGAAGAGCTGGACGCCGAGCGTACGCTCCAGGCTCCTGACCTGCTCCGAGATCGACGGCTGCGCATAGCCGAGCTCATCGGCCGCCGCGGTCAGCGAGCCATGCTCGTAGACCGCGAGGAACACGCGGAGCTGGTGCAGCGACAACATAGAGTCATCCTATGTCTTTCCAAGGAAAGATCGTCTACCTCTATGAGTCGCCGACGGTCATCATTGAATCACCAACACTGTGTCCGCAGCCGGTGGTTGATTCACGTTCCTAGGGGAGTAGAGCAAGTAATGAAGCACGGCGTTCGCCGCCTGGGCCGCCTGATCGGCAAGGGCAAGCCCACCCGCATCACCATCGACGAGCAGGTCGAGGCGCACCGTTTTAGTGTCGAGCGCGCAGTCTCGGTACACTCATCCGGTCCGCTCAACCAGAGCCGCTTCATGCGGTAACGGATGACGGTACGCCGCCTTAGCTCAGTCGGTAGAGCGTCTCACTCGTAATGAGAAGGTCGTCGGTTCGATTCCGACAGGCGGCTCCGCAAAACCCCGGTCTCACCAGCGAAAACGCTGGCGCAAAGACCGGGGTTCCTTGATTTTCGGAGGCCGGATCGCCACCTCTGCCGCCTGTCGGACGCCAGGTCGAGCGTGGTCGTTACCAGTTGACGACGTTTGTCAGCGCCCGTTGGCAGATGCGTGCTATCACTTCCGTGTGCGGTCCGGACGCCCATGTTGCTGGAGTACCCCCCACTCGGTCGCGAGGGCGTCCAGGACCGCACACCAGCCCCCGGCTGCGTAGCGGATTCCGGCACGGCGGCGGAGAGGGTCCGGCAGGATGAGGCCATGACGATTCCGGAGTCCGGTGCGGCGGACGCGGCATCCGGCCACGATCGACCGGCGGGGACCCGCACGCCTCTGAGCTATGGGCTGTTCGCGGTGCTGGTGGTCACCTACCTGGCGATCATCCAGGGCGGCGGGATGCTGATGAAGGCGCTGGTCGAGGTCGGCGACGACCCGATGACCACGACGAAGGGCGTCGTGATCACCATGGTGATCCCGCTGGGCGTCGCGCTCGCCTTCGTCTACGGGGCCGCCGCGGTGCTGGGTCGCCTGCGGCCGGTGCTGCGCGACGACCGTCCCGTCAGCCGCTGGGTCATCGTCGTACCGGTCATCTTCGTGGTGTGCATCCTGCTGGCCATCGACTACGGCGCCCTGTCGGAGAAGACGGGCGGATACATCGTCGTCCTGCTGCTCGCGACCCAGCTGGTCGGCTGGGGCGAAGAGGGCATGTTCCGCGGCCTCGGGGTCACGACGCTGCGCGAGCACGGACTGACCGAGGGCAAGGTCGCGCTGTGGTCCAGCCTGATCTTCGGTGTCGTCCATCTCTCGAACGCGGTCGGCCGTGGTGCCAACGCGATCCCGCAGGCGCTCATCGTGAGCCTGGCGGGCTACTTCTTCTACCTGACCCGTCGCCGAGCCGGCACCAACGCGGTGAACTCGGTGATCCACGGCCTGTTCGACTTCTCGCTGCTCACCGGCACCGCGATCCTCGTCGACCAAGGCGCCTACCTCGGGTCGCTCGCGGGGATCCTGGCGTACGTCGTGACCGGCGTCGTGCTCCTGGCCCGGCGTCACCACATCGACCCCAGCCGCCCCTGAGCGACCGGCGGCCGCCCGAGGTCAGGCGTGATCCGCCGACACGGCCTCGACCGACGGCTCGGTGTGAGGCCCGGCCCACCAGACGATGGTGGTGATCACGCCGATCACCAGCAGCGCGCTGGTCAGCCAGAACGGATACGTACGGTCGATGCCGGAGAGCCACCCGGAGATCCAGCCGAAGGGCGCGGCAGCGAGCATCACCGCGGTGCGCTGCAGCGCCATCACCCGTGACCGCTCGGCCTCGTCGACGTGGAAGGCGACGAGCGACTCCGAGAGCATGAAGAGCATCCCGGCGCCGAAGCTGTCGAGGAGGAGGCACACCCCCAGAAGCGCGTACGTCATGATGTCGGCGTCACCGTCGGCGGCCGGGATCGCGACGAGCACGAGCTGGCCCGCCAGATAGATGCCGAAGCCCCACAGGGTCGCCTGCTTGAGGTCGTGACCCGAGGTCAGCCGGCGGATCAGGGTGAAGAGGAAGAGCACCGACAGCAGCGACCGCACCATCGGGAAGAACGGCAGCACCGGGTCGGGCACGTGCAGGTGCTGGTTGACCAGGAGCTGCCAGAACGTCCCGTTGACGAGCGTGACCGCCGCGACGAGGGCGGCGATGGCCAGCGCCAGGAGCGAGCCGTGCGAGCGACCGAGCAGCCGCGCGGCCTCGCGGTAGCCGACGAAGAGCCGCCAGAGGCTCTCGTGCCGGGTCTCCTCCATCCGGATCAGCCCTCGGCGGGTCTCGGTGGAGGCGGCGTACAGCAGGATGATCTTGGCCAGCATCACCACCGCGGCGTTGATGAAGAGCACCCGCACCGCCGGCTCGAGGCCGAACTGCGCGACCATGAAGGCGGCGATCGGGGCGAAGAGCGCCGAGCAGTCGGCGGCGACCCGGACGAGCGAGTAGATGCCGGTGATCTGGTCGCGCTCGGCGTCCTCGACCATCAGGCAGTCCCAGGCGTTCGCGGTGACCTGCAGGGCGCCGTTGAGCAGCGACGCGGCCAGGAAGGCCCAGAAGTCCTGAGCGAAGGCCCAGATGAGGCACGGGATCACGAAGGCGATCACGTCGAAGACAGCGTTCGTCAGCCGGCGACCCATCCGGTCGGTGATGATCCCGCCGGCGAGCCCGAAGAACACCTGCGAGATCATCCCGGCGGTCGCCAGCAGGCCGATCTGCGCGTCGTGCAGGCCGAGCGTGAGCATGAAGACGGAGAGATAGGGCAGCACCAGAGCCATCGACAGGCCCCACATCGGCTCGGTCCACACGCAGGCGCGCGGGTTGCCGCGGAGATGGATCAGGGTGTGCCACAGGGAGCCGGGGGAGGATGCCACCGGGTCAGTGAACCAGGTGTGACGTGATGCCGGAAAACGATTTCGCGACGGGCGATCCTGCGACGTCCGATTACCGCCGGATCGGCAGGTAGAAGGCCCATTGAGCAGGCGTCCGCGGCGGTGCGGATCGGTCCGGTTCTCTTGACGGGCGCCCCGATCGGCTGCTTATGTTAGCGCTCACATCCGATGTGACTGAGGTCACATCGGGTGGTGCCCCGGCCCGAAGACGACCCCTGGAGCGCGCAGATGGACCAGTCGAAACCGACCGCACACGACCCGCGCCGGCGGCATCTGGCGCGCACCCTGACGGCGCTCGCGTCGCTCCCCCTGATCCTGGCCGGCCTGGCGACCACGGCCCCGGCGCAGGGTGCGAGCGATACGGGGCTCGTCGTCCACTACCCGCTCGACCAGACCGGTGGCACCACGGTCGTCGACCAGTCGGGCACCGGTCACGACGCCACGGTCGTCGGCGACACGACCTGGCTCGGCGGTGAGGGACTCTCTCTCGGCGGCACCGACGGGTACGTCAAGCTGCCGAACGACGTGATGGCCGGCCTGACGTCGATCACCGTCTCGCTCGAGGTGAAGATCGCCGCGGACCAGGCCACCCCGTACTTCATCTGGGGTCTCGGCAACACCGGCTCCAACGGGTCGGGCAACGGCTACCTGTTCACGACCGGCAACGCCTACCGGACGTCGATCGCCACCGGCAACTGGAGCACCGAGCAGACCGTCACGGCCGGTCGGAACCTCGCCCGAGACACCTGGAAGACCATCAGCTACACGCTCGCGGACGGCACCGCGGTGCTCTACGAGGACGGTGTCGAGGTCGCCCGCCGCACCGGCGTGACCATCACGCCCGGTCAGATCGGGAACGGCGTCACGACGGCGAACTACCTCGGCCGATCCGTCTACAGCGCTGACCGCCACCTGAAGGGTCAGGTGCGCGACTTCCGGATCTACGACCACGCGCTGACGGCGGCAGAGGTCCACGACCTGGGCTACGTCACCGACGAGCAGCGCGTCGAGCGCGACCTGGCCTGGCTGGAGCTGGGCGACACGTCCCGCGTCGTCAGTGACCTCTCGCTCCCGGGCGGCGGCCCCAACGGCTCCACCTTCTCGTGGGCCTCCTCCGACCCTGCCGTCGTCTCCGCGACCGGTGACGTCACCCGCCCGCCCTACGGCAGCCCCGACGCCACCGTGACGCTCACCGCCACCGCCACCCACGGCTCCGCCAGCCGGTCCGAGGAGTTCACGGTCGACGTGCCGGCCGACATCAGCGACGCCGAGAAGGTCACTCGCGCCACGGCCGCGCTCCGCGTCTGGGACGCCGACGAGATCCGCGGCAACATCACCCTGCCGACCCAGGGTCTGCACGGCACCACCGTCAGGTGGGCCTCCAGCGAGCCCGAGGTCGTGACCCCGACCGGCGAGGTCCACCGTCCGGCGTACGGGAAGAACGCGGTCCGCCTGGCGCTCAACGCCACCGTGAGCCTCGGCAAGGTCAAGGAGAAGCGGCAGTTCCGGCTGACCGTGCTGCCGCTCCCGAAGCAGGAGCCGCTCGAGGGCTACACCTTCGCCTACTTCACGGGCGAGGGGACGGCCGACGGCGAGCAGGTCTACCTCGCCGCCAGCCGGGGCAACGACCCGCTGCACTGGGACGAGCTCAACGGGGGCCAGCCGGTGCTGCGGTCGCAGTACGGGGACAAGGGGGTACGCGACCCCTTCATCATCCGCTCCCCGGAGGGTGACAAGTTCTACCTGATCGCCACCGACCTCAAGATCTACGGCAACGGCAACTGGGACGCAGCCCAGCGGAGCGGGAGCCGCTACATCGAGATCTGGGAGTCCACGGACCTGGTGAACTGGTCCGAGCAGCGACACGTCCGCGTCTCCTCGCCCCAGGCCGGGAACACCTGGGCGCCCGAGGCCTACTACGACGAGGGGATCGGCTCGTACGTCGTCTTCTGGGCCTCGAAGCTCTACGACGAGTCCGACCCCGAGCATGCCGGCAACACCCACAACCGGATGGTCTACGTCACCACCAGGGACTTCCGGAGCTTCAGCGAGCCGAAGGTGTGGATCGACCCCGGCTACTCGGTGATCGACTCCACCGTCGTCGAGCACGCAGGGACCTACTACCGGTTCACCAAGGACGAGCGGAACAACACCTCCACGACGCCCTGCAGCAAGTTCATCGTCGAGGAGAAGGCCACCTCGCTGCTCGACCTGGACTGGAGCTTCGTCGCGGAGTGCATCGGCAAGGCGACCGCCGAGAACCCGGGCGTCGACCGGGGCGAGGGGCCGACGATCTTCAAGTCCAACACCGAGGACAAGTGGTACCTGTTCATCGACGAGTTCGGCGGCCGCGGGTATGTGCCGTTCGAGACGACGGACCTGGACTCGGGCAGCTTCTCGATCTCCAGCGACTACCTGCTTCCCAGCCGTCCCCGCCACGGGACCGTCCTGCCGGTGACCAAGGCCGAGCTGGACCGCATCCGCACCGTCTACCGCGTGTCCTGAGGAGACCATCGTGCATCGCATCCGTCTGCTGACCGCCCTGTCCGCCGCCACCGTCCTGGCCCTGCCCCTGACCCATGCCACGCCCAGCCTCGGCGCCGACGGCCGAGCCGCTGTACCCGAGCCCGACTACACGATCACGGCCCACGCCGGTGAGTCCGGGCCGGAGATCAGCGACACCATGTACGGCGTCTTCTTCGAGGACATCAACTACGCCGCCGACGGCGGGCTCTACGCCGAGCTCGTGCGGAACCGGTCGTTCGAGTTCCTGCCGGTCGACAACCGGTCCTACACCGGCCTGACCGCGTGGACCCCGCGAGCCGTCGGCGGCGGCGCCGGGACCGCCACCCCGGTCAACGACGGCTCCCGGCTCAACGAGCGCAACCGCACCTACCTGCAGCTGTCCCTGGCCAACACCGGCGGAGGCACGTACGGGGTCTCCAACAGCGGCTGGAACAACGGCGTCGCGCTCGAGGCCGGGAAGCGTTACGACTTCTCGGTCTGGGCGCGCTCGGACACCGCCGGCGGTACGCCGCTGACCGTGTCGCTGCGCGACGAGACCGGCGCCACGGCGTACGCGGATCCGGTCCGGCTCCAGGTGAACGGCGACACCTGGAAGAAGTACGCCGGCACCTTCACCGCGAGCGCCACGACCGACTCCGCTCGGCTGTGGCTGCAGGGCGAGGGAGTCGGCACGCTGCGCCTCGACATGGTCTCGCTGCTCCCCGAGGACACCTTCATGGGCCGGGAGAACGGGCTGCGCAAGGACCTCGCCGAGAAGATCGCGGCGCTGAAACCGGAGTTCGTCCGCTTCCCGGGTGGCTGCCTCGTCAACACCGGCAGCATGTCCGGCTACGACGCATCCTCCGCCTGGCAGCGCGCCCGGGCCTACCAGTGGAAGGACACCGTCGGCCCGGTCGAGGAGCGTGCGACGAACGCCAACTTCTGGGGCTACAACCAGTCCTACGGACTGGGCTACTTCGAGTACTTCCAGTTCGCCGAGGACATCGGGGCGATGCCGCTGCCGGTCGTGCCGGCGCTGGTCACCGGCTGCGGCCAGAACCGCGCCACCGACGACGAGGCCCTGCTGCAGCGCCACATCCAGGACACCCTCGACCTCATCGAGTTCGCCAACGGCCCGGTCGACTCCGAGTGGGGCGCCCTGCGCGCGAAGATGGGACACCCGGAGCCGTTCGGGCTCACTCATCTCGGCGTCGGCAACGAGGAGAACCTGCCGGCCGAGTTCTTCGAGCGCTTCGCGAAGTTCCGTGCGGCCATCGAGGCGCGCTACCCGGAGATCACGATCATCAGCAACTCCGGCCCCGACGACCAGGGTGCGCTGTTCGACCAGCACTGGGCGCAGAACCGGGCCGCGGGTGTCGACATGGTCGACGAGCACTACTACAACTCCCCGACCTGGTTCCTGCAGAACAACGACCGGTACGACAGCTACGACCGCAACGGGCCGAAGGTGTTCCTCGGCGAGTACGCCTCCCAGGACAACAAGCTCTTCAATGCGCTGTCCGAGGCGGCGTACATGACGGGTCTCGAGCGCAACGCCGACGTCGTCCGGCTGGCCTCCTACGCCCCGCTGCTGGCCAACGTGGACCACGTGCAGTGGCGCCCGGACATGATCTGGTTCGACAACGACCAGTCCTGGAGCTCTGCGAACTACCAGGTCCAGAAGCTGTTCATGAACAACGTCGGTGACCGGGTCGTCCCCAGCGAGGCGTCCGGCAAGGTGATCGAGCCGAAGCCGATCACCGGCGGCATCGGTCTCTCCACCTGGGCCACCTCCGTGGCGTACGACGACGTGTCGGTCACCGCACCCGACGGGACCGAGCTGTTCGCCGACGACTTCGCGGACGGTGACGCCGAGGGCTGGAGCCCGCTGGCCAACCGGGGAACCTGGTCGGTCGTCGACGGTGCCTACACCCAGACCGACGCCACCGCCCAGGACACCCTGGTCAGGGCCGCGAACATCACCGCGAGCGACTACGACCTCGAGCTCGAGGCGAAGAAGCTGGCGGGCGCCGAGGGCTTCCTGGTCGCGTTCGGGGTGAAGGACTCCGGCAACTTCTACTGGTGGAACATCGGCGGCTGGAACAACACCCGCACGGTCGTCGAGAAGGCCACCAACGGTGGCAAGGAGACCCTGGTCGCCCGGGAGGGCCACTCGGTCGAGACCGGACGCACCTACGACGTACGGGTCGAGGTCCGCGGCACCCATGTCCGGCTCTTCCTCGACGGCCAGCTCTTCCAGGAGTTCGACGACGACCAGGTCACCGAGCCGTTCGCGCAGGTGGTGACCCGCGACGAGGCGACCGGCGACCTGATCGTCAAGGTCGTCAACGCCCAGGCCGATCCGGCGGTCACCCGCGTCGACCTCGGCGTCAAGGTCGCCTCCAGGGCGCAGATGACCGTCATCAGCGGCGACCCGGAGGAGCAGAACACGCGTACGGCCCAGCCCATCAAGCCGGTGACGAGCACGATCCGCGGCGTGGACAGCAGCTTCACGCGCACGTTCGCGCCGTACTCCGTGACCTTCATCCGCATCCAGACCCGGTAGGGGAGCACCCATGTCCGACCACCTGAACCACCTCGCCCTCCGAGCCGGCCTCAGCAGGCGTCACCTCCTGCAGGCCGGGGTCGGCCTCGGGGCAGCGGCCGCGCTCGCCGGCTACGCCGCGCCAGCTGTCGCCGTCCCGGCGGGATCGATGCCCAGCGACGCAGAGATCTGGGGCGTGCCGACCCTCAACCCGCTGGTCGAGCGCCGGGCCGACCCGTTCGTCACCCGGCCCGTCGACGGGATGTACTACCTGACCGGCTCCGTGCCGGAGTACGACCGTCTGGTGATCCGCGGGTCGGCCTCGCTGGCCGGGCTCGCCACCGCGGCGGAGTCGGTCATCTGGCGCCGCCCGGCCAGCGGGAAGATGGGCGGCCACATCTGGGCGCCGGAGCTGCACCGCATCGACGGCCGCTGGTACGTCTACTTCGCGGCCGGCGACTCCGACGACGTCTTCCGGATCCGGATGTACGTCATGGAGTCGACGCTCGCCGACCCGCGTGACCCTGCGGGCTGGGGCACGCCGCGGCAGATCGTCACGCCGTGGGCGAGCTTCGCGCTCGACGCCACCACCTTCGAGCACGCCGGCCGCCGCTACCTGGTCTGGGCGCAGAGCGAGCCCGAGATCGCGGTCAACACCAGCCTCTACATCGCCGAGATGAGCTCCCCGTTCGCGATCAGCACCTTCCCGGCGCGGATCGCAACCCCGACCCGCAGCTGGGAGGTGCAGGGCTACAAGGTCAACGAGGGCCCGGCCGTGCTGGTCCGCAACGGCCGTGTCTTCCTGACGTTCTCGGCCAGCGCCACCGACGCGCGCTACTGCATGGGCCTGCTCACCGCGTCCGCGGACGCCGACCTGCTCGACCCGGCATCGTGGACCAAGAGCCCCGATCCGGTGTTCATGACGAACGCGCAGACCGGCCAGTACGGCCCGGGGCACAACTCGTTCACGGTCGCCGAGGACGGGGTGACCGACGTCCTCGTCTACCACGCCCGCGACTACCGCGACATCACCGGAGATCCTCTCTACGACCCGAACCGGCACGCGCGCGTGCAGAAGGTGGTGTGGCACGAGGACGGCACCCCCATGTTCGGCGTGCCGGTCGGGAAGGGCGGGCCGATCGTGCGGCTCACCCCGCTGGATGCGCCGGGCTCGTTCGTACGCCACTACGACTACGCCGTGCGGGTGGACCGTGCCCCGCGGGAGCTCGCCGACAGCCAGTTCCGGTTCGTCCCCGGGCTCGCGGGCGACGGATCGGAGTCGCTGCAGTCGGTCAACTTCCCCGACAGGTATGTCCGGGTGACCGGCGGCACGGTCCGGATCGACCCGGTCGAGCCGGGCCCGGCGTACGCTGCCGAGGCCAGCTTCCGCAGGATCCCGGTCAAGGGCGGCATCTCGCTGCAGGTGGCCACGGACCGCGGCGACTACCTCCAGCACGACCGGGGTGCGCTCACCGTCGGTTCCGCCCCGGGACGCCGCTCCAGCACCTTCGGCCTGACCTGACCCGGTCTGTGACTTGGACGCTAGTCTTGGTCACGTGGTGAGGGTGTCAGCGGATGAGCGTCGACGGTTGTTGGTGCAGGCCGCGATCCGGGTGATGGCGCGCGACGGGGTCGCCCAGGCGACGACGCGCTCGATCGTGGCCGAGGCGGACATGGCGCTCGGTGCCTTCCACTACTGCTTCCGCTCCAAGGAGGAGCTGCTGGAGCAGGTGATCACCACGATCACGAGCCACACGCTGGCGCCGGCGCTCGAGATCATCGAGGGCTCGGGGACGCTGGAGGAGAAGTTGCGGGGTGGGCTGGCGTCCTACTGGCAGCACGTGCTGGACAACCCCGACGAGCACCGGGTGACGTACGAGCTGACGCAGTACGCCACCCGCAACCCGGCCCTGGCCGAGTTCGCGCGGAAGCAGTACCGCACCTATCTGGACGCGCACACCCAGGTGATCGAGACGCTGGCCGCCAGCACCGGGGTCACCTGGGCGGTCGAGGAGGCGGTGCTGGCGCGCTACCTGACCGCGATCGTGGACGGCCTCACCCTGCTCTACCTCAACGAGGGCGACGCCGAGACCGCCGGCGCGGCGATCGACCTGGCGGCGACCCAGCTGCTGGGGCTGGTCGTGCAGGGCTCCTGACCGCCCGGCGGTCAGAGGAAGGTCTTTCCCTCGCCGCGGTAGGTGGGGACCACGTCGACGATCCGGTCGCCGTCGACCAGCACCATCTCGTCGACGTGCTCGGAGAGCTCGCCGGCCTTGGTGTGCCGGAACCAGACGTGGTCGCCGATGTCGAGGTCGTCGACCCGGTCGCCCACCAGCGGCGTCTGCACCTCGCCGGCGCCCTCCTGATCGACCAGAGACAGCCCCGGCGGCCACACCGGCGTCGGCAGCCGGTCCTTGCCGGCGGCGCCGGAGGCGATCCAGCCGCCGCCGAGCACCGTGGCGTGCTGAGGCGAGGGGCGGCGTACGACCGAGAGCACGAAGTACGCCGCGGGCTGGGGGTGGAACCGGGTGTAGAAGTCGAACAGGCGCGGCGCCAGGAGCCCGGACCCGGCGGCCACCTCCGTGACCGCGGGCTCCGCAGCGGTGAGCTCGAGGCTGCCGGTGCCGCCACCGTTGACGAACTCCAGCGGCGCCACGCTGCGTACGGCGGCGACCGCGGCGGCCCGCCGCTCGGCGAGCTCGGCGGCCGACCGGCGCTGCATCGCCCGGACCGCGAAGCGGCTCAGGTGCGGCTGGTTGTCGCCGATGCCCGCGATCTGGCCCTCGTAGCCCATCAGGCCGACCAGCTGGAAACGTGGGTGGGCCGCGACCGCACGAGCCAGCGCGGCCGCGTCCTCCGGCGAATGCACGGGGGAGCGGCGGGCGCCGAGGTGGAGCCGGCCGCCCGCGAGCCGGAGCGAGACGTCCAGCTCGAGGCAGATCCGGATCGGAGGGCCGTCCGGCCCGACGATCGCGGCGGTCAGGTCGAGATGCCGGGGGCTGTCGACCATCAGTGTGACCCGGGAGGCGAGCTCCTCGTCCTTGGCCAGCCGACGGAGCGCCTCGCGGTGCATGGTCGGGTAGCCGACGACGACGTCCTTGTGCTCCTCGGCCAGCCAGAGCGCCTCGGGCAACGTGTAGGCGAGGATGCCGGACATCCCCGGGACCTCGAGCGCGTCCCGGATCACCGAGCGCACCCGGATCGACTTGCTGGCGACCCGGATCGGCTTCCCGGCGGCGCGGCGGACCAGCTGGTGGGCGTTGGTACGCAGCGCGGCCACGTCCAGGACGGCGAACGGCGGGTCCAGGTGCTCGGTCGCGGCGAGCAGGTCCGGCCAGGGCGTACGGGCAGGGCCGGAGCGCTGGGTCAAAGTCATCGTCGGGCCTCCGGTGCCGGGCCGAGCACGCGGTCCAGATAGGGGTTGGCGAAGGTGCCGGCCGGGTCGAGCCGATCGCGGAGCGCGACGAAGTCGTCGAAGCGTGGATAGACCTCCCGGAGCGACGTCGCATCGAGCCGGTGCATCTTGCCCCAGTGCGGCCGGCCGCCGGCGGCGCCGAGCACGTCCTCGCAGATGCCGAACCAGCGTTCGTGCGGCATCCGGTGGTACTGATGGAAGGCGACGACGGCCGAGTCCCGCTCGTAGGCCGGCGAGAGCCAGATGTCGTCGTGACGTACGAACCGGACCTCGAAGGGGAACGACACCGCCTCGTCGTGGGTGTCGACCCACCGCTTCAGCTCGCGCAGCGCCGGCACGAGGGCGTCGCGCGGCACGAAGTACTCACCCTCCCGGAAACGTACGTCCCGGTCGGAGGCGAACACGTTCGGAGCCAGGTCGGTGAAGTCGCGTGCGGAGATCGCCTTGGTCACGAAGCGGGTGATCGCAGGAACCAGGCGCGGGAAGCGGGTGCCCACGCGCAGCATCGCCTCGAAGCCGATGTTGGTGACGATCCGGTCGTCGAGGGTGCGGACGAAACGGCTCATCGGGCGCAGCTCGGTGTCCCCGGGCAGCCGCTGAAACTTCCTGGTCAGGGCCGTCGTCGTGTGTGGGAACCAGAAGAACTCGAAGTGGTCGTTGGCGGCCACCAGCTCGTCGACGCCGTCGAGCACCTCCTCCAGGGGCGCGGCCGCGTCGACCGCCCGCAGCGCGTAGAGCGGCACGCACTGCAGCGTCACCGCGGTGATCACGCCGAGCGCGCCGAAGGAGACCCGCGCGGCCTCGAACAGCTCGGGCCGCTCGGTCGCCGAGCACTGCACGACCGACCCGTCGGCGAGCACCAGCTCGAGGCCGCATACCTGCGTCGAGATGCTGCCGAAGGCGGCGCCGCTGCCGTGGGTGCCGGTCGAGATCGCGCCGGCGAGGGTCTGCCGGTCGATGTCGCCGAGGATCTCCATCGCCAGCCCGTGCCCGGCCAGGATCGGGTTGAGCCGGTGCAGCGGGATGCCCGCGTCGACCGTCACCAGCCCGGAGTCGCGGTCGACCGAGCGGACCCCGTCGAGCCGGTCCGGCCGCAGCTGTACGCCGGGCGCGACCGCCGCGCCCGTGAACGAGTGCCCCGAGCCGATCATCCGGACCTTCAGCCGGTCGCGGGCGGACTCCTTGACGGCGGCCGCCACCTCGTCGGTCGTCGCGGGCGTCGCCACGCGAGCGGGGGTGACCCGCTCGGTGCCGGCCCAGTTCTGCCAGGTCACGATGTCCCTCCCAGGACCGGATAGTGGTCGGAGTAGTCCGCGTAGGTCGTGCCGCCGGAGCTCCACGGCGGGGACGTCGGGGTCAGGGTGGTGTTCGTCCATCCGCGAGGCTGTGCGTGGCCGCTCCGGAACAGCACGTAGTCGAGCTGTTCCCGCCCGCCCGAGCTCGCCAGCGGGTTGGTCTCCGGGTCCCAGCTGTAGGGGTGCCCGGCGAAGGTCGGGGCGGTGGCGTCGAGCGCGGTCAGCATGGTGGCGTACTCCGGGGAGTCCTTGACCACGTTGAGGTCGCCGGTGATCACGATCGGCTCGTCGGCCGGGATCGCGAGCCCGTCGAGGAAACCGTCGAGCTCGGCGAACTGCTCGGCCCGGACGTCGGCGCCGCGACCGAAGCAGGCCGAGTCCTCGGCCTGAACATGGGTGCCGACCACATGCACCGGACGGCCGTCGACGTCGAGCCGGGCGTAGACGAAGCCCTTGTTCGAGAACCAGTCGGCGCCGCACCCGTCGGCGTACACGTACTGGACGCGGTGAGTGATCGGCCACCGGCTCAGGATCGTCACGCCGCCGTCCTCGGGGGTCAGCGACGAGTAGGACCCGAGCGTCTCGTCCCAGCCCGACCGGGAGCGGCCGAGGACAGGCGTCTGATGGGGATACTGGCTGGACAGGCGCGACTTCAGGGTGTCCGACGGGCCGTTGTCGAACGCCTCCTCCAGCACCACCACGTCGTGACCGCGCAGGTGGTCGGCCTCCGCGAACAGGCCGGCGCGGGTGGCGTTGGCCTTCCCACCCAGGATCGTCGGGAGCATCGCGACGTTGTGGGTGAGGATGCTCAGGTCGGGTGGCGGGGGCGCTGCCGAGGCCGCCGGAGCCGTCGGGCCGGGCAGCAACGTGGCGGCGACGGCACATACCGCCGCGACGCCCAACGCTGCGGACCTCATCGGCCCACCACCGAGAACGTCGGGCTGGTGCCGCTGATCGACCGGACGCTCCCGAGCAGGCTCCGGGCGTCGCCGAAGTAGCGGATCCGGTAGCTGCCGGGCTCCACGTCGTCAGGTACGTCCCAGGCGATCGTCACCTTCGACGCGGCGATGCCGTAGCGCTCCCAGTGGAACTTCGTCGACCAGTCGCCGTCGTCGGCGATCCGCCGCCAGCCGTCCGGCGTGCTTTGCTCGACCGTGAGGTAGCTGCCTCCGTGCTTCAGGTCGTTGTTCGGATGCGCGCCCGCGAAGGTGACGCTCACCTGCTCGCCCGGACGGTACGTCGCCCCCGGCGCGGTGAGCACGTCGCCGTACGCCTTTCCGAGGGGTGGTGCGTCGGCCACCACCGCACCCTGGAGCGACGGGAACTGCTCGGCGCTGCGGTCGCGCTCCTTCTCGCCGAGCGGTACGTCGACCCCGTCCCGCATCGCGGCACCGAGGTCGGCCGCGGTCTGCATGAACGCCGGGAGCTCGTAGCGCCCGAAGAGGGTCGAGGCGCCCTCGTACTCCTTGGCGTCGTACTCCTCCGGAGTCGTCAGGTAGTGCGCGTAGGCGTTCGCGTAGCCCTGCACGAGCACGTGGTCGATGTCGGTGCCGACCGCCTCGGCGACCGCCTGGCGCAGCCGGAGGCCGGAGACCACGGTCACCTCGGCGGGCATGCCGACGAGGTAGAGGTCGCCGATCCGGACCAGCTGCACGGGCAGCTTCTGCTGCACCATGTCGAGCGGTCCGACGGGCAGCAGGATCTCCTTCGACCCCTGGCACGCGCGCAGTGCCGGGCTCGCGGTGTAGAGCGCCTCGGAGATGGCGGCGACCGCCGGGTTGCCGCCGTCCTTGCCCTCCTTGAAGATCGGCAGCCCGCCGCCGCCGTCCTCGGTGCTGCCTGCCGCGAACGCCGCGCCGAGCGCGGCCGGGCAGGTGGTGTGCGGCTTCCCGTCGGGGGTGAACTCGGGACGTACGGCGGTGTTCGCGAGGTCGACGTAGACGATCCGGGAGTCGACGCCTCCGGTCAGGGTGCGGTCGTCGTCGAGCCCGCGGCGGGCGGCGTCGTACGTCCTGGTGCCGATGATCCGGGTGTTCTCGAACTGGTCGGTGGTCGGGCCGTCGGAGGGGTGCAGATTGAGGTTCGGCGACATGTCGCCGGAGTTGGTCTGAGCGAAGGACGCGACGACGTCGGGGTCGTCGCTGTCCTCGACGTAGTCGACGCCGCTGGCCAGCCGCTCCCAGGCGTACTCGGCGTAGCCCTTGTTGTCCGGGCTCACCAGGGTGTTGTTGGTCGACATGCTCGTGGCGTGGACCGGGAACCAGTTGATCACCCCGTCGAGGTCGCCGCCTCGGTGGACCTGGAGCGTGGTGCTCCGGGTGTCGACGCCACCGGGGAAGTACGCCTTGTCGGCCTCCGGGTTGCGGTCGAACGCCGTCTTCGAGCGGTTGACGTTGGCGTTCGTGAGCTCGCTGGTCGACAGGCTCAGCTCGGCCGGGGCGAGGTCGGCGTCCGCCCGTTCGATCGAGGAGACGATCCCGTCGACGAGCGCCCGGAACGTCTTGCCGTGGTAGCCGAGCGTGGTGATGTTGTAGAGCGTGTGGTGCGAGAAGCCGCCGGGCGCCGAGTGGGTGTGGGTGGCCGTCAACATCACGTTGCGCTCGGTGTAGGTGTCGCCGTAGCGCTGCTCGAGCTTCGCCAGCACGGCGTCGCGGACGCTCTGGAAGATCATGCCGGCGTCGGCGAGGACGTGGACCACGCGCTCGCCCGACTCCGGGTCGGCGATCACGAAGGCCCGGGCGCGCTGCCGCATGTGCAGGCCGCTGCTGACCTGGCTGATGTCGGCGTAGCCCATCATCCCGGTCTCGGCGACCTCACCCGTGACGTCGGCGATGCCACGGCCGACCAGGAAGTCCTCGCCTCGGTCGGTCGTGGCCCGTGCTGTGCTCGACGGGACGGTCGTCGCTCCGCTCGCCGAAGGCGGTGCCGCCGCGAGTCCGAGCGCGGCGACCGTCACCGCCGCCGTGGCCGTCGCAGTCCTCCAGGTGACCCAAGTCATACCCGGAGGATGCCCGCTGCCTGCAGGGTGGGTCAATAGTCCTGGACAAATGACCCACTTCGTGGTCAGGCGTCCGCGGTCGTGCCCAGATGGAGATTCCGGTGAGCCGTACGCGGTCAAAGAGGTGGGTCCTGACCGGCAGAAACCGCTGGTCAGGACCCACCTTCCGAACGACTCAGCCGGCGACAGCCTCCCCGCGGGCGACCATGCCGGCCTCGTTGGAGAGCTTGACCTCCTTGAGGAACAGCGCGAGGGCGAAGCCGAGGAGGACGAGCGGCACGAGGTACCAGAACGCGGGGGCGAGCGCCTCGGCGAAGGCGTCGACGACCCAGCCGTGGATCGGCTCGGGCAGCTTGTCGACGGCGGCCGGCGTGAGGCTCCCGCCGGAGAACCCGGCACCGTCCGCCGGCATCATCCCCGAGGAGGCCATCTTCTCGGCGAGGCCTTCGAAGTTGTCGGTCAGCCTCGTGGTGAACACGGTGGTGAACAGGGCCGTGCCGACGGTGGCGCCGATCTCCCGGAAGAAGTTGTTCGCCGAGGTCGCGGTGCCGAGCTCGTGCGGGTCGACAGCGTTCTGCACGGCCAGGACGATGGTCTGCATGACCAGGCCCATCCCGGCGCCGAGGACGAAGATCATCAGCCCGAAGACGACCATCGACATGTCGCCGGTGATCGTGGTCATCCAGGCGATCCCGGCCGCGGTGACGGCCAGGCCGACGATCGGGAAGATCTTGTAGCGACCCGTCTTCGAGATCGCGATGCCGGAGACGATCGCGGTCAGCATCAGGCCGGCCATCATCGGCAGCATCAGCAGCCCGGAGCCGGTGACCGAGGCACCGGTCGACATCTGCAGGAAGGTCGGCAGCATCGCCATCGCCGAGAACATGCCCATCCCGAGCACCAGGCCGATCAGGGTGGTCACGGTGAAGGTGGCGTTCTTGAAGAGGCGCAGCGGGATCAGCGGCTCGGGCGCGAGGGTCTCGGTCACGATGAAGGCGGCCACCGAGGCCAGGGTGCCGACGAGCACGCCGAGCAGCTGCGGCGAGGACCAGTCGTAGCCGTCGTGGCCGAGCGACTCCCACGAGGTCAGCAGCACGATGCCGCAGGTGGAGAGCACCATGAACATGATCCCCAGCCAGTCGACCGGACGCCCGGAGCGGTGCGAGGGCAGCTTCAGCGCGTACCAGGCCACCACGAGCGCGATGATCCCGACCGGGACGTTGATCCAGAAGGTCCAGCGCCAGCCCGGACCGTCGGTGAGCCAGCCACCGAGCAGTGGCCCGATCACCGCGGAGATACCGAAGAGCGCACCCATCGGGCCCATGTACTTGCCGCGCTCGGAGGCCGGCACGATGTCGGCGATGATCGCCTGCGAGAGGATCATCAGCCCGCCACCGCCGAGCCCCTGGAGACCGCGGGCGGCGACCAGCTCGGGGAACGTCTGCGCCATCCCGCCGAGGAGCGAGCCGAGGGTGAACAGCGCGACCGCGAACAGGAACGGCCAGCGCCGACCCCACAGGTCGCCGAACTTTCCGTACAGGGGCATCACGATCGCGATCGCCATGATGTAGGAGGTGATTACCCATCCCTGGTGCTCGACCCCGTCGAGCTCCCCGACGATCGTCGGCATCGCCGTGCTCACGATCGTCTGGTCGAGGGAGGAGAGGAACATCGAGGCCATCAGGGCCCCGAAGATCAGCCAGATCGTACGCGGCGTCAGCACGACCAGCGGCTTGTCGGGCGCGTCGGGCGCGACCGTGTGGCTCATGGGTTGGACCTTTCAGGCAGGAGTTGACGAGGTGAGGACACACGGGTGCCGTGTGACGTGAGGATCCCGAGAGTTGAGGCTGTCTGCGGCTAGTCGTCGAGGAGCAGGCGGAGCTGGGCGACGGCCTCGGGCAGATGCGCCGCCGCATCGCCCTCGTAGCCCGACCGCGCCCAGGCGAGTGCGCTGGACCGCATCAGCAGTCCGGCGACCATCCCGATGGTGTCGTCGTCGACGGGGGAGGGTCGTGCCTTGCGACGCTCGGAGAGCAGCTCCTCGAACTCGCCGACGATGCGCTGGTGCCAGGCGACGTGCCGCTGCATGAGGCGGGGTTCCGAGGTCAGCAGCCGCATGGCTCGCTCGACCTGCTCGATGTTGGGAGCGGCGTCCTTGAGGAAGCCGGCCACCAGTGCCTCCAGGTCGCTCATCAGCCGCCCCGACGGCCCGCCGGAGACGAACTGTGCGCGCACCTCGGCATCCAGCTCGATCTCCTGGATCCCGAGAACCGCGTCGTCCTTGGAGTCGAAGTAGTTGAAGAACGTACGCGTCGACAGCCCCGCCGCAGAGCTGATCTCCTCCACGGTGACGTCATCGAGCCCACGCTCGCCGACCAGTCGCTGAGCAGCCTCGATCAGCGCCAGCCGACGCTCCCGCTTCTGACGCTCGCGGGCGTTCGGAGGCGGGGCAGAGGTGGGCACGCCACTATTCTTGCACTGAGTGCAAGTTGCAGTCAATGCAAGAAAAGTGTGTTGGCGGTTACACCGCGCCGATCAGGCTCCGGCGGCCGCCTGGTGGAGCGCACGGATCTCCTCGACCAGCTCGGGCACGGGGCCGACGACCTCGACGGCCGGTGCGACCTCCTGGATCGGCAGGGCCCGCACGGGCGACTCGGAGGCGCCCCAGCCCGCTCGCCACCGCGTCAGCTGCTCGGAGGAGGCGATGTAGACGATCCGTCCGACGCCGGACCAGCCGTGGGCGGCCGAGCACATCGGACAGTGCTCGCCGGAGGTGTAGACCGTCGCGCCCGCCCGGGTCGCGGGGTCGAGCTCGATGCCCGCCCAGCGGGCGAGCTCGATCTCGGGATGTGCCGTCGGGTCGCCGGTCGAGTGCTCGCGGTTACGCCCCTCCCGGAGCGCGGTGCCGGCGCTGTCGGCCAGGACGGAGCCGAACGGCCCGTCGCCGTCCGTCAGCGCCTCCGCGGCCAACTCCAGGCAGCGTCGCAGGTGAGCCATGTCGGTCGGGGTGAGTTCGGTGGTCACCGCCCCAGTCTGCGGCCCGGCGCTGCGTACGTCCCCTCATTTCGGCGAGGGTCAGCCCGCCTCGATCACCGCGCAGGCGATCCGGTCACCGGCGTCGCCGGTCTTGGTGGTGTCCTCGTCCGGGCCCTCGGGGGCATACCGCTCCGGGACGTTGGCGTAGTTGTCCCGGCCTTCGTGGATCATCACCGCGCTGCCGTCGGCGTCCCGGAGGTCGGTGAGCGTGAACGGGCCGGAGAACTCCAGGCTGGCGGTGCCGTCCTCGTTCACGAGGAGCGCCGGCAGGTCGCCGAGGTGCTCGCCGTGGGCGCTGTCGTCGGGGTTGAGGTGACCACCCGCGGAGAGGAAGTCACCGGTCTTCGACGGGTCGTCCGGAGCCGCGCTGTCGGCCTCACACTTGCCGGTCGTGTGTACGTGGAAGCCGTGGTAGCCGGGCGAGAGGCCACTGACCCGGACGCTGATCTGGGTGGCCCCGTCGTCCTCCTCGATCTCGACCGTCCCGACCTTCTTCCCGTCGGGGCC
Source organism: Nocardioides luteus (assembly GCF_000960475.2). Classification (GTDB taxonomy): domain Bacteria; phylum Actinomycetota; class Actinomycetes; order Propionibacteriales; family Nocardioidaceae; genus Nocardioides; species Nocardioides luteus_A. The sequence goes on along the minus strand of NZ_JZDQ02000009.1, from coordinate 30,200 downwards.
GGCGAGCTTCGCGCTCACCTCGTCGCGATCACCCGGGTCAGGGTCGGCGCCTTCCCCGCAGGCGGCGAGAGTCAGCAGGCAACCGGCTGCGAGCACGGCAGCCGTCGTACGACGGGACATGGGATACCTCCACGAGAACGGATCCGGTCGCCTCCACCGTACGTCGAAGGATCAGCAGCCGTCGCGGAGCAGGCCGGGCTGGCGGCCGACGGAGACCTCGATGAACTCGATCTTCGCGTCGCGGGTGTTGCCGGAGAGGAGGAAGCCGATCCAGCGGTCGCCGTCCTGGACGACCCAGGTCGTCTGGCCGTAGTCATTGGTCTTCTCCGAGCCCGTCCCGTAGACGTCCTTGAGCACCATCAGGGTGTCGCCGATCGTGACGCCCTGGGCGGTCTCGAGGACGGGCTTGCTCATCCCGAACGAGCCGATGGTGCCCTGCTGGTCGTAGGTGACGTCGATGCCGTCACCGAGCTGGTCGGCCCACTTCCAGTGCGTGCCCTCGCACGCGTCCTCGCGCGCGGTGTCGCGGGTCATCCAGCCCTGATCGACCAGGCTGCGTACGTTGCCCTCCGCCTTGATCTTCCCGAACGCCCCGGGCGCCAGCGGGCCGCCCCAGTCGAGCTGCGGCGTCGGCTCGGCCGACGGCGTCGCGGAGACCGGGACCTCCGACGGAGCCGGGGTGGGCGTCGCGGAGGGCTCGGAAGACGGCGCAGAGGACGGCACCGAGGAAGGTAGGGGCGTGGGCGATCCGGCGGCCGGCGCGGGATCGCTCCCGCACCCGGCCAGGCCGAGCAGCCCGACCACGGCGGTCGCCGCGAGCACGGCGCGGAGGTGAAGGCGGGATGTGGTCATGGGTGGCTCCTCGTCGGTCGTACGCCCCGAGCGGGCGTTCTGCCGATCCAGACGCTTCACGGCCGGTCCCGGTTGCATCCCGCGCGCCCCTGGCGGGGGATAGTCCAGGGAGCTTCCGTCGGTTACCGCCCAGTAGAGCGACGGAAACTCCCTGGACTATCTCGCCACACCCGACGCGCCACCTAAGCCGACGCGACCTCCGGAACCGGCCGGGCGGCCCGGCCGCTCCGCAGGAAGAGCAGCGCGACGGCGGAGATCGCGACGACGACAGCAGCGCCGACATACAGGTTCACCGGGGTCCAGGAGGCGTCGAGCAGGCGCCCGGCGAGCATCGGCGACAGGATCGCCCCGATCCGGCCGATGCCGATCGCCCAGCCCATGCCGGTGCTGCGGATCTCGGTGCCGTAGACGGCCGGGGTGATCGTGTAGAGGCCGGCGATGCAACCGTTGATGAGCGCGCCGACGCCCACGCCGATGATCAGCGCGACCGTGAGCAGCGCCGTGCTGGTGATGAAGACGACCATCGTCAGCGCCGAGAGCACCGTGAAGCCGATCAGGACCAGGCGGCTGTCCAGCCGGGAGGCGACGAGGCCGTAGAGCACCGAGCCGGCGGTGCCGCCCAGCGCCAGCATCATGCCGGCGGTGACCGCGTCCGCCTCGGCCATCCCGGAGGTCACCAGCAGCTGCGGGGTCCAGCTGTTGACGAAGTAGAAGCCGAACATCGTCGCCAGGAACGCCACCCAGATGAGCAGGGTCGAGCGGCGCAGGTCCGCACCGAGCAGCACGCCGGGGTTGCCGTTCCGGCGCCGGGTCGAAGACACGAGCGCCGAGCCGAGCGAGTCGGCGGTGACGGTGGCCTGACCGAGCCGCCTGAGGATCCGGTTGATCCGCTCGACGGCCTGCCGCGGCCGGCGCTGGAGCAGGAAGTCGACCGACTCGGGCAGGAGCACGACCAGGAGCACCAGCGCGATCGCGGTCGCGACGCCGCCGGCGACGAAGACGCTGCGCCAGCCGAGGTCGGCGAGCATGCCGCGCGCGGCGACACCGCCGAGGGTGGCGCCGATGCCGTAGCCGGCCGTGTAGAGGCCGATCGCCAGACCGCGCCAGCGCGCCGAGGCGTACTCGCTCGCGATGACGTTGGTGCTGGCCAGAATGCCGCCGACCCCGAGCCCGGTGATGACGCGGGCGAGGCCGAGCAGGAGGGCGGACGGGGCGGCTGCGGAGAGCAGCATCCCGGCGGTCGCCAGGCCGACGCTGATCAGGATCAGCGGCCGGCGGCCGATGACGTCGGCAACCGGGGCCAGCGCCAGCGAGCCGACCGCCATGCCGACCAGGCCGGCGCTGAGCAGTACGCCGAGCTCCGAGCCGCTCAGCGCGAACTCCTCGGTCAGCGAGGAGGCGGTGAAGGCCATCGCCATCACGTCGAATCCGTCCAGACAGTTCAGCAGGACGCAGAGCGCGACGACCATCCACTGGTAGGGAGTCATCGCGGAGGCGTCGATGCGCGCACGGAGGTTCATCTCGGGTCTCTTTCGGGGTGGGGGTTCACGGAAGATGCAGGGTCACGGCCGCCGGCTCGGCGGCATCCGCGTCGGCGGAGTCGCCGCGGGCGGCGCGGGCGACGCAGAGGCACAAGGACGCGTACGTCTCCTTCTGCTGCTGGCTCAGGAAGACGTCGCGGTGGTCGATCCGGCCGCTGACGTCGAGCACCTTGACCTGGCAGATCCCGCACTCGCCCTTGCGGCAGTCCCACATCACGTCGACGCCGGCGTCCTCGAGCGCATCGAGCATCGAGCTGTCCTTGCCGACGCGGACCGAACGGTCGAGCTGGGGGAGGTGCACGACGAAGTCCTCGGCCGCCCAGGCGCCGCTGCTGCCGAACGTCTCGAACCGCAGGTTCGGCTCCGGCAGCTCGTGGGAGACCCAGGCGCGACGGATCGCGTCCATCAGCCGGATCGGCCCGCACATGTACATCTCGGTCCGCGCCGCGGCCGGCGACCCGGCGATCTCGCCGACGAGCTCGGCGACATCCAGACGTACGTCCTCGTCGTCGACGAACACCCGCACGCGATCGCCGTGCACCTCGACGAGCTCGCCCAGGTACGCCATGACCGCACGCCGCCGCCCGGCCAGGACGAGCGTGTAGTCGGCGCCGCGGCGGCGCAGCGCGTCGGCCATCGCGACCAGCGCGGTGACGCCGATGCCGCCGGCGACCAGTACGTAGCGGTCGGCGCCGACCCCGAGCGGGAAGCTCTGGACCGGGCCGGTCATCTCGACGACGTCGCCGGGCGCGAGACCGTGCATGTGCCGGGACCCGCCGCGTGAGGAGGGAGCCAGCTGGACGCCGAGCGTGAGCCGGCGGCCGCCGTCCTCGGAGCGGACGACCGAGTAGGACCGCTTCCGGACGTGCCCGGCGAGGTCGAGCCGGAGGTCGACGTGGGTGCCGGGTGCGGCGTGGACGGGTCGGTCGGGAGCGAGCACGACCCGGCGTACGCCTTCGGCGAGGTCGGAGGTCTCGACCACGCGGCCCTGCTGCCACCAGGTCTGGGTGTTCACTGCCATGGCGGCCGCCTCACTTCGCGGCCGCGGCGGCGGGGAGACCCTCCGCCTGCAGCATGCGGTCCAGGATCCGGCGCACCCACATGCCGCCGGCGTCGATGTTGAGGCTGTAGAACTCGTGGTCCGGGTTGGCGTCGATCGCGCGCTGCTGGGCGGCCAGCATGTCCTCGTCCTCGCCGAAGACGCCGTGGACGCCCTGGCGCAGCTGGGTGGTGATCGTCTGGCTCTCCAGCCGGTAGTTGCGCATGAAGGCCCAGAAGTAGTGCGACGTCCGTGCCGTCTCGGGGGTGATCGTGTTCATCACGAAGCCGTTCACGCCCTGGCTGCGGTCGCCCTCGGGGGCGCCGGTCCCGGCCTTGGCGACGCCGACGTCGATGCAGATGGTCGAGGGCGCCTCGAAGTGGATGATCTGCCAGCGGTCGACCTTCCCGGAGAAGCCGGGGAACTTGTCGCGCATGTTCTTCAGCCAGAACGGGGGCGCGTCGATGTCGCGCATCCAGCGGGTCACGGTCACGTGGCGGTCGTCGTGGCTCACCTCGAACTCGGCCTCGGAGAGCTCGTCCTGCCCGATGCTCGAGCTGTGCACGAACTCCTCGTGGGTGAGGTCCATCAGGTTGTCGAGCACCAGCTGGTAGTTGCACGGCGCGTAGATCGTCTCGCCGTCGCCGGCCCAGTCCGGTGAGTCCATCTGGTGCATGTCGGGCACGGCGGCGGGGTCGGCGAGATCGGGGTCGCCCACCCAGACCCACACGTAGCGGTAGCGCTCCACGACCGGGTAGGACGGGACGATCGCGCTCGGGTTGATCGTCTCCTGCGCGGGCATGCTCGTGCAGCGGCCGGCGGAGTTGTAGCGCAGCCCGTGGTAGGGGCACTGGATCTCGTCGCCGAGCACCGTGCCCTTCGAGAGCGGCGCCAGCCGGTGCCAGCAGGCGTCGGCGAGCGCGACCGCGCGGCCGTCGCTGTTGCGCCACAGCGCCAGCGGGACGCCGGCGATGGTGCGGGCGAGCGGCTGCTTGGCGGTCACCTCGTGGTCCCAGGCCGCGACGTACCAGGCGTTGCGGGGGAAGTTGAAGATCTTGCTGGCCGCGGTGATCGGCGGGGAATCCAGGATGGTCATGGGGAACTCCCTATGGGGATAGGTGTTGTACTCGTCACAAACTACCTATCTCTATAGTGAGTGACAAGAGGCAGGTACGCTCGCGGCACGGTCACCGCGTGGAGAGGGGGTCACGATGTCGCTGAGGTATGCGCTGCTCGCCCTGCTCACCTCGAGCCCGATGACCGGCTACGACGTCTCCAAGCAGTTCAGCCAGTCGGTGGCCCACGTGTGGCACGCGCCCGACTCCCAGATCTATCCGGAGCTCAACCGGATGGAGCGCGACGGCCTGCTCGAGTCGACGGTCGTGCCGTGGGGCAAGAAGGGCACCAAGAAGGAGTACGCCGTCACCGACGCCGGGGTGCAGGCCTTCCGGGAGTGGATGGACGCGCCCATCGAGATCCGCCGTCAGCGGGAGCCGGCCTACCTGAAGGCGGCCTACCTGGAGTGGGCCGAGCCGGGCGCCGCGCGCGCCGAGCTGGAGCAGTTCCGCGACTACTGGACCGAGCACCTGGCGATGCTCGAGGCCACCCGTGCCACGCTCGTCGACCGCAGCCACCCCACCCTGGCCCGCCGCCTGGACCACTACGACGCGAGCCAGTGGGACCGGATCGTGCGCTACAAGGTCTTCGCCTACGACGGCCTGATCGACCAGGCGCGCGCCGCGATCGCCTGGGCCGAGCGCGGCCTCGTGCTCGTCGACGAGCTGGAGGGCTCCGCCGTCGAGTGACTCACGCCGGCAGGCGCACGTGGAACCGGCAGCCGGTCGCGGCCGGAAGGTTCTCCACCCAGACCCTGCCGCGGTGGGCGTCGACGAGGCCCTTGACGATGGCCAGGCCGAAGCCCGCGCCCTGGGCGCTGCTGCCGTCGGTGACCTCGGGCACGGCCGGGGTGCGCGCGGTGCTGCCCTGCCAGCCGAGGTCGAAGACCCGCTCCATGTCGCCGGGATCCAGGCCGCCGCAGCCGTCGCTGACGCTGAGGTCGACGCTGCGTACGTCTCCGGGGGCGAGCTGGCAGCGCACCTCGACCGTGCCGTCGGCGGGGGTGTGGCGGATCGCGTTCATCAGCAGGTTGGAGACGACGCGGGACAGGCTGGCCGGGTCGGCGGTGATCTCGAGGCCGTCCTCGACCTGGCCGCCGAGGCGGACCCGTCGTTCCCGGGCCACCGGGTCGGCCCCGGCCAGGGCCTCGCTGACCAGGTCGCCGAGCAGGACCGGCTCGGGCGTCAGGGTGAGCGCGCCGGCCTGGATCCGGGAGAGCTCGAAGAGGTCGTCGACGAGCCGGGCCAGCCGCTCGACCTCGACGCGGATGCGCTGGTGGTAGCGGTGCGGGTCGGCGGCGATCCCGTCCTCGAGGGCCTCGGCCATCGCCCGCAGGCCGGCCAGCGGCGTACGCAGGTCGTGGGCGACCCAGGAGATCAGCTCGCGCCGCGACTCCTCGAGCCGCGCCTCCCGCGCGCTCGCCTCCTCGAGCCGTCGCTGCGTCTCGGCGAGCTCGGCCGACAGCGACCGGAGCTCCCGCGGGCCGCTCTCGGAGGGCTTCTGGTGCCCGCCGAGCGCCATCTGCCGGGCCTGCAGCTGGACGGCTCCCGACCAGCGGACCATCGCGGAGCCGATGACGAACGCGACCAGGATCGCCACGACCACGGCGATCGAGGTGACCACGGTGATGACCAGCAGGTCGTGGCCGGAGAGGAACATGAGCCACGCGATCCCGAGTACGCCTCCGAACACCGTCAGCACGGCGACGGCGGCGACCAGGGTGAGCTGCCAGCGGATCGACCAGCGCCGCGTCAGCCAGGCGACCAGCAGCCCGACCAGGCCGACGGCGAGACCGGCACCCGCGGCGACGAGAGCGATCAGGGCGGCATCGGCGAACTTCATGCGCCCACCTCCGCGGGCTCCCAGCGGTAGCCGACGCCCCAGACCGTGACCAGCCGCTCCGGCCGGGTCGGGTCGGACTCGATCTTCTCCCGCAGCCGGCGTACGTGGACCGTGACCGTCGAGCGGTCGCCGATCGTCCAGCCCCAGACGTGCTCGAGCAGGTCCTCGCGGGTGAAGGCCTTGCCGGGATGGGCGATCAGGTAGCGGAGCAGGTCGAACTCGCGGGTGGTCAGCGCCAGCTCGGCTCCGGCGTTCGTCGCCACCCGCCGGTCGGCGTCGACCACGAGGGAGCCGTCCGAGACCACGCCGCCCTCACCGGAGTGGCCGGTGCGCTTGAGCACCGAGTCGACGCGCAGCACCAGCTCCCGGGGACTGAACGGCTTGCCGACGTAGTCGTCGGCACCGAGCTCGAGCCCCATGATCCGGTCGGCCTCGCTGCCGAGCGCGGTGAGCATGATGATCGGCACCTCGCTCGCCAGCCGCAGCCGACGGCACACCTCCAGCCCGTCGATCCCCGGCAGCATCAGGTCCAGGACCACGATGTCGGCGGGCCGCTCGCTCATCGCCCGCAGCGCCTGCTCGCCGTCGCCCGCCTCGACGACGTCGTGCGAGCCCGCGCGCAGGTAGGACGCCAGCACCTCACGCACGGTGAGGTCGTCGTCGACCACGAGCACACGTGCCATCAGCTCTGTTCCTCCTCGACGGTCCGCTGTCGCGAGCGTAGTTCGCCGAGCGCGACCGCGACACCGGCACACACGCACAGAACGGCGAACCCCAGCAGCCCCTGCGTGTAGTCGCGGTCCAGCAGCGTCGGGTTGTCCGGCTTCGCGCCGAACCGGCCGAGCACCGGGATCGCGACCAGGACGATCGGCCCGAGCAGCACCAGCACCGTCACCGCACCCCGCGCGACCGCCCGCGGCAGCAGCCGGCCACCGAGCCAGCCCAGCGCCAGCACTGCGGGCGCCAGGATCCCGTCGTGGATCACGACCGCCGCCGCCAGCCAGAGCGCCACCTCGACGATCTGACCGAGATCCTGCCGGCTCAGCAGCAGCCAGGCGCCGTACGCCATCCCGACCGCGCCGAGCGCGATCAGCCCACCGCGCATCCCTCTCATCAGAGCACCTCGATCCGGGAGACCCACTTGGTCTGCATGACCCCGGGACGGTCGGGGGCGATGAGCCGGACCGGGTAGCCGTGGTCCATCGAGAGGGTCTCGCCGTCGAGCTCGAGGGCCATCAGGGTCCGGTCGTCGTCGGCGAAGTTCGCCGGCAGCACGGTGTCGGCGGAGGCGCTGAAGGTCTGGATCGACCGGATTCGCACGTCCCGTCCGGTCGGGGCGTCGATGAGGTCGAGCAGGTCGCGGAGGCGTACGCCGCGCCACTCGCCCGTCGCGCTCCAGCCCTCCACGCAGGCGATCGGCAGGGTCGAGGTCCGTTGCTCCATCGCGACGAGGTCCTCGCGGGACAGGGCCCGGGAGGTCGCGCCGTGGACCAGCTCCAGGCGGTAGGCGGAGCTGCTCGCCGCGGCCACGACCCGCGCCGAGTGGGCCGTCCGGTTGATGGGGATGCCGTGCTTGCGTGACCGTGAGGAGAGCGCCGCGATACGGCCGACGCCGGGGACGGTGCCGGCGGTGTAGAGGAAGGCCGCGGCCAGAGCCGAGGTGCCGGCCAGGACCAGCACCCCGCGGCGGCTCACCGGGCCCGCGGCGCGGGCGTTGGGACGGTCGTGGGCGGTGTCATCGACGTCGCCGGTCAGGGCGTCGCGGATGACCGGCAGCTTCACCGCGATGTGGACCAGCAGCGCCCCGACGGCGACGAAGGCGAGCGCGTAGTGGGTGGTCCGGAAGCTGAAGCCCCAGGGATACCACTGCGCGACGTTGAGCAGTCCGGTCGTGAGCTGGACCAGCGAGGTGCTGACCAGGATCGCGATGGAGCCACGCTCTAGCGCCGTCGGCAGCGCCTCGCGGACCTGTCGCGGCACCGGCTGGAAGAGCTTGGGGAAGACGACCCACAGCTTGACCAGCAGGAGCGGGATCGCGGCGGTCCCGGCGACGACGTGCAGGCCCTGGGTGACCTGGTAGAGCCACGACGGGCTGGTCGGCAGCGGCACCGGCTGGCTGTCGCCCTGGGCGTAGTGGCTGATCAGCCCGGTCGCGAGCGCGACCCCGAAGCAGATCCCGAGCCACAGCCCGACCCGGGCGGCGACCGCGGCGCTGCGCAGGCGGGAGGTGAAGGAGTCCTCCGACGGGATCCTCATGACGGGTCCTCCATGAGTACGGCCACCCACCGCTCGCCGGTGGGCGTCAGCGGTGTCCGGGACAGCGGTCCGAAGGCCGTCCGGCGGGAGTGGGGCAGGGGTGAGAGCCGATGGACGGCGAACCCGACCTCGGCAGCGATCGGTCCGATCGAGTCGGCGCCGACGATCGCCCACGGGAGCTGCGAGACGCCGCCGCAGTCGCAGACCAGCTCGGCGAGCAGCGGGCCGCCCGGCGTCCCCGGCGGGTGCACCTCGGCGACCACGCGGCCGCCCGGCACCAGCAGCCGGCGTACGCGGGCGAGGAGGGCGAGCGGGTCGCCGCCGATCCCGAGGTTGCCGTCGGCGAGGAGAGCGGTCGCCCACCAGCCTTCGCCGGGCAGGGGGTCGAAGACGTCGCGACACACGGCGCGACCGCCGCGGGCCTCGGTCTCGGCGACGGCCTCCGGGACGATGTCGACGCCGAGCGAGGGCAGGCCGCGGGCGGCGAGCGCGGCGGTCATCCTGCCGGGGCCACAGCCGAGGTCGATCGTCGGCCCGGCGCAGTGCGAGAGCAGGGCGAGGTCCGCGGCATCGGCGGTGCGGGTCCAGTCCTCGACCGGCAGCCGCGACGCCCTGCCGTCGACGCTCACCACCCGGCACTTCTCGCTGGCGAAGGCGTGCGCGAACGCCGACTCCGCCGCCACGGCCGTCATCGGGTCACCCGCGCGATCTCGGCCGCCGCGGCGGCGAAGCGGGTGTGCGGGGCCGCCACGGCGACAGGGGCGACGTCGGTGACGTGGTCGACGTCGCGGAGCCGGTCACCTTCGGCGACGCGAAGGCCCCGTCGTTGGAGCGCTGACCGGGTGGCGGCGTACGTCTCGGGGGTGGACATGGGCACGTCGATCAGTGCGCCGGCGGCCGCGGGGTCGCGGAGCGCCAGGGCCCACCAGCCGCCGTCCTCGGCGGGGGCGAGGACGGCATCGGCCGCGATCAGGCTGCGGGCCACGGCCAGCAGGCCGGCCGGGGTCACCTGCGGGGTGTCCATCCCGATCTGCACGACCGGTCCGGTGACGTCGGCGTGGGCGTTCGCGAGCCGCTCGCCGAACCCGTTCCCGCGCTGCGGGGTGATCGTCCAGCCGATGACGGCCGCGCGGATCTCCTCCGCGCGGACCGCCGCGGAGACGTCGCCGGAGAGGGCCAGCCGGCAGCGGTCCGGTCCGACCGCGAGCGTGCACGCCTCGATCGTGTCGAGCAGTGCGGCCGCCGCGATCTCCGTGGCCGCCGCCTCGCCGACATCGGCCGCCAGCCGGGTCTTCACCAGGCCCCGGACCGGTGCCTTGGCGACGAGGAGGAGCGTCGGCGTCATGCGAGCACCCGCCAGAAGTCGTACGCCGCCCGCAGGCTGCCGCGCACGGAGCCGGAGACCTTCGAGCGGGTCCCGGCGGTGCGCAGGTGGTAGTCGACGTCGATCTCGTGCACCCGCCAGCCGGCGCGGGCCGCGCGGTCGAGGAGCTCGACCGGATAGCCGGAGCGCCGGTCCTCGACGCCGAGCTCGAGCAGCGCCTCCCGCCGGGCCGCGCGCAGCGGGGCGATGTCGCGCACCCGCAGCCCGGTACGTCGCCGCAGCGCGCGCAGCACGAGCCGGTTGCCGACCCTGGCATGCCAGGGCTGGGCACCGGGCGTCACCGGCCGGCGGCAGCCCAGCGCCAGGTCGGCCTCGTCGCGCCTGATGGCGTCGACCAGTGGCAGTGCGGCCTCGGGATCGAAGGAGCCGTCGCCGTCCATCACCACGACGTAGGGAGCGGTGGCGGCCAGCAGGCCGGCGTGCACCGCCGCCCCATACCCCGGCCGCGACTCCGACACCACCCGCGCCCCCAGCGCGCGGGCGATGTCGGCGGTGCCGTCGGTCGAGCCGTTGTCGACGACGATCACCGAGAGGCTGGAAGGTACGCGCGGCAGCAGCTCGCGCAGGGCGGCGGCCTCGTCGCGGCAGGGCAGCACGAGGTCGGTCTCCGGATCTGGTCCGGGACCTGTTTCGGGGCGGGTTTCGGCCATGGGATCGACTCTAGGAACGCCTCGCCCTCGATGGGGCCGGCAGATCTTACGGTCCGATGACGGGGGCCGTGGCGCGACGTCGGCCGGGTCGTCGCCGACCTACGCTCGCAGTCGTGAACTCCTCAGCTCACCGCGCCGCCATGGTGGGGCTCGTCGTCACGGTCGCCCTCGTCGGGACGGCTGTCGTCGTGCCGCCGCTCCTCGACTGGCAGGTCTGGCCCCGGGTGCACATCGAGGACGGGACCTTCCCGCCGCTCCACGGGTTTCCGCAGGTCAAGCTGGGGATCGGCACGATCCCTGCGGTCCTCCTGGCTGCCGCCTCGGTGCGCTGGGCCGACCCGGTCGCGATGCGGCTGCCGTGGCGGCGCCTGCTCCTCGTGGCGTACGCCGTCGGGCTGGTGTGGCTGCCGTCGCTGGCCCTCGTCGACGGCGCCGAGGGCATCTCCGGCGTGCTCGGCAGCCCGTCCGAGTACCTCGGCACCGCCCGGTCGGTGGACGACGTGGGCGGCCTGCTGCGGGAGTACGTCGCCCGGATCCCCTACGACGCGCCCGACGGCAACTGGCCCGTCCACATCGCCGGGCACCCGCCCGGGATGGTGCTCTTCTTCGTGCTCCTGGTGAAGCTGGGCCTCGGCGGCGACCTGGCCGCCGGGCTGGTCGTCACCGTGATCGCCGCGACCCTGCCGCTCGCGGTCATGACGACGCTCCGCGTGCTCGGCAGCGAGCACCGGGCGCGCGCGGCGGCCCCCTATCTCGTCCTCACCCCGTCCGCCGTGTTCCTCGCCGTCTCCGCCGACGCGGTGATGGCCGTGACCGCCGCCTGGGGGATGTGCTGCCTGGCCCTCGGCTGCCGCGTCGGCCCGCGCCGCGGCTGGCCGTGGGCGGTCGTGGCCGGGCTGCTCCTCGGCTATCTGGTGATGATGTCGTACGGCCTCCCGCTGGTCGGCGTGCTGGCGCTCGCGGTGCTGTGGCTGGGCAGCGGCCGGCGGTGGGGCTGGGGCCGGGGGTGGTGGGTCCAGGGGTGGTGGGTACTGCCGGTGGCCGCCGTCTCGGCGCTCGGGGTGGTGCTCGTCTTCGCCGCGGGCGGCTTCGTCTGGTGGGAGGCCTACCCGGTGCTGGTCGACCGCTACTGGGACGGTCTCGCCAGCCAGCGTCCCGGTTCCTACTGGACCTGGGGGAACCTGGCCGCGCTCGCGATCAGCGCCGGCCCGCTCGTCGGCGCCGGGATCGGTGCGACCTGGGCCGCCCGGCGCCGGCTCGACGACCGGGCGGTGGTGGTCCTGGTCGCCGCGGCGCTGATCATGGTCGTGCTGGCCGATGCCTCCCAGATGAGCCGGGCCGAGGTCGAGCGGATCTGGCTGCCGTTCATCCCCTGGCTGACCCTCGGCTGCGCCCTCCTGCCCGAGCGGTGGCGCCGCCCGGGTCTTGCGCTCCAGCTCGCCACCGTGCTGCTCGTCGAGCATCTGTTACACACGAGCTGGTGACTCACCCCGCGGCGGGACGCAACGGGGCGGTCGCGAACGCCGGGAGACCGACGTCGGGCAGCACCTCGGCGCGGAAGCCGAGCTCCTTCTCCGCGAGCTGTGGGGAGGCGACGACATGGCGTACGTCGCCGATCCGGTAGCGCCCGGTGACCACCGGGGCGACCTCGTGCCCGGCACCTCGCGCGACCAGTTCCGCGACCTCGCGGATCGTGACCGGGTGCCCGGAGGCGACGTTGTAGGCCGCCAGGGTCCCGGGTGACCGCTCGGCGGTCGCCTCGAGCCCCGCGAGGTTGGCCCGGGCGACGTCGTCGACGTGGACGAAGTCGCGCTGCTGGCCGCCGTCCTCGAACACCTGCGGCGCCTCGCCCCGCTCCAGCGAGGACCGGAAGATCGCGGCCACCCCCGAGTAGGGGGTGTCGGCGGGCATGTGCGGCCCGTAGACGTTGTGGTAGCGCAGCGCGATCGCGGTCGCGTCGGCCTGACGGGCCCACGCGGAGGCGTAGTGCTCCTGGGCGACCTTGCTGGCTGCGTACGAGCTGCGCGGGTCGAGGCGGGCCGACTCGGCCACCGGCCCCCACGTCAGCGCGCCGCCGCAGAGGTCGCAGTGGTTCTCGAAGTCGCCGGCGTCGAGCGCGGCTCGCGAGCGCGGGGGTGGCACCCGGTCGCCGTGGGTCTCGCAGACGTAGCGGCCCTCGCCGTAGACGACCATCGACGAGGCCAGCACCAGCCTCGAGACCCCGTGCGCGCTCATCGCGGCCAGGAGCGCCGCGGTGCCGAGGTCGTTGTGGGCGGCGTATAGCGGGAGATCGGCCACCGTCACTCCCGCCCCGACGACGGCGGCCTGGTGGCAGACCGCGTCGACGCCGTCCAGCAGGTCACCCCACGCGTCGGCGTCGCGTACGTCGAGCAGGTGGGTGTCCGGTGGCGCGGGGGCGGAGGAGCCGTGGGCCATGGGCAGCAGCGCGTCGACGCGGACGACCTCGTGGCCGGCCTCCTCCAGCGTCCGCCCGATGGCGGTGCCGATGAAGCCGGCGGAGCCGGTGAGCAGGACCCTCATGGGATCTCGTAGGCGAGCTGCTTGCCCTCGGCCCAGGTCGAGCAGGAGCACCCGGCCGGGTCGGGCAGGCCGCCGATCGTGTCGGCCAGGATCGTGCGCATCCGCTCCAGGTTGGCGGCGAAGAGCGCGTAGACGTCGTCCTCGTCGACCCCCTCGCCCTCGGCGGCACCCGCGTCCATGTCGGTGACCAGGCACAACGGCGCGTAGCACATCCGCAGCTCGCGGGCGAGTGCCGCCTCCGGGGCACCCGTCATCCCGACGAGCGTCCAGCCCTGGGCGGCATGGTGGATCGACTCGGCCCGTGTCGAGAACCGCGGACCCTCGATGACGATGAGGGTGCCACCGACCTTCACGGACGGGTCGGCGGCCACGTACGCCTTGGCGATCCGCGCGCAGTAGGGATCGGCGAGAGGTACGTGGGTGGCGCCCGTCTCGACATAGCTGGGGATCCGTCGCCAGGTGCGGTCGACCAGCTGGTCGGGGGTGACCAGGTCACCGGGGGCGACGGCGTCGGGCCGGAGGCCGCCGACGGCGCTGGGGGAGAGCACCTGGGTCACGCCCAGCGACCGCAGCGCCCACAGGTTGGCGCGGTAGGGGATGGCGTGCGGCGGGTACTCGTGCGAGCGGCCGTGGCGGGGCACGAACGCCACCGCCCGGCCGGCGACCGTGCCCACCGTGATCGGCGCCGACGGAGCGCCGTAGGGAGTCTCGACGACCACCTCCTCGGCATCGCTCACGAACTCGTAGAGCCCCGTCCCGCCGATCACCCCGACCTCGGCGCGAGGTGTCTGTCCCATCTCCGACCCAGTCATGGCTTCACTGTGCCAGCGCCGAGGCGCCCGGCGACAGGACTCGTCACATCCGTCATCGATCGGTAATACCTCGCGGCGGAGCCCGTCGATGTCGGTGGTCGCAGGCACAATGCGATCCCGTGGGGAGACGTACGTCGCTGGGCGTCCTGGTCGTGCTGCTGGCGATCGCCGGGTGGGCGGTGTCGCTGTGGCTGCCGGACGAGGCGCCGGCGACCCGGAGCACGCCGCCTCCGGCGGTCACCGACGTCCCGTCTCCGGTGGGCGGGCCGGTCGACGTGGCGAAGGTGCGCGGTGACCTCGCGGGGCTGGCGACGGTCGCGAGGCGGCCGGAGGGGCTGGTTGCGTACGAGCGCTCGGTGTTCGGCGAGAGCTGGGCCGACGCCGACGGCAACGGGTGCAACCAGCGTGACGACGTGCTGCGGCGTGACGCCGTCGAGGTGCGGACCGGGCAGCAGGGCCGGTGCGACCACGACGTGCTCGCCGGGACGTGGGTCGACCCCTACACCGGCCGGCCCCTGACCTTCACCGACCTGAAGGAGCCGAGGCAGGCGCAGGCGATCCAGATCGACCACATCGTCCCGCTCTCCGAGGCCTGGCGCTCCGGGGCGAGCAGGTGGCCCGAGGACCGGCGCCGCGCGTTCGCCAACGACCTGGACAACCTGCTCGCCGTCGACGGCCCCACGAACATGAGCAAGGGCGACGACGACCCGGCGGGCTGGCGTCCGCGGAAGGGGTTCCAGTGTGCGTACGCCGCCCGCTGGGTCGAGACCAAGAAGCGCTGGTCGCTCGCTGCCGATGACAGCGAGCGGCGTGCGCTGGGCGAGATGCTCGGCTACTGCTGAGGGGTCACATCCGGGCTCTCAGCACGTCGACCTCACAGCCCGGCGCGAAGGGGTCGAAGCCGTGCTCGCTCAGCCAGCGAACGGCCAGCAGGCTACGCAGCGACCACCACGCATGGATCACCTCGAGGTCGACGCCGGTGCCGTAACCGGCGAGGACGTCGTCGAGGTGCTCCTCGTGTCCGAGCGTGAAGGTGGCGAGGTCGTACAGAGCATCCCCCTGGCCCGCCTCCGACCAGTCGATGATGCCGGTGACCTCGTCGCCGTCGACGAAGACGTGCGCGATCTGCAGGTCGCCGTGGGTGAACGCCGGGGTCCACGGCCGGAGCGCGGCCTCGGCGACCTGGCGGTTGCGCGCGACCAGGTCGGCGGGCAGGATGCCGGTCGCCACGAGCGCGTCGCACTCGTCGTCGAGCTCGGCCGCCAGGGCACCGCTGCTCCGGCCCGCCCGGCCGCGCCGGGGCGGCAGCGGCGCGTCGTGCAGCTTCCGGATGGCCGCGCCCGCCGCGGCCCACGCCGCCGGTGACCCGGTCGCCGGTCCGCCGAGACGCCCGAGCGTCGTTCCCGGGAGCGCGGCGATAGCGAGCACGGGCGGCTTGCACCACAGGATCTGCGGTGTCGGGACCGGCGCCAGGGAGATCGCCTCGACCTCGGCGTCGATGCGCGCCTGATCGGCATCCACCTTCAGGAACACGTCACCCACGCGCAGCGTCGCGCGCTCGGAATGGGCGACGACGACCTCGACCTCATCCATGAGCGACCAGTCTCAGACCGCCCGGCGGTAGTTGGCCATCGCGCGGTCGTAGGCCTCCCAGGCCCGCCAGGACTCCAGAGCCCGCTCGCCCTGGGGCTTGAGGCCGTCGACCTTGTGATAGGACTCGCCGCTGGCGTACTGCGACTCCCGGCCCGTCACCAGCGAGAGCAGCATCGGCAGCACGCTCTCGTCGGTCACCGTGATCGTGGCGACCCGGAAGGTCTGCCGCACCCACTCGGCACGCTGGTCCGAGCCCAGGACGAGCACGACCGGCAGCTGTGGGGCGCGCGCGATCGAGTCCAGGATCGGGCCGAGCCCATCGGGAACCCATCGCTCGTCGGCCGGCGGCGTGGGTGCCTTGGGGATGCTCATGGTCGTGTACGCCGGGAGCGGGCCGGTCAGCGGGCCGGCCACCCTCTCGACGGACGGCGGGGCCGGGTCCGGCGCGACATCCGGGGTCACCTTGTCCTCGACCTTGTCCCCGGCCCGCCGGCGCGGCCGGACGGCGGGGATCTTGGCGGTGAAGCTGAAGCTCCCGGTGCGGGTGGGGTCGACGTGGCGGCCGGGGGTCGGCTCGGGCGCCCTGCCGATGACCGGCGGTGCCGGCGCGATGGCCGTGGTGACCAGCTCGGCGGCGTGCGTCCCGTGTGGCCGGATCGAGCCGTCGGCGGCGAACTCGAACAGCGCGACCCGGACCCGATCGGCCCACTCGACCGCGTCCGGGGTGTAGCCGGCCCGGCTGAACAGCGCGACCGTACGGGCGTCGTAGGCGTAGCCCGCGCCGCGTACGGCACAGACGCTGCGGGCCTCGGTCAGCGCGCGGGTGAGCACGACCTGCGCGACGATGACGTTGTCGGGCCGGCCGCCGATGATGTCGACGTCGGCGGCCGCGGTGCTGCCCGAGGGGGCGGCATCGGGCCAGCCGAGGGAATGCAGATGCTCCGCGGCGCGTTTCTCGGCTTCTTCGCCCGTTCGGGGCTGCCTCGGGGATGCCAACCTAGGGTCCTTCCTCGATCCTCCCTCGGGCCTCCCTGCCCGATCGAGTTGGGGAGGATGATAGGCCCGCTGCGTACGCCCTGTCCCGCGGGGTGGCGAATCGGGTCGCGATGTTCGCTCCTGGCGGATCGGCCGCGAATGTCGGCGCTCGCCGCTAGCGTTGATGTGTATGAGGCGCCCGCATGAGAACGTCGCTACGGTCTTGGTGGATCCGCGCATTCTCGGCGACATCGAGATCGAGCTGATGTCGCTCGACATGCCGCTGTGGCGGGTGTGCGCGGCGCCGATCGTGAAGGACGGTCAGCGCTTCGCGTTCCAGATTCGCAACAAGCTGCTGATGTCCAAGCGCGGCGAGTGGGACTGCGCCAAGGACTGGGTCCCGGTCTGGATCGGCTTCGGCTCGACGTGGGCCGCTCCCGGCGAGGCCATCCCCTGGCCGGCTCACAAGGCGCTCTGGACGCTCCTGGAGGACTACTCCGAGCAGGTCCGCTACCACAAGCGGCTCGGCGGCATCCCTAGGATCCCGCGGCTGCGGGAAGCCTGCTAGCCGTCTTCGGCGTGCGCTCGATCTGCTTCCAGGTCGGGTCGACCGCGGGGAACATCGTGACCACGAAGTAGGCGATCCCGCAGCCCACCAGGGCCGTGGTCAGGCCGAACGCGGAGACCAGGCTGCCGCCGAGGAGCCCGCCGAGCGGCATCAGGCCCCAGGCGAACGCCGAGATCAGCGACATCACCCGGCCGAGCACGTGCGCGGGGATCCGCTCGAACTGGATCGCGCCGAGGATCGGGTTGATGAACCCGCTGCTGGTCCCGCCGATCGCGAACACCATGAACACCACCCACAGCGGCGCCCCGAACGCGATCACCAGGAACCGCGGGATCCCGGTGACGAGGAAGCAGACCAGGTACGTCGGGTAGCGGCGCATCCGGTCGCCCAGCGCCGCGGCCACGGCCGATCCCAGCGCGGAGAAGCCGGAGAAGGTCGCGAACAGCAGCCCGATCGTCTCCGGGCCGGCGTGCTCCTGACCCCAGACAGGCATCAGCACGCTGCTCCAGGCCAGGTCGATGAGGTTGGTCAGCGCGACCATGAACGCGATCCCCAGGAGCACCCGGTCGCGGCGGAGGAAGTGCCAGCCCTCGGCGAGCTGGGCGCGGTAGGAACCGGGGTCCTCCGCCGATTCGGCGGGCTTCGTGGCCGGGAGGCTCGTCAGCGCGGCGGTCGACATGCCGAGCACCAGGGCACCGAGCGCGAACGAGGCGGCGTCGATCACGATCGCGTTCGTCGCGCCGACCAGCCCGATGAGCAGCCCGGCCACGGCGGCGCCGAGCATCGAGGCGGTGCGCTCGACGAACGAGTAGAGCCCGGTGGCCCGCTCCGTCGGGACACCGGCCGCCTCGACCAGCTGCGGGAGCATCGACACCTTCGCGGCGTCACCGGGGCCGCGCAGCGCGCCGGCGAGGGCGACGAGAGCGAGCAGGATCGGGAAGTGCAGCAGGGCCGCGGCGTACAGGAGCGGGATGAGGCCGACCACGACGGCCGAGCCGAGGTCGCAGGCGATCGCGACGCGGCGTGGGCCGATGCGGTCGATGACCGGGCCGCCGAAGATCTTGCTGAGCACCAGCGGGGTCATCTCGAAGAGCGCGATCAGGCCGGCCTTGGCGGGGCTGCCGGTCGTCTCGAGCACGAACCAGGGCAGCGCCAGCATCGAGATGCGGGTGCCGACCAGGGAGATGGTCTCGGCGGCCAGCGAGCCGTAGAGGGGGAGCTTCATCGTCAGTCCTTCTCGGGATCGGGGCCGAGGTGTCCGGGCAGTGCGAAGGTGTGGAACTGGACCGTCACGGGCTCGCCGTCGGGGTCGTCCTCGAAGCCGAAGACGACCTCGTTGACCTGTTCCTGCAGCCGGCGGACCTGGCTCGGGGTGAGGCGGAGGACCCGGTCGTTGAGGTTGAAGACCTCGCGCCACTCCTTGGCGATGAGCTCGCGCTCCTCGAGCGCCTTCTGGAGCTGCTGGGTGTAGAGGGTGACGACGGTCTGCAGATAGGCGCCGAGGGTCTCCTGCCCCTCGGCAGTGTCAGGCACGGCCCTGTCGCCGGTCACCGTCATCTGGTGCGTGGCCTTCCACCAGCGTTCCCGGGCGTTGCCGCGGCTCTCGTCGTCCTCGATGAACCCGTGCTGCGCGAGCTGTCGCAGGTGGTAGGACGTCGCGCCGCTGTTGAGCCCGAGGCGGGCGGCCAGGGTGGTCGCCGTCGCCGGTCCGTCGATGCGGAGCATCCCGAGCATGCGTACGCGCACGGGGTGGGTGAGGGCCTTGAGCTGGTCGACTCCGGGGACGATCTCGCGTGCTGCCATGGGCCAACCGTAGACCGCAAAGATATCTTTGCAAATGGATTTTTGCGGTTTCGGGACATATACGAGTAACCCGGTGAACAAAGCCTGGATAGCGCCGTTACCCTGTCGGAGTGACGACAGATGCCGCGCCGCCGACGCCGACCTCCACCCCGACGGTGGCGATCATCGGAGGAGGAGCCAGCGGCACGCTGACCGCGATCAACCTGCTCCGCCGAGGCGCGTCGGTCACGCTCTTCGAGTCACGGGGAGAGCCCGGCTACGGGGTGGCCTACTCGACCACCGACCGCCGTCATCTCCTCAACGTCCGGGCCAATAACATGTCGGGCTTCCCCGACGACCGTGACGACCTGCTCGACTGGGCGGCCGAGGCCGGCATCGAGCTCGGGCCGATCGACTTCCTGCCCCGCCGCGACTACGCGCGCTACCTGCGCGATCGGCTCGCCGGAGCGGCCGAGGCCGGTCCGGGGAAGCTGCAGCCGGTGGGCGAGACGGTCATCGACGTCGAGCCTGTCGCGGGCGGTTTCCGGGTGCTGACCAGCGACGACGATGAAGGTCATCTCGCCGATGCCGTCGTCCTCGCGTACGGCAACCCGCCGCCCCAGCCGCTGGACGGTCTGCCCGAGGCCTCGTGGAACCTGTCGGACCCGTGGGACGTGCCGCGGATCAGCGCGCTGCCCGAGGACGCGACCGTGCTCGTGGTCGGGAGCGGCCTGACCGCCGTCGATACGACGGTCACCCTGCTCGACGACTCCCCGGCCCGCCGGGTGATCATGGTGAGCCGCCACGGTCTGATCCCCAATCCCCACGTCGACGACCAGTTCACGTCCTGGGTGACCCCGATCCCCGAGGGACCGCTGACCGCCGACGGCATCGCCGGCCTCGTACGAGACCAGATCGAGCACGCCGCCGCCCTCGGCGTCGACTGGCGAGCCGTCATCGACGGTCTCCGCGGCCCGACCCAGTCGATCTGGCGCCGCCTGCCCGAGCCCGAGCGCCGCCGCTTCCGAGAGGTCTACGCCCGCGAGTGGGAGGTACGCCGCCACCGCATGGCCCCGCGCATCGCCGCGCTCCTCGCCACCTATCAGGCCGAGGGACGCCTGGAGATCCTCGGCGGCGGGGTGCTCGGCTGCCGGGCGGATGCCGGGAAACCGGTCGTCACGCTCGCCGACGGCGACCGCGAGGTCACCGCGGTGATCAACTGCACCGGCCCCTCACCCGACATCACCCGCACCGACAACCCGCTCCTGCTCGCGCTCCAGAAGCGCAGCCTGATCGCCCCCGACCCCCTCCGTCTCGGCATCGACGTCACCGAGGACGGCCGGGTCGTCGGAGCGGACGGGCGCGTCGTACCTGGTCTTCTGACCGTCGGTCCGCCCTGCAAGGGCGCGCTCTACGAGGCCACCGCCATCCCCGAGATCCGGGTCCAAGCCGCAGCGGTCGCCGCCCGCCTCACCGCCGAATAGGTGGTTCTGGGGGCCGAGAAATCAGTGGTGGGCGACGAAACTGCCGTTTCGTCGCCCACAACTGCAGATTCGGCTGTCGCTACCCGAGGTGGAGCTGGCGGTCGGTGCGCGCGAAGGTCTCGGCGGCGAGCTCCGGGTCGGCGCTGAGCTCGGCACCGGTGGCCGGGATCATCGTCTTGAGCTGCGGCTGCCAGCCGTCCCAGCGGTCGGGGAAGCAGCGGCGCAGGACGTTGACCATGATCGCCGGGGCGGTCGAGGCGCCGGGGGAGGCGCCCAGCAGACCGGCGATGGTGCCGTCCTCGGCGGTGATGACCTCGGTGCCGAACTGGAGCACGCCGTCGGGGCGGATGACCTGCACCCGCTGGCCGGCGATGATCCGCTCCCAGTCCTTGCGGTCGGCGGCCGGGAAGAAGTCGAGCAGGTCGTCGAACTTCTTGCGCGGCGAGCGCAGCAGCTCCTTGACCAGGTAGACGGTGAGGTCCATGTTGGTGAGCCCGGCCCGCAGCATCGGCAGCAGGTTGTGGGGCCGCACCGAGAGGAACAGGTCGGTGAGCGAGCCGGTCTTGAGAAAGCGCGGGCTCCAGCCGGCGTACGGACCGAACATCAGGTGGGTCTTGCCCTCGACGTAGCGGGTGTCGAGGTGGGGCACCGACATCGGCGGCGCGCCGACGGCGGCCTTGCCGTAGGCCTTGGCGCGGTGCTGGGACACGAGCTCGGGCTTGGACGTACGCAGGAACTCACCGGAGACGGGGAAGCCGCCGAAGCCGCGGATCTCCTGGATCCCGGCCTTCTGCAGCAGCGGCAGCGCGTAGCCGCCGGCGCCGACGAAGACGAACCGCGACCGGAGGTGGTACTTGCCGGACTCGTTGCGGCCGTAGATGTGCCAGAAGCCGTCCATGGTCTGGTGCAGGTCGGTGACCTCGGAGGACGTCTCCAGGTCGGCGCCCTTGTCCACCAGTGTGCGGGTCAGGATCGAGGTGAGCGAGCCGAAGTCGACGTCGGTGCCGGCGTTGGTCCAGGTGGCCGCGACGGGCTCCTCGGCGAGCGACTTGGCCGTGCGGCCCTCGAGCAGCAGCGGCGCCCAGCCCTTGATGACCTCGGGGTCGGTGGAGAACTCCATCCCGGGGAAGAGCGGGTGGGCGGAGAGGGCCTCGTAGCGCTTGCGCAGGTAGTCGACGTTCTCGGCGCCCCAGACGAAGGACATGTGCGGGACGGTGTGGATGAACTTGTCCGGGTCCGGGATGCGGCCGTTCTCGACCAGGAAGGACCACAGCTGACGCGAGACCTGGAACTGCTCGTTGACGTTGACGGCCTTGGAGATGTCGACCGAACCGTCGGGGTTCTGCGGGCTGTAGTTGAGCTCGCACAGTGCGGAGTGACCGGTGCCGGCGTTGTTCCACGGGCCGGAGGACTCGACGGCGAGCGAGTCGAGCCGCTCGATCATCTTGATGGACCAGCTGGGCTCCAGCTCCTGGAGGAGCACACCCAGGGTGGCGCTCATGATGCCGCCGCCGATCAGCACTACGTCAAGAGGTTCGTCCACAGGTCTTTTGTCTCGCTTTTGAGGCCGCAATGGTTAATCGGGGTCCTTAGATCGGTCTAACTTGTGGGCAACTTCACTGCCTGGAACACCGGTCTCCGGTGGTCGAGCTCGTCGAGACCCCGTCTGTCATTGTGGCTCACCGCACCCATCGGTGGTAGCTCAGGGTGGAGTTACGCTCGGGCGGTGCCACGCCTCTCTGACTCCCATCGTGCCTGGATCGACGAAGCCGTACGCCGCGTCGAGGCCGACGCGCAGCGCTCCGCCGACACCCATCTGCACGCCGTTCCGCTCCCCGGGTGTCCGGGCATCGACCTCTATCTGAAGGACGAGTCCGTCCACCCCACCGGCTCGCTGAAGCACCGTCTGGCCCGGTCGCTGTTCCTGTACGCGACCTGCAACGGCTGGCTGCACGAGGGCGCGACGGTCGTGGAGGCATCCTCGGGGTCGACCGCGGTCTCCGAGGCGTACTTCTCCCGGCTCCTCGGGCTTCCGTTCGTCGCGGTGATGCCGCGCTCGACCTCGGCGGAGAAGGTGCGCCTGATCGAGTGGTACGGCGGCCGCTGCCACTTCGTCGACCGCGCGCCGGACATGTACGCCGAGGCCGAGCGCCTCGCCCGCGAGTGCGGCGGCCACTACATGGACCAGTTCACCTACGCCGAGCGGGCCACCGACTGGCGCGGCAACAACAACATCGCCGAGTCGATCTTCGACCAGATGTCGCAGGAGCGGCACCCGGTGCCGACCTGGATCGTCGTCTCCGCCGGCACCGGCGGCACCTCGGCCACCATCGGCCGCTACCTCCACTACCGCCGCCATTCCACGAAGCTCATGGTCGCCGACCCGGAGAACTCCGCCTTCTACGGCGGCTGGGAGACGGACACCTCCGACTACGCCACCGGGATGCCCTCGCGCATCGAGGGGATCGGGCGGCCGCGGGTCGAGCCGTCCTTCGTCGGCGGGGTCGTCGACGACATGGTCCAGGTGCCCGACGCGGCCTCGATCGCGACGATGCGCTGGCTCTCGAACCGGATGGGCCGCTCGGTAGGCCCCTCGACGGGCACCAACGTGTGGGCATCGCTGGGCGTCGTACGCGACATGGTGGCGGCCGGCACGGAGGGTAGCGTCGTCTCGCTGCTGTGCGACTCCGGGGAGCGCTACCGCTCCTCCTACTACGACGACGCCTGGGTCAGCGAGAAGGGCATCGACCTGGCGCCGTACGCCGCGGCCCTCGCCGACTACGAGCGAACCGGGGTCCTCGTCGACCCCTCCTGACGTGCCCAGAGCCGCAGCCCCAGCGTGATCAGCGCCCACACCGAGGAGATCAGCGCGATCTCGCTGAGGATGTAGAACGGCCATGGCCCGAGCAGGTCGAGCATCGAGCCGAACTTCGGCTTGTAGCGCAGGTAGCCGTAGTTGGCGTCGAGGGCCAGATCGAAGACGTACGCGATGACGGCCCACGCCGCCGTGGTCGCGACCGTCCAGCCGTAGGCGCGCCAGGTCGGGAGCAGCTTCATTCCGAAGACCAGGTAGACGGCGGCCAGCACCACCATCAGGTGCATTCCCCAGAAGGTGAAGTAGCTGACGTCGGGGAAATCCATCACGTCCGGAGTGAACACGCCCTGCGTGGTCAGGGTGAGACCCCAGAAGCAGGTCAGCGCGGTCGGGTAGGGGTGGTGGGTCCACAGCGCGATCGCCGCCGCGACCCAGGCCAGGTCGCACAGCTGGAGCGGCAGGTCGATGAAGAGGTCGAAGTCGGTGACCCACTCGTGGCCCTGCAGCGGGATCGTCGTGAGCGGGATCGCGAGGGCGAATCCTCGGGAGAACCGCGACGGATTCTCCTCGTCCCGCTGCCCTCGACCCAGCCGGATCACGGCCACGATCCCCGCTGCGAGCAGGGACAACGGCACCAGGTGGGTCACCCCGAATGCCTCCATGTCGGAAGTCTGACGGGAATCTCGAAAAAATTCTTCCCGACCCGCGTCATGGATCCGTGGGTGGTCCGTTTCATCGGCGAGAAGGTCGTCCACCGGTGGGGGGTGGACGACCTTCACACACCAAGGTTGGTGGCTGATCCGGGGGGATTCACCAGCCTGTGGAGGTCCCTCTGAATGCACACTGCGGGGGTGGTGTGCAATCAGAGGGACGCCTCGGTTTTGGCTGTAGGAATACCCGGTCAACCGGGTATTCCTACAGCGATCCCGGTCACTGCCGTCGCGTAGAGCTCCTCGTCGTGATGGATCTCCGCGACGAGTCCCTGCTCCCGCATCAGGCTCGCGGTGACCGGTGCCTGCTCCTGGCCGGCCTCGATGACGAGTACGCCGCCGGGCGCCAGATGCTTCGGCGCCTGCTCGATCACCCGGCGCTGGACGTCGAGCCCGTCCGCCCCGCCGTCGAGCGCCACGTGGTGCTCGTGGTCGCGGGCCTCGGGCGGCATGGTGCCGATCTCGGAGCTGGGGACGTACGGAGCGTTGGCCAGGATCACGTCGAGCTCGAGGCCGTGGGGGAGCGGGGCGTAGAGGTCGCCGAGGAGCACCCGCCGGTTCCGTTGATCGAGATTGTCGAGATTCGTCTGCGCGCACGCGACCGCCGCCGGGTCGATGTCGGTGGCCCAGATCTCCGCGCCCGGGACCCGCGCCGCGACCGCGGCGCCCAGGGCTCCGGTGCCGCAGCCGAGATCGAGCACCCTGACGGCCGTGCCTCGCTCGGCGGCCTGGCAGGCGAGCTCGACCATCAGCGCCGAGCGCTGCCGCGGCACGAACACCCCGGGCGCGACCCGGATCCGGAGCCCGCAGAATTCCGCCCATCCCAGGATCAGCTCCAGCGGCTCGCCGGCCACGCGACGTACGACCATCGCCTCTCGCTCCTGCTCGGAGACCGGTTCGGCTTCGAGGAGGGCGGCCTCGTCCTCGGCGAAGACGCAGCCGGCGGCGCGCAGGCGTGCGACGAGGCCCGGATCGGGAGGTGTGGAGCTCATTGGAGAAGATTGGCACGTGGACGCCGTCACCCTGATCGCATTTATCGTGGCCGGGTATGCCGCATTCGTGACGATCGCGGCTGCCCTCGGGGTGGCGCTGCGAGCGCCCCGGCCGAGGTGGCTGGACCAGCTCGGGTGGATGCTGGAGATCCTGGCGGTCGTGCTCGCGATCGGCGCACTGGCGGCCTGGTCGGCCGGGCGCAAGCCGGAGTCGCTGTCGACCTTCCTCGGCTATCTCGGTGCGCTGGTGTGCCTGATGCCGCTCGCCCTGCAGACGATGCGCGAGGACCGCTCGACCTGGTCCTCGGGCGTGATCGCGGCGGCGGCCCTGGCGACGGGGGTCGTGGCCGTACGCGTCATGATGGTGCGATGACCGCGACCTCGCCCGCCACGACCCGTTCCGGTCCGCACCTGGTGCTGCTGACCGTCTACGCGATCTTCGTGCTCGCCGCGGGCGCCCGGTCGCTGGTGCAGGTCTTCACCCGCTTCGACGAGGCCCCGATCGCCTACTCGCTCTCGGTGGTCGCCGCCGCGACCTACGTCGCCGGCTGGTTCGCGATCCGCCGGGCGGCCGCCGGCTCCGCGGGCTTCGCGAAGATCATGCTGTGGGTCGAGCTGGCCGGCGTCGTCACCGTCGGTGTCCTGTCCCTGGTCGTGCCGTCCTGGTTCCCGGATGCATCGGTATGGTCGAAGTTCGGGAGCGGATACGGTTTCGTTCCTGCTCTGCTGCCGATCCTGGGTCTGCTCTGGCTCTGGAGAGGTCGAACGTCAGGGCCGACCGAAGGAGTCTGATGAGTCAGTCGACAGCCACCGCCATCTCGCCTGACTCGGGGGAGCACTGGTCGGCTCCGGGAGCCTGGACGGTCGCCGAGGGCGTGCACCGGATCCCGCTGCCGCTGCCGATGGACGGGCTCAAGGCGGTCAACATCTACGTCCTCGAGGGCTCTGACGGGCTCTCGCTGGTCGACGGTGGCTGGGCGATCACCGAGGGACGTACTGCGCTGGAGTCCGGGTTGAAGAAGCTCGGCTTCGGGTTCGGCGACATCCGGCGCTTCCTGGTCACCCACGTGCACCGCGACCACTACACCCTGGCCTCGGTGCTGGGTGAGGAGTTCGGCGCTGACGTGCTGCTCGGCGCCGGCGAACGGCCCACGCTCGAGCTCACCAACGGCGACCTCGACGGCTGGATCTCGACCGACCGGCTGCTCGCCTACGCCGGTGCGCACGAGCTGGCCGCAGTGTGGGCCGCCAACCCGCCTCCGCTGCCCGATCTCTCGCACTGGCGGATGCCTTCGCGCTGGCTGGAAGGGGACGTACGCCTCGACGTGGCCGGCCGCGACCTCGATGCGGTGCACACCCCCGGCCATACCCAGGGCCACTACGTCTACGCGGATGTCGCCGGCTCGGTCCTGTTCGCCGGCGACCACGTGCTGCCCACGATCACGCCGTCGATCGGCTTCGAGCCGGTGCCGGTCGTCGACCCGCTGGGCGACTTCATGGCCTCGCTGACCAAGGTCAGGTCCCTGCCCGACCTGCAGCTTCTGCCCGCCCACGGCCCCGTCGCGACCTCGTCGCACGCCCGCGTCGACGAGCTCCTCGCCCATCACGAGTCGCGGCTCGCCCAGTCGCTGGCCTCCTTGCGGCTCGGGCGACGTTCGGCCCTCGAGGTCGCCAACGACCTCGGCTGGACCCGTCACGAGTGGGCCTTCGCCGAGCTCGACTACTTCAACGCCGGCCTCGCGGTCATGGAGACCAAGGCCCACCTGGAGCTGCTGGCTGCTCGCGGGCTCGCCACGCGTGAGGAGACCGAGGCGAGCGTGCTGTTCGCCCCCGTCAGCGAGTGAGCCGCATCGGGGTGTGCGGGATGCCGTCCTCGAGGAACTCCTCGCCGTCCTTCACGAACCCGAACTTGGCGTACCAGCCGGCCAGGGGTGACTGGGCGTCCAGGACGATGTCGCGGTCGGTGACGGCCTCGACGGCGGCCTTCATGATCACGTCCGCCAGGCCCTGGCCGCGGTGGGAGGGGGCGAGGACGACGCGGCCGATCCGCCACACGTCGCCGTCGTCGAGGATGCGGGCGGTGCCGGCGAGCCGGTCGCCGTCGGTCAGCACCACGTGACGCGTGCCGGGCTCGAGGTCACGGCCGTCCAGGTCGAGGTACGGGCAGTCCTGCTCGACGACGAAGACCTCCTGGCGCAGCTGCCACAGGGCGTACGCGGTCTTGGGGGTGAGGTCGTCGAAGGACGAGATGGCGACGTCGATCATGAGTGGATTCTCGCAAGCAGTAGTGTTTGCGGGAACAGACAGGGGAGGCCGGGAGGCCTGAGAGTGCGGCGAACAGCGCCGCAGACCCTCCGAACCTGCTCCGGTTGACACCGGCGAAGGGAGTCAGACATGCGCACGCGTACGCCTGCCATCACTGCGATCACTGCGGTCTCGGCGCTGCTGCTCGCTGCCTGCGGGGGCAGCCCCGCCGAGCCGGACGCCAAGCCGTCCGGTGGCGCCGACGACAAGACCGTCGTGCTGCTGACCCACGACAGCTTCACGCTGCCGAAGGAGGTGCTGGCCGAGTTCACCGAGAAGACCGACTACACCGCCGAGATCCGGCACGCGGGCGACGGTGGCGAGCTGACCACGAAGATCGCCATGGACACCGGCAACCCCGACGGCGACGCGGTCTTCGGCGTCGACAACACCTTCGCCAGCCGGGCGATCGACCAGGGCGCGCTGGAGGCCTACACGCCTGCTGAGGTCCCCGCGGGCGTCTCCGACTTCGACCTCCCGGGCGACGAGAAGCACTTCCTCACCCCCGTCGACAACGGCAGCGTGTGCGTCAACATCGACACCGAGTGGTTCGCGGCGAAGAAGCTGACGCCGCCGACGTCGCTCGACGACCTGGCCGAGCCTGCGTACAAGGACCTCCTGGTCACCCCGGGCGCGGCGACGTCGACGCCGGGGATGGCGTTCCTGCTGTCGACCGTCGCCGAGTACGGCGAGGACGGCTGGGCGGACTACTGGGCCAAGCTGATGGACAACGGCGCCAAGGTCGTCGACGGCTGGGACCAGGCCTACTACTCCGACTTCACCCAGGGCGGCGGGAAGGGGACGCGTCCGATCGTCGTGTCGTACGACTCCTCGCCGGCCTTCACCGTCAAGGACGGCAAGACGACGACGAAGGCCCTGCTCGACACCTGCTTCCGCCAGGTCGAGTACGCCGGCGTGCTCAAGGGCGCCGACAACCCCGAGGGTGCCCAGGAGCTGGTCGACTTCCTGCTCTCCGACAGCGTGCAGGCGGCTCTGCCGGAGAGCATGTACGTCTTCCCCGTCGCCTCCGACGTGAAGCTGCCTGCCGACTGGGCGAAGTTCGCCCAGCAGCCCACCGAGCCGCTCTCCGTCGAGCCGAAGGAGATCGAGGAGAACCGGGAAGCGTGGCTGGCGACCTGGAGTGACACGATCGCGAAGTGAGCTCCACCCGTCGCATAGGGACACTCGTCGCGCTCGCCGCCGTCCCGGTGGCCGTGCTGGCGGTCTTCTTCGTCCTGCCGGTCACGGGGATGGTGCAGCGCGGGCTGTTCTTCGGCGGCTCCTTCGACCCGTCCGTGGTGTCCCGGGTCGTGGGGCGCCCGGAGATCCAGCGCGCGCTCTGGTTCACGCTGTGGTCCTCGGGGCTCGCGACGGTGCTGAGCGTGGCCCTGGGGCTGCCGGCCGCGTTCGCGCTCCATCGACTGTCGTTTCCGCTGCAGCGGGTCATCCGGGCCGGGCTGCTGGTGCCGTTCGTGCTCCCCACCGTCGTCGTCGGCGTCGCCTTCCGTGAGCTCATCGGCGAGGCCGGACTGCTGGCGTCTCTGGGCCTCGATGGGACGCCGACGGCGATCGTCCTCGGGCTGGTCTTCTTCAACGCCTCCGTGGTGATCCGGGCGGTCGGCGCGGCCTGGGAGTCGCTCGACCCGCGTCCCGGCGAGGCCGCCGCGGCGCTGGGAGCCTCGCCCTTCCGGGTGCTGCTGACGATCACCCTGCCGGCGCTACGGCCGGCGATCGTCTCCGCGGCGTCGGTCGTTTTCCTCTTCTGCGCCACCGCGTTCGGGATCGTGCTCACCCTCGGCGGAGTGCGCTACAACAGCATCGAGACCGAGATCTACAAGCTGACCTTCACCCTCTTCGACCTGCCTGGTGCCGCGGTGCTGTCCGTGCTCCAGCTTCTCGTCGTGGTCGGGCTGCTGGTCCTGGCCGGTCGGCTGCGTTCCGTGCCGGACCCGGCGCAGTCCCGGGTCGTCGTACGCCGCCGGCGGGTCTCGCTGCGTGACCTCCCGGCCCTGTTGTCGACGTCGGTGCTCGTCCTGCTGGTGGCCGGACCGCTGCTGGCGCTGCTGCTCGGGTCGCTGCGTGTCGACGACCGCTGGAGCCTCGGGAACTACGTCGCGCTGCAGACCCCGGGGTTCGACCCGCCGCTCCCAGTGCCCGTCACCACGGCGCTGGTGACGTCGCTGGCGGTCGCGGTGCAGGCGTCCGTGGTCGCGCTGGTGCTCGGGTTGCTGGTCGCGTTCGCGGTCACCCGGCGGTCGCGGACGGTGGCCGAGCGTCGCGTACGCGCGGTCCTCGACGGGCTGTTCATGGTGCCCCTCGGGGTCAGTGCTGTCACGCTGGGGCTCGGGCTCTACCTCACCCTCGAGTCGGGCCCGTTCGACTTCCGCGACGAGCCCTGGCTGGTACCGCTGGCCCAGGCGCTGGTCGCGCTTCCTCTGGTGGTGAGGACGTTGGTGCCCGTCTTGGCGTCGGTCGACGATCGTCTCCGCCAGGCCGCTGCCGGGCTCGGGGCCGGGCCGCTGCGTGCGGTGATGACCGTCGACCTGCCTGCCATCTGGAAGCCGCTCCTCGCCTCCTCCGGCTTCGCCTTCGCGGCCTCGCTGGGGGAGTTCGGCGCGACCTCATTCCTCGTCCGCGAGGAGCGCCCCACCCTCCCCGTCGTCATCCTCCGGCTGCTGTCCCGCCCGGGATCCGACAACTACGGCATGGCCCTCGCCGCCGCCTGCGTACTCGCCGCCGCCACCGCCGTCGTGATGCTCCTCGTCGAGCGTCTCCGCGTCCCGTCGATCGGAGCACTGTGATCCGCCGAGAAGTCACCCCCGCCGGCCGAGGCGTCACGTACGTCGGGCGAGGCGTCGCGTACGTCGGGCGAGACGTCACTGCCGTCGGCCGAGACGTCACGGCTGTGACGGCTCGGCCGACCGGGCTGACGCTTCGGCCGACG
>NZ_JZDQ02000008.1 GCF_000960475.2 Nocardioides luteus | reverse complement strand
ACCGGTGCGGCGCCGGTCCGTGACACACAACATCTCCGCAACACCCGGCGAAGCCCGCCCCCAAGTCGCCCACGACACCGGTCCAGTCCGAGAAGACCCTCAAAACCGGGTCGGCGGCCCAGACCAGCCCCGAAGAACAGCCCCACATAGGGTGGTCTCGACAAGCTCGACCACCGGAGCATCACCGGGCCGTGACGCACAGGTCCCCGCAACTGTCAGCGCTCGGTGTCGTACCAGGTACGCAGCCGGGCGATGATCGCGTCCATGGAGCCGTCCTGGAACGCGCGCCCGAAGACCCCGTCGTTGAACCGCTCGCCTCGCACGTAGACGGTCGCCAGCCGCGCCGCATCGGCGACCGGCGCCCCTGCGAGACGAGCAGGCTCGGTGCGCAGCGGGTTGCCGCTCATCCATTTCATCCAATCGGCGTTCGCGCTCGGGAGCGCGACGTAGAGCTGCCACAGCCGGTCGCTGTATCTCGGGTACGGCCACTGGATCACGCCGTCCTCGTTCTTCTCGCCGCCGCCCCAGGTGAACTCCCGGTCCTCGGTCGTCAGACCGTCGGCGAGCTCGAAGAGCTCACGCCACTTCTCCTCCGGCACGCGCCGCAGCTCGTCCTCGACCTCGGCATCCGACGGATCGAGGGCCTCGAGTGCGCGGTCGAAGGTGTCGTACGCCTTCTGGTCGAAGAGCACGAGGCGCACCTCGTCGACGGAGGTCGAGGCGCGGGCGAGGGTCCACAGCGAGACGTACGCGGCCTCCTCGAGCGGGTAGCGGTAGACGCCGGTCGAGATCGCCGGCAACGCCACCGTGCGCGCCCCGAGCTCGTCGGCGACCCGGAGCGACTCACGGAAGCACGAGGCCAGCGGACCGATGTTGTCCTGACCGTCGGTGAACACCGGGCCGACCGTGTGGATCACCCACTTCGCGGGCAGGTTCCCTGCCGTCGTCGCGACCGCCTGACCCACCGGCAGTCCGCCGCCGAGATGACCCGCCCGCAGCCGACGGCACTCCTCCAGGATCGCCGGGCCGCCACGCCGGTGGATCGCCCCGTCCACCCCTCCCCCGCCCAGCAGCGAGGAGTTGGCGGCGTTCACGACCGCGTCGACGTGCTGATCGGTGATGTCCCCACGTACGACCGTGATCCTCATCCGCTCAATCTAGCGACCCGCGCTCGGGCCACCCAGGCTGCCGGGCCGCGTGCGACCGCAACCCCCACAGCCAGCGAGGCGAGGACGCCCAGCCACCCCAGTCCGGCGGCCTCGAGGCCGGGATAGACCTGCCAGTGGACGAGATAGATCCACAGCGAGGAGGCGGCGAGGACGGCGGCCGGACGAGCCAGCGGCCAGGGCAGCAGGACCGGCCACGGGGCCAGCAGGACGATGATGCCGAGGGCGACCGTGGCCTCGCGGACGGGATCGCCGAAGAAGCCGTACGTCGCGACCGCGGCCGTCGCCGCGACGAGCACACGCTGCCACGGTCTCCGTGCCTCGGCCGCCGCCCACCCCAGCGCCAGGCACCACAGGACACAGCCGATCGTGTAGCGCTCGGTCGCCCCGGCCTCGAGGCCGACCCACAGATACCGGATCGCGAGGGTCCCGCCGACGACGGCGAGAGCCGCCCCGAACCGATGAGCCCGCTGCCACCGGTCGACGACGGGCACCAGAAGCAGGAGCGCGAGCCCGGCGAACGACCAGGTGATGACCTCCAGGAAC
The DNA here is from genome assembly GCF_000960475.2 of Nocardioides luteus. Taxonomy (GTDB): domain Bacteria; phylum Actinomycetota; class Actinomycetes; order Propionibacteriales; family Nocardioidaceae; genus Nocardioides; species Nocardioides luteus_A. The sequence goes on along the minus strand of NZ_JZDQ02000008.1, from coordinate 178,002 downwards.
CACAGCTGCCAGTCACGGGTCCACTCGTCGCTGCCGAGGGCCTGGTTGAGCCCGAGCGCGGTCGGCCAGTGGTAGCGGTCGCTGACCAGGGCCACCGCGCCGACCCAGAGCCCCGCCGGGAGCGCGACCGCAGCGGCGCCCCGGAGCAGCCGACGGGCGCGCAGCACCCGTGTCGGAGCGGTGAGCCCGAAGCGGGCCAGGTTGAAGCCGGCCACGGCCAGCAGGATGTGCGCGCCGCCGAGAAGAGTCCACACGTCCGCGTGGCTGCCCACGATCGCGACGATCGCGGCGGCACGCAGCAGCACCGGGATCTCGACGGGCCGCAGCCATCGCCGGGGGCTCCGCGCACCCGCGGCGAGCTCGGCGATGCTCCGGTGCTGCCAGCGGGCCGGCAGGGTACCGAGCCGCTCGCCGAGCTGGGTGGCGATCTCGACGAAGGAGAGCGAGTCGCCGCCGAGCGAGACGAAGCTGTCGGCCACGGTCGCGTCGGGCCGCCGCAGCACCGCCGCATAGACCGTACGCAGCGCCTCGGCGTCCGCACCCCCGGCCTCGCCCTCGCCGAGGGCCCCGTCCGGCGCCCCGGCCGCCTCCGCCAGGCTCGCCCAGGCGTTCAGCGTGGCGTAGTCGACCTTCCCGTTCGGCGTACGCGGCACCTCGTCGATCCGGTGCACCTGGACCGCAGCGCGCGGCAGCGCCACGATCCCGTCCACGAGCTCCGGCAACCGGTCGGCGGACTCGTGATCGTCGGTGAACAGGTGCAGGCGGTCACCGGGAGCGACGACCCGCACGGACCCGGACCCGAGCTCGGACTCGATCCGGTCGAGGTCGATGCGCAGCCCGAGGATCTTGCCGAACCGGCTGCGCCGGCCGGTGATCTCCCACAGTCCGTCGTCGGCCTGACGGGCGAGGTCGCCGGTGCGGAGCTCGGTGAGCTCGGGTCCGCGGGCGAGATCGGCGACGCTCTCCGCGTACCCCATCATCACGTTCGGGCCGGTGTAGACCAGCTCGCCGACGCCCTCCTCGAGACCCTCGACGGGATCGAGGCGGAAGTGGCCGCCGGGGATCGGGATGCCGATCGCCTCGGGCCGGCTCGCGGCCAGGTCCGGCGGGAGATAGGCCATCCGGGCGGTCGCCTCGGTCTGGCCGTACATCACGACCAGGTCCCAGCCACGAGACTCCCCCAGAGCCGCATAGCGACGGACGGTCTCGGGCGGCATCTTGCCGCCGGCCTGGGTGATGTAGCGCAGCGACGGCAGCGAGCGCTCGGCGAAGCCCGAGGTGTCGAGCAGGTCGAAGGTGTAGGGAACCCCGGCGAACGACGTGGCTCCGTGACGCGCCGCGACGTCCCAGAAGCAGTCGTCGGCGACCGAGAGGTCGGTCAGGATCACCGCGGCGCCGGCGCTCAGGTGGGAGTTGAGCACCGAGAGGCCGTAGCAGTAGTGCAGCGGCAGCGAGCTCATCGCCCGGTCGGCGGAGGTGAGCCCGAGGTAGGCCGCGATGCCGGCCGCGTTGGCGGCCAGGTTGTCCCGCGAGAGCCTGACCAGCTTCGGCGACCCGGTCGAGCCCGAGGTCGAGAGCAGCAGCGCCAGGTCCGGATGGATCTCGATCCCGCCCTCGAACGCCTCCCGATAGCGTGTTCGCAGCTCGCCGTGCTCGCCTCCCGGCGGGGTCAGCAGCACCGGACGGCGCGCGGCGAGCGCGGCCAGGTAGCCGATCACCGAGTCCAGGTCGTTGCCTGCCTCGAGCAGCACGACCCCGTCGGAGCCGCGGTGGGCGGCCTCCCGGTCGAGCACCGCCTGCTCCAGCTCCGCATAGGTCAGCGTGGTCTCGGCGGTGATCACCGCCGGGTCCCCCGGGCGCCCGTTCAGGAGCAGATGGGCACCGGCGGTGATCGCCGAGCTCATCGACCGTCCCCGGCATAGCCGACCAGCGGCCCGACGACCTCCAGGGCGACGGTGGCGCCGATGTCGGGGATGCCGGTCCCCGGGACTCGGGCGGTCACGCGTACGTCATCGCTCACCCGCACCCGGATGGTGGCGTCGTGGCCGAAGAAGGAGACCTCCTCGACGACGCCCTTGGTGCCGGAGGTGGCATCGGCCGAGACCTGCACCTGCTCCGCCCGGACGACCAGCGTCACCGGCCCGGCGGGCTGCGCCGTGAGGAGCGCGACCTCCCCCAGCGGTGACTCGACCCGGCCGTCGACGACCTCACCGGAGAGCAGCGTGGCCGAGCCGAGGAAGGCGGCGACTGCGGGGTGCTCCGGGGTCAGGTAGACCTCGGCCGAGGAGCCGACCTGCAGGAACCGCCCCGAGGCCATCACGGCCACCTGGTCGGCCAGCGAGAGCGCCTCGCCCTGGTCGTGGGTGACCAGCAGCGCTGCCGCGCCGGCGGTACGCAGCGCCCGCACGACCGCGCGACCGGACTCCTCCCGCAGCCCCGCGTCCAGTGAGGAGAAGGGCTCGTCGAGGAGCACCAGGCGGGGCCGGGGCGCGAGCGCGCGAGCCACCGCGACCCGCTGCTGCTGGCCGCCGGAGAGCTCGTGGGGATGCCGCTCGGCGAGCTCGGCGGGCAGCTCGAGCAGCCTCAGCAGCTCGGCCACCCGAGCCTGCCGCTCCGCCCGGGACACCGAGCTGCCGAGCCCGAAGGCGATGTTGCCGCCGACGTCGAGGTGCGGGAAGAGCGCGCCCTCCTGCGGGACGTACCCGACCCCGCGCCGACGTGGCGCCAGCCCGGCCACGGAGCGTCCGCCGATCCGGATCTCCCCGGCGCTCGGGGTGATGAACCCGGCCACGCACCGCAGCAGCGTCGTCTTGCCGCAGCCCGAGGCCCCGAGCACGGCGGTCACCCCGCCCTCGACCGTCAGGTCGAGCCCGTCCAGGACCTGCCGGCCCCCGTGTCCGGCACGGAGCCCGCTCACCTGCAACGCTGTCGTCATCGTGCCTCTCCTCTCGACGAGCGACCCAGCAGGATCGTCGCCGGCATCGCGAGCAGCACCAGCGCCAGCGCGTAGGGCGCCGCGGCGCCGTAGGCGACCGAGGACGCCTCGCTCCAGAACTCGGTGGCCAGTGTCGTGGTCCCGATCGGGGCCAGCAGCAGGGTCGCGGTCAGCTCCGTGGAGACCGCGAGCGCGACCATCGCGGTCGCCGTCGCCAGCCCGGGCAGCAGCAGCGGCAGGGTCACCCGCCGCATCGCCCCGGCCCGGCTCAGCCCCAGGCTGAGCGCGACCTCCTCCAGCCGCGGCGGCACCAGCTCCAGCACCGCGCGCACGGCGACGAGCGCGCGTGGCAGGAACAGGATGACGTACGCCACCACGAGCAGCGGCAGCGTCTGGTAGAGCCACGGCAGCCAGCCGATGGCGACGGTGACCAGGGCGAGGGCCACGACCACGCCGGGCAGCGCGCTGGTGACGTACGCGATCCGCTCGACGCCCAGAGACCAGCGGTTCCGGCGGCGTACGGCCTCCCAGACGACCGGAAGAGCGGCGGCGGTCGCGACGACACCGGCGACCGCGGCCAGCGCGACGCTGGTGCCGGCGGCCGGCAGCAGACTGGCCAGGTCGAGCTCGGCCGAGGCACCCCGGACCAGCCAGCGCACCAGGCTCGCCGCGGGCAGACCGACGGCCAGCGCGACGAAGGCCGCGAGCGCGACGACGACCGGCACGGTCACCCGTCCCAGTCGCAGCCGGGTCGCCGGGCGGGCGGTGCCGCTGCCGACGCGGGCGCGCCGGGCCGGCCCCCTGGCCAGCATCTCCAGGGCCAGCAGGCCGAGGCAGGCGACCAGCAGCACCCCGGCCAGCAGGGTGGCGGCCGGACCGTTGAAGGCGGCGCCGTACTGCTGCAGGATCGCGGTCGTCAGGGTCGGATAGTTGAGCAGCTGGAGGGCGCCGTACTCGGCCAGCAGGTGCAGGCCGACCAGCAGCGCACCACCGAGCACCGCCGGCGCGACGGTGGGCAGCACCACGCGGAGGAACACCTCCCGCGGCCGCTTCCCGAGCGACGCCGCCACCTCCTCCAGCGACGGGTCGAGGCGGCGCAGCGCCGCCACCGCGGGCAGGTAGACCAGCGGATAGTAGGAGAGCGAGACGACCAGGACGGCCCCGAGGTAGGACTGGACCGCGTGGGTCGTCGCGACCCAGGCGTAGCCGTTGACGAAGGCCGGGATGGCCAGCGGCGCGCACAGCGCCCCGTGCCACCAGCCGGCGAGCGGCAGCGAGGTCCGCTCGACGAGCCAGGCGCCGGAGACCCCGAACACCACCGAGAGCCCGACCCCGCCGACCAGCAGCCGGCCGGTGTTCCACAGCAGCTCGCCGATCCGCGGGCGGACCAGGAAGTCGTAGGCCTCGGCCGGCCCCAGCGAGGCAGTCGACCACAGGACGTACGCCACCGGCAGCAGGCAGGCGGCAGCGATGGCGCCGGCCAGCGCCGGCATCAGCCACCTCCCGGAGGGGGCGACCGGAAACGTGCCGAGATGCACGCTGCTCAGAGGAAGCCGACTTCCGTCATGAGGTCGACCACCGCGTCGCTGTCGAGGTCGGAGACCGCGACGGCAGGCGGGTCGAGCTCGGCGAACGGCTTGACCGGCGGGTCGAGCTGCACGTCAGGGTTGAGCGGGTACTCCAGCGCGTAGCTGTCCGCCAGCCCCTGCTGGCCGGTCTTGCCGGTGAGGTAGCCGACGAACTTCTCGGCGTCGGTCTTGTGCTCGGCCGAGGCCAGCACACCCGCGCCGGAGACGCTGACGAAGGCGCCGGGGTCCTGGTTGCCGAAGAAGTGGAGCTTCGAGTGGTCGCTGACGTCACCGGACTCGGCCTGGTCGCGATACCAGTAGTAGTGGTAGATGACACCGACCGGCACCTTGCCGGCGTTGACCGACTCGAGCACGACGTTGTTGCCGTCGTAGACGGTGCCGTTGGCCTTGAGCCCCTCCAGCCACGTCTTCGTGGCCGCCTCGCCCTCGGTGGCCAGGACGCCGGCGACGATCGCCTGGAAGTCGGCGCCGGTCGGCGAGAAGGAGATTTTGCCCTTCCACTCCGGCTTCGCCAGGTCGAGCAGCGAGGCGGGCAGCTCGGCCTCGGTGATCTCGTCGGTGTTGTAGACCAGCACGGTGGAGCGGGCCACGAAGCCGGTCCAGGCGTTGCTCGCCGGCCGGTACTGCTCCGGGATCGGCGCGGTCACGTCGTCCGGCAGCGTGGCCAGCAGGCCCTCACGCTCGACCGCGGCCATCGCCGGCGAGTTCTCGGTGAGGAAGACGTCGGCCGGTGACTTCTTGCCCTCCGCGACCAGCTGGGCGGCGAGCTCGAGGTCGGACCCGTTGCGCAGCTCGACGTCGATCCCGGTCTCCTTCTCGAACGCCGGCACCAGCTCCTCCATCAGCTGCTCGTGCTGGGCGTTGTAGACGACGAGCGCGTCGCCGGAGGAGCAGGAGGTCAGCGTCGTCCCGAGGAGGGCGACACCGACCGAGACCACGACAGCAGAGAGAGGCTTCACAGCCATCCTTTCGACGAGTAAGGCAAACCAAACCTTAGAAAGGTTTACCTAAGAACGCGAACAACGGCCCGAGCACGGGCGTGCATCGGTTCTGCCGATGCATTACGCCAAAAGGATTCGTTTGCCAGAGGAACCTCACGGTCACGACCATGGTGGGGCGCCTCACACCTTTGGAGAATGAACCATGCCAGACCAGCCAGTCGTCGAGAAGCACACCATCGGCTACGTCCCACCCGAGGACCGCCATGGCAAGGTGCGCGACCTCTTCACCCTGTGGTTCGGGACGAACATCGCTCCCCTGCCCGTCGTCACCGGTGCCGCCGGCGTCACCGTCTTCGGTCTCGACCTCTTCTGGTGCGTCGTCGCCATCGTCGTCGGCCACCTCGTCGGTGGCGTCTTCATGGCGCTGCACTCGGCCCAGGGCCCGCAGATGGGCATCCCGCAGATGATCCAGAGCCGCGGCCAGTTCGGCTCCTTCGGCGCACTGATCGTCGTGGTGATCGCGGCCGTGATGTACCTGGCGTTCTTCGCCTCCAACATCGTCCTGGCCGGCCAGTCGCTGCACGGCATCGCCGACCCGATCCCGGTCGAGGCGGGCATCGTCCTCGGCGCGCTCGGCTCGGGGCTGATCGCGGTGATCGGCTACAAGGTGATCCACTCGCTCAACAAGGTCGCCACGTGGGTCCTCGGCATCGGCATCGTGCTCGGCACCGTCGCCATCTTCGTCTCCGGCCTGCCTGCCGGCTTCTGGACGCAGGGCGGCTACAGCACCGCCGGCTTCCTCGCCACCGTCTCGCTGGGTGCCCTGTGGCAGATCGCCTTCGCCCCGTACGTCTCAGACTACTCGCGCTACCTGCCGGCCGGCGTCGGGGTGCGGGCGACCTTCAACGCCACCTACCTCGGCTGCACCCTCGGTTCGATCCTGCCGTTCACCTTCGGTGCGATCGTCGCGCTGGCGATGAAGCCGGGCATCGAGGTCATGACCGGCGTCCGCGACACCACCGGCGCCTTCGGCACCCCGCTGCTGGTGCTGTTCCTCCTCTCGGTGATCAGCCACAACGCGCTCAACCTCTACGGCACCGTGCTCTCGATCATCACCTGCGTGCAGACCTTCGTCGCCACCTGGATCCCGACCGCCCGCAGCCGCGTGGTGCTGTCGCTGCTCGTGATGGCCGCCTCGACGTACTTCGCCATCGGGGTCTCGGGCAACTTCATCTCGCATTTCGTCGACATCGTGCTCGCGCTGCTCGTCGTGCTGGTGCCGTGGACCGCGATCAACCTGATCGACTTCTACCTGATCCACCGCGGCAACTACGACCTCGACTCGATCTTCGCGGCCGACGGTGGCATCTACGGCCGCTTCAACGGCCAGGCGATCCTCGCCTACGTCATCGGCATCATCGTCCAGATCCCGTTCATGGCCACCCCGCTCTACACCGGACCGGTCGCGGACAGGCTCGACGGCGCCGACCTGAGCTGGATCATCGGCCTGGTCGCCACCGCTCCGATCTACTACCTGCTCGCGCGTGGCCGCAAGCTCGCCCCGAGCGAGCTGGCGGTCGCCTGAACCACCCGGCCCGTTCGGCGGGGAGGTCGCGTCAGCGGCCTTCCCGCCGTCGCGCTGCCCGGCCGGAGGAGCGGACGAACGCCTGGGCGCGGGCGGTGAGGCGCACGCCCTTCATCGAGGCCAGCACGACCTCGAGAGGCTCGACCGGGTCACTGATCTCCAGGGTGACGATCTCCGCACCGTCGTACGTCGTGTGGCTGGCGGGGCGCTGGTTGAGCACCGACCACCCCTGGCCGTTCGCGACCATCGCCCGGACGGTCTCGAAGCCGGCGCTGCGGTGGCGGATCTGCGGGCGGAAGCCGGCCGACTCGACGAGGCGCTCGAAGTACTGGCCGCTGTGCGGCAGGTCGAGGAGCACCATCGGCTCCTCCTCCAGCTCGGCGAGGGCGACCTTCTTGCGGCGGGCCAGCCGGTGGCCCTTGCCGACGAGGACGTACGGCGCCGCGAGGCCGACCCGGACGTGGTCGATGTCGTCGTCGAGGTCGTAGCCGTACATCAGCGCCAGCTCGCAGCGGCCCGAGCGCAGCGCGTGCTTCAGCGCGGCGTGCTCGTCCTCGACCACGGAGACGTGGATGCCGGGGTTGTCCTGCTCGCTGGCGGCCAGCAGCCGCGGCAGCTCGAACGGGCCCAGGGTGGTGAAGCAGCCGATGGTGAGGTCGCCGACGAGCGCCTGTCCTGCGGAGCGGGCGACCTCGACCAGCTCGCTGGTGTGCACGAGATAGCTGCGCAGCTCGCGGTAGAACTCCTCGCCGGCCGCCGTCAGGGTCAGGCCGCGTGCGTGGTGGCGGAGAAGGAGCTGGACACCCAGCTCCTTCTCCAGCTGCGCGACGGCCGTCGAGACGGCCGACTGCGAGACCACGAGCTGCCGCGACGCGGCGGTCATGGAGCCCAGCTCCGCAGCCGCGGCGAAGTAGCGCAGCTGGGTCAGGGTGAAGGACGGCTCGGCCATACGGGCCATCCTGCCGGAACTCACTCCCGGTTCGCCCCGATCGCGCCGTCCACGCCGGTCGCGTCGAGGTTGGCGAGCGTCTCGGGGCGCAGCAGCGCGTCAAGGACGGCCGGGTCGAGGCCTCCGGCGGCGAGCGCGAGGTCGCGCACCGCTCCCGCGCCGGCGAGCGCCGCCTTGGCGATCTCCGCGGACCTCGCGTAGCCGAGCAGCGGGGTCAGCGCGGTGGCCAGGCCGGCGTTGGTGGCGGCCGCCGCGGCGAGCTTCGCGGCGTCGACGGTGATCCCGTCGACGCACAGCTCCCGCAGCGAGTCGAAGGCCGCGGCGGTCCAAGTGAAGCCCTGGAGCAGCCCGTGGGCCATCACCGGCTCGAACGCGTTGAGCTGGAGCTGGCCGCCCTCGGCCGCCATCGTGACGGTGACGTCGTTGCCGACCACCCAGAACGCGACCTGGTTGACCATCTCCGGGATGACCGGGTTGACCTTGCCGGGCATGATGCTCGACCCGGCCTGGCGGGCGGGGAGCCGGAGCTCGCCCAGACCGGCCTGCGGACCCGAGCTGAGCAGCCGCAGGTCGTTGCAGATCTTGGAGGCCTTGACGACGATCCGCTTCAGCACGCTGGAGACCTGCACGAATGCGCCGGTGTCGCTGGTCGCCTCGACGAGGTCGCCGGCGCCGACGACCGGCAGCCCGGTGATCTCGGCGAGGTGCTGGACGGCGAGCCGCGGATAGTCGGGATGTGCGGTGATCCCGGTGCCGATCGCGGTCGCGCCGAGGTTGATCTCGCACAGCAGCACCCGCGAGTCGGCCAGCCGGGCCAGCTCCTCGCGCAGCGTGGTGGCGAAGGCACCGAGCTCCTGGCCGACCGTCATCGGGACGGCGTCCTGGAGCTGCGTACGTCCGATCTTGGGGACGGCGCGGAACTCGGTCGCCTTGCGGGCGAAGGAGTCGGCGAGGGCCTCGGTCGACTCGGCCAGACGGTCGATCGCGCCGACGAGCGCGAGGCGTACGGCGGTCGGGTAGACGTCGTTGGTGGACTGGCAGCGGTTGACGTGGTCGAGCGGGTGGATCTCGTCGTAGCTGCCGAACGGCAGGCCGAGGATCTCCAGGGCCCGGTTGGCGACGACCTCGTTGGCGTTCATGTTGGTCGAGGTGCCGGCACCGCCCTGGATCACGTCGACGACGAACTGGTCGTCGAGCGCTCCGTCGCGGACGTCCTGCGCGGCGGCCGCGATGGCGGCGTGGCGGCGGTCGTCGAGGAGGCCGAGCTCGTGGTTGGCGTGCGCCGCGGCGAGCTTGACCGCGCCGAGGGCGGCGACGAGCGAGCGGTGGCTGCCGACGGTCGTGCCGCTGACCGGGAAGTTCCGCATCGCCCGGGCGGTGTGGACTCCCCAGTAGGCGGTGGCCGGCACCTCGAACGCACCGAGCGAGTCGTGCTCGACGCGGGTGGCCGGGGCGTCGATCGCGGTCATCGGGTGGTCGCCTCCTCGGCGACGTCGAGCGCGGTCCAGGCCAGCGCGGTGGCGGCGTCGAGGAGCGCCTTCTCGGCGTCCCCGCCGACGCAGTGCGCGGCGAACTCGGGCTGGTGGTTGAGGGCGGTGCCGGAGTTGATGCCGACATAGGGGTGGATCGCCGGGACGACCTGGGAGACGTTCCCCATGTCGGTGGAGGCCCGGTTCATCCGGCGTGCCGGCGTGCCCGGGTCGAAGACCCGGCCGATCTCCTCGGCATTGCGCCGGTACGCCGCCAGCGCGGGCGCGAAGGGGCGGAACTCGGCGTACGGCTTGCTCTCCGGCTCGACGGTGAGCGTCGCACCGGTGGCGAGGGCGCCGGCCTCGAAGCAGCGCCAGACCTTCTCCTCGGTCTCGGCGAGCTGGGCGAGGCTCTCGGCGCGGACGTACCAGCGGCCCTCGGTGCGTGCCGGGATCGCGTTGGGCGCCTCTCCCCCGTTGGTCATCACGCCGTGCACCCGGACCGTCGGCGGGAGCTGCTGGCGGAGCAGGCCGATCGCGACCTGGGCGATGGTGAAGGCGTCGGCGGCGTTGACGCCCTGCTCGGGATAGGCGGCGGCGTGGGCGGCCTTGCCCTGATATTCGACGTGCGAGTGCGAGACCGCGAAGGGCTCCGCCTCGGCCACGTCGACGGGCGCGGGGTGGGCCATCATGGCCAGGTCGAGACCGGCGAACGCGCCGCGCTCGAGCAGCTCGATCTTGCCACCGCCGCCCTCTTCTGCGGGGGTGCCGTAGACCTCGATGGTCAGGCCGGCCGCGTCGGCGAGCGGCGCGAGCGCGCGGGCGGCGCCGACGGTGATCGCGGAGATCAGGTTGTGGCCGCAGGCGTGGCCGAGACCGGGGAGCGCGTCGTACTCGGCGCAGAGACCGAGCCGGAACGGGCCGCTGCCGAAGGTGGCCAGGAACGCGGTCTCCAGGCCGAGGTAGGCCGGGGTCACGGTGAACCCGGCCTCCTCGAGCGACTCCGCGACCCAGCGGGAGGAGTTGTGCTCCTGCCAGCCGATCTCGGGGTGGGCGTGGAGCTGCTCGGAGAGCCGGATGAGGCGCTCGGCGTCGCTGCTGACGGTGGCGGCGGCGTCCTGCTTCGCGGTGGGCATCACTCGTCCCCGGGGACGCCGTAGGACGGTGCGGTGGTCGGGTCGAGACCGCGGGTCACGTAGTCGTCGCGCTGCGGCAGCCAGACCTTCAGCAGGTCGCGGAGCTCCTCGATCGGACGGTCGCTCCAGTCGACGCGGAGGTCGGTGACCCGCCACGCGACCTCGCGTACGACGGACAGGCCCGCCGAGCGCACGGGGCCGGCCTCGCCGCCCGCCGCCTGACCAGCCTCGAGCCCGGCGAGCAGCCGCTCCTCGAGCTCTCCGGTCGCCGCCTCGAAGCCCGCGACGACGGCGTCGACGACCTCGGTGCCGGCCAGCAGGTTGCCGGCGGCGACGACCCGCGGCGCGACCACGTGGTGGTGGACGCCGAGAGACCCGGACCCGCTGTACGCCGCACCGGCTCCGTCGAGACCGAGCACGGTCAGCTGGCGGTGCTCGATGTGCTCGCGGTCCTGGGTGACTGCCGCCAGAGCGGCCCGGGCGTCGAGCCCCGAGGCGAGCGCGTCGAGCAGGTCGGTGCCCAGACGCGGGTCGGTGATGTTCTGCGACGAGGCACCGCCGACGCCGGGCCGCAGGTGGACGCAGCGCGCGGCGACCGCCGGGCTGGAGGAGGTGACGGCCATGCCGACGGCGCCCTTGCCGTCGGTGGCGAGGACGGAGAAGGTCACTTCGACGCCTCCGGGATCACGGCGATCGCGTCGACCTCGACCAGCCACTCCGGACGGGCCAGGGCGGAGATCACCAGACCGGTGGAGATCGGGTGCACGCCCTTCGTCCAGCGGCCGATGGTCCGGTAGACGACCTCGCGGTAGCGCGGGTCGACGATGTAGATCGTGAGCTTGACCAGGTGCTCCATCTCGGCACCGGCCTCCTCGAGCAGCATCTTGATGTTGGCCATCGCCTGCTCGGTCTGCGCCTCGACGTCGCCGATACCGACCGACTCGCTGGTGTCCAGGTTCTGCCCGATCTGGCCGCGCACGTAGACGGTGTTGCCCGCGACGACGGCCTGGCACAGGTCGTTGTCGAGGTTCTGCTCGGGATACGTGACGCTGGTGTTGAACGGGCGGATCCGGGTGTGTCCGCCGACGACGATGCTGCTCTTGTTGGTCTCCACGACGTCCAGTTCACCTCGTCCCGGAGCATGTGTCCAACAGATGTTTCCAAGGACTATCGTCAATGAAACAGATGCAATGGCGGTCGTGACGGTTGCATCAGTCAATCCGATGGATAAGGCCAACAACATCTGTTGGACACGACCAAGCGCGACGCCTGAGGATTTCGGTATGGCAAACGAAGACATCGAGGTCCTCGTCGTCGGCGCAGGTCAGGCCGGGGTGGCGATGAGCGAGCACCTGAGCGACAACGGCGTACCCCACCTCGTGCTGGAACGTGACCGGATCGCCGAGCGCTGGCGCACCATGCGCTGGGACTCGCTCGTCGCGAACGGCCCCGCGTGGCACGACCGGTTCCCGGGCCTGGAATTCCAGGACGTCGACGCGGACGCGTTCGCCACCAAGGACCAGGTCGCCGCCTACTTCGAGGCGTACGCCGAGAAGATCGCCGCTCCGATCAGGACCGGCGTCGAGGTCACCTCGGTGACCCGCAACGAGGGCCGTCCGGGCTTCCGGGTCGAGACCTCCGACGGCGTCATCGATGCCCGCTTCGTCGTCGCCGCGACCGGCCCGTTCCAGAAGCCCGTCTACCCGCCGATCATCCCCGACGGCGCGGTCCGGCTGCAGATGCACTCGAGCGACTACCGCAACCCCGACCAGCTTCCCGAGGGCAACGTCCTGGTCGTCGGCGCCGGCTCCTCCGGCGTCCAGATCGCCGACGAGCTGCAGCGCTCCGGCCGCCAGGTCCACCTCTCCGTCGGCCCGCACGACCGTCCCCCGCGCAGCTACCGCGGCCGCGACTTCTGCTGGTGGCTCGGCGTCCTCAACCTCTGGGACCTGGAGACCCCGCCGGCCGGCGCGGAGCACGTCACGATCGCCGTCAGCGGCGCCCGCGGCGGTCACACCGTCGACTTCCGCGACCTCGAGGCCGGCGGGATCCAGCTCGTCGGCATGACCGACCGGTTCGACGCCGGCACGCTCACCTTCCGTGAGGACCTCGCCGAGAACATCGCCCGGGGCGACGCCAGCTACCTCGCCCTCCTCGACGCCGCCGACGAGTACGTCACCCGCAACGGCATCGACCTACCCGAGGAGCCCTCGGCCCGCGACCTCGGCCCCGCCCCTTCAGCGGCGACCACCCCCCTGCTCTCCCTCGACCTGGCCGAGGCCGGCATCACCACGGTGATCTGGGCGACCGGCTTCGCCACCGACTACAGCTGGCTGAAGGTCGACGCGCTCGACGAGAACGGCCGCCCGGCCCACCGCCGCGGCGTCTCCACCGAGCCCGGTGTCTACTTCGTCGGCCTCCCCTGGCTCTCCCGCCGTGGCTCGAGCTTCATCTGGGGTGTCTGGCACGACGCCAAGCACGTCGCCGGCCACATCGCGACGCAGCGGAGCTACGCGGCGCACGACCGTCAGGCTCGGGGGTGACCGCGCGCGGCTGATCCACGGCGCACAGCCGCACCGGTCGGAGGCCCGGATCCCGCAAGGGGTGCGGGCCTTCGGCACGTCCCGGCGAGCGACCGGAGCTGGACTCCATCTGAGAGACTTCGGGCATGCGCATCGTCTCGGTCAACGCATGGGGCGGTGCCCGCTACGACGACCTCGCGGCCTGGCTGCCCACCGCCGGCGCGGACGTGGTCTGCCTCCAGGAGGTGACCCGCACCGCGGGCCTGTCCGGCTGGACGTCCTTCGCCGACGGTGAGCGGTCGCTCCCTCAGCGGGCGAACCTGCACGACGACGTACGCCGCCTGCTGCCGTCGCACGAGGGCCTGTTCCTGGCCAGCGATGCCGGGCCCGTGACCGACGACGCCGGCGACCGGCACCAGCAGGACTTCGGCCTCGGCACGTACGTCAGCGAGAAGCTGCCCATGATCGGCATGGCGAGCGCGTTCGTGCACGGCGGATTCGTCGACCACGACGAGTGGACGATCAGCGACCGGCCCCGGGCAGTCCAGGCGGTCCGCGTCGTCGACCGCACGGCCGGGCGGCAGGTGTGCGTCGTGCAGCTGCACGGCCTGCGGGACCCGGCCGGCAAGGGCGACACCCCGGCCCGGCACGAGCAGGCCGAGCGGCTCGCCGCCTTCGTCGAGGCGATCCGGGAGCCGGGCGACCTCGTGGTGGTGGCCGGTGATCTCAACCTGCTGCCGGACAGCGCCACCTTCGACGTGCTCCGCAGGATCGGCCTGCACGACCTGGTCGGCGCGGCCGACACCCGCACGTCGTCCTACCCCAAGCCGGTGCGGCACGCGAGCTACCTGCTCGTCTCGGACCCGGAAGCCGTCGCGGGCTTCCGGGTCCGGACGGAGCCGGAGGTCTCCGACCACCGGATCCTCGAGCTCGACCTCACGCCAGCTGGGTGACCTCCCGCCGGAACGGCACCTCGTCGTTGGAGGGCAGGACGGCGTCGAACTCCTCGGCCGCGCGGCGGCCGGACCAGACCGCGGCCGCGATGGTGCCGGGCGCCCAGGAGTCGCCGATGCCGCGTACGGAGGCGATCTCGCCGGCGTCGCGACGGGCGAGGAGGTCGAGGTAGAGCTCCTCGCGCGGGAGCCGGGCGGTGACCATGACGACGGCGTCGCAGTCGAGGTCGCGCTCGGCGCCGGCGTAGACGTCCTGGACCCGGACACCGCCGGTCCCGACCGACACGACGGCGTGGTCGGTCACCCGGGTGATGCCGTTCTCGATCAGCCGGCGCTGGATCCGGTTGATCTCGAAGGTGTTGTTGGTCCACGACGAGATCTGCGCGCCGGTGGTGACGATCGAGACGTCGTAGCCCTGCTGCGCGAGCAGCTCGGCGACGACACCACCCAGGTAGTAGTGGTCGTCGTCGTAGACGACGACCTTCTTGCCGTCGGGCAGCCGTCCGGCGAAGAGGTCGTCGGGCCCGAGCACCTGCATGCCCGCGTCGATCGGCATCGCGGTCGTGTGGAACCGCGCCACACCGTCCGTACGCCAGGTGGCGCCGGTCGCGGTGATCACGTGCTCGAAGCCGAACTCGACGATGTCCGCGGCCGCCATCGGGCTCTCGCGGTAGATCTCGACGTTGGGGAGGTCGGCGAGGACGGCCTCGCGGTACTCCTTGACCCGGCCCCAGGCCGACAGCCCCGGCAGCTTCGACTCCGCGGTCACCCGGCCGCCGAGGTCGCGACCGGCCTCGGCGAGGACGACGTCGTAGCCTCGCAGGCCGAGGGCACGCGCGGCCTCCAGACCGGACGGGCCGGCGCCGACGACGAGGACGCGGGAGTCGCTCTCCTTGGCCCGGATCCTCTCCGGGTGCCAGCCCCGACGCCACTCCTCCCCCATGCTCGGGTTCTGCGTGCAGCGGATCGGCGACATGGTCAGGTCGCCGGAGACGCAGATGTTGCAGCCGATGCACTCGCGGATCAGGTTGAGCCGGCCGTCGCGGATCTTGTTCGGCAGGAACGGGTCCGCGATCGACGGGCGCGCGGCGCCGATCAGGTCGAGGATGCCGGCCTTGACCTGGCGCACCATCGCGTCGGGCGAGGTGAACCGGCCGACGCCGACGACGGGCTTGGTGGTGAGCTTCTTGAGGCCGGCGACGAACTCCTCCTGGCGGCCCTCGGGGGCGAACCGCGAGGTGACCGAGTCGCCCTCCCAGCTGCCCATCGCGAAGTCCCACAGGTCCGGCAGCTCGCCGAGCTCGCGCAGCACGCCCTCGATGTCCTCGCGGGTGATGCCGCCGTCGATCTCCTCCTCGACCGTGATCCGGCAGGCCACGGCGGCGCGGCCGGCGACCTCCTCGATGGTGTCCTCGAGCAGCTCCCTGAGCAGCCGCATCCGGTTCTCCAGCGACCCGCCGTACGCGTCGGTGCGGTTGTTGTAGCGCCGCGAGAGGAAGTGGTGCGGAGCGCCGTAGCCGTGGGCGCCGTAGACGTAGACGACGTCGTAGCCGGCCTCGAGCGAGCGGCGTACGGCATTGCGGTGCCAGCGCCGCAGGTCCGCGATGTCCTGCAGCGACATCGCCCGGGCCTGGACCGGGGCGATCGTGTCAGGGGCGACCGGGAGGTGGGCGGGGCCGAGCGGGGTCTCGCGGCTGAGCTGGTTGGGCGCGTTCATGCCGTTGTGGGCGAGCTCGATGCCGGCCAGGCCGCCGCCCTCGTGGATCGCGTCGGCGATCCGCTTCAACGCGGGCAGATCCTGGTCGTCCCAGATCCGCAGCTCGATGAACGGTGCGATGTCGGAGGTTGCGTGGATCTCCACCTGCTCGGTGCACACCACCGACCAGCCGCCCTCGGCCTTGATCTTGCGCATCGCCGCCTGGGCGCTGGGGTCGCGGTAGCCCATCCCGTTGCAGTGCGGGACCTGGTAGAAGCGGTTCTTCGTCGTGAACGGCCCGATCCGGACGGGCTCGAACAGGATGTCGTACGGGGCAGCCACAGGGGTCTGCTCGGTCATCGGGTGGGCTCCTCGGTAGGAACGGACGGGACGGGAGCGCCGACCTCGGCGCGGACGCGGGCACCACGGGCGTACCCGACGGCGCACAGCAGGAGCAGGCAGGCGAGGGTGCCGAGGGTGAAGGCCTCGAAGGTCCCCTGGCTCACGCCCCAGTACTCCTTGAACGGGTAGGCCTCGCCGAACAGCCGCTCGAGCGTGCCGGGGAAGACCGCGACCCAGGAGCCGAGCAGGACCCAGGCGAAGGCGATCCAGCCGAGCACCGCGAAGCCGCGGTCGGAGACGGGGACCCGGAAGGGGCGCGGACGGTCGGGGTAGCGGGTACGCAGCCGGATCGCGGCCGGGATGACCAGCAGGTAGCTGAGCAGGAAGGTCGAGATCGAGATGGTGAGCACGACGCCGAAGATCGAGGCGCCGTCGCCGGTGACCTGCATGGCGACGAGCAGGAAGACGGTGGCCACGACGCCGGAGAGCATGTTGACCCGCACCGGGGTGCCGAGGCCCTCGTGGAAGCGGCCGAAGAAGCCGCCGAAGAAGGCACCGTCGGCGGCGGTCATCGCCTGCATCCGGTCGGAGATGATCATCCACGCGGCGCCCTGGCTCATCAGGATGTAGACGAAGACCACGGCGGTGAGCGTGAGCAGCGGCTCGGCCGCGGCGCCGTAGACGGAGTAGACGGTGCCGACCGCGTCCAGGAGGCCGCCGATGCCGGTGATGTCGTCGCTGGGGACGACGAGCAGGATCGCGAAGATCGGCACCAGGTAGCAGACCGCGGCGGTCGCGCAGGAGCGGAAGATCGAGACCGGTACGTCGCGGGCCGGGTTCTCCATCTCGCCGGCGGCGCTGTTGGAGGACTCGAAGCCGAGGTAGGCGAAGAGCAGGATGGGGACCGAGCCGAACAGGCCGAGCAGGGTCGGGCTGAAGTCGCCGCCGCTGAGACCGACGACGCCGTGCTGCACCGCGTAGATGATCGTGGTCAGCACGAAGAAGGCGAGCAGGCCGACCTTGATGATCGCACCGCTGGTCGGCAGCCACTTGCCCTTGGCCAGGCTGGCGATCGCCGCGACCACGGTGATCCAGATGAAGACGATCTTGAAGAGGTAGTCACCGACCGAGCCGTGCTCGAGCGGCGTGATGTAGGTGCTGACCGTCTCGGCGGCGAGGAAGGCCATCGAGCCGCCGACCCACACCGGCTGGGTGATCCAGGTGAGGATCGCCGCCACCGCGGCGGCCGGCCGTCCGAAGGCATCCCGGACCCAGGTGTAGGCCCCGCCCTCCTCGCTGAACGCCGCGCCGGTCTCGGCGAAGATCAGCCCGTACGGCACGAGGAAGAAGACCGCGAGCACGAGCGCCCACGTGAACGCCTCGGCGCCGTAGAGCGAGACCTGTCCGAGGGTCTCCAGGCCGACGACGGCGGCGATGAGCAGGAAGACGATGTCGAAGCGTCGGAGCGTCTTGCGGAGATGTGACTGCTGCTCGGCCGCGAGCGCGGTCGGCTGGTTGGTCTGCGTCATGGTGTGTCCCTGGCTGTGTGGGGCTGGCGGTCAGTGGTTGATCCAGACGGTCTTGAGACCGACGTACTTGTCGAGGGCGTGGAGCGAGAGGTCGCGCCCGAAGCCGGAGCCCTTGAACCCGCCGAACGGGGTCCAGGCGCTGAAGGCGTCGACGCCGTTGACGGTCACCGTGCCGGCGTGGATGCGCTCGGCGAGCCGGTGCGCGCGGCCCAGGTTGCTGGTCGCGACGGAGGCGGCCAGCCCGTACGCGGTGTCGTTGGCGAGCGCGACGGCCTCCTCCTCGGTGTCGAAGGCGGTGATCGCCAGGACCGGCCCGAAGACCTCCTCGCGGGCGAGGGTGGACGCCGGGTCGACGTCGTCGAAGACGGTCGGCTGGACGTAGCAGTCGCTGCCGTCACGGGTGATCCGTTCACCACCGGTGACCAGGCGGGCGTCGGACAACCTGGCGCCGTCGACGAACTCCATGATCCGGTCGGTCTGCTCGGGCGAGACGATCGCGCCCATCCCGGCGGCCGGGTCGAGCGGGTCGCCCGGGGCGTACGCCCCCGCCTCCTTCGCGACGAGGTCGACGAACTCCTCGTGGACCTCGCGCTGCACCAGGACACGGGAGTGCGCCGAGCAGACCGCGCCCTGGTTGAACCAGATGCCGAAGGCGGTCTGCTTGGCCGTGGTGGCGAGGTCCTCGGCGTCGCCGAAGACGACCTGCGGGCTCTTGCCTCCGCACTCGAGCCAGACCTGCTTGAGGTTCGACTGGCCGGCGTACTGCAGGAAGTACGCACCGACCTCGGTCGAGCCGGTGAAGGCGAGCACGTCGACGTCCGGGTGCAGGCCGAGCGCCTTGCCGGTCGTCTCCCCCAGGCCGGGGACGACGTTGAGGACACCGTCGGGGATCCCGGCCTCGGCGGCGAGCTCGGCGATCCGCAGCGCCGAGGAGGGCGACTGCTCGGCGGGCTTGAGGACGACACTGTTGCCGGCGGCCATCGCCGGGGCGACCTTCCAGGCGAGCATGTCGACCGGGTAGTTCCACGGGACGACCGCCCCGACGACGCCGAGCGGCACCCGGCGGATCAGCGCGGTGGTGCCCGGCGGAGTCGGCGCGACCTCGTCGTTGATCTTGTCGATCGCCTCGGCGTAGTAGCGGAACAGGTTCACCGAGAACGGGAGGTCCAGGTCGTAGGCGTCCACGACCCGCTTGCCCATGTCGAGCGAGTCCAGGACCGCGAGCTCGGCCGCGTGGTCGGCGAGGAGGTTGGCGAAGCGAAGCATCCGCTCGCGCCGGAAGGCGACTCCCGCCCGCGACCATCCCCCGTCGTGGTACGCAGCCCGTGCCGCCTGCACGGCGGCGTCGACCCCGGCGGCGCCGGCGTCGGCGACCTCGGCGAGCAGGGCACCGGAGGCGGGGTTGCGGTTCTCGAAGGAGCCCTCCGCGGTGTCGACGGAACGACCGCCGACGAACGCTCGCGTCCGGGGGCGGACCTCGGCGGCGATCTGGCGCCAGTCCTGGTGGGTACGCACAAGCAAGTCCTTTCTTTGCGCTTCACCGCAAATATGAGGCGCGCCACACCAGGTGTCAATCATCCGCCCGCAGATTTCACATACGCGTTACGGTTGAGCATGGCTCGACGCAAGGACCAGGCCGCTCGGCGCGAACACCTGACCGCGGCAACACTGACCGTGATCGCCGCCCACGGGTTGGCCGGCGCCACGATGAAGAACATCGCCGCCGAGGCCGGCATCTCACCCCGGTTGATCGCCTACTACTACCCCGAGCTCGACGGCCTCATCGAGGCCGCCCACCAGGCCGCGACGGACCGCTACTACTGGTCGCGTCAGCGCGCGATCGAGGGCGATCTCTCCCCCGCCGAGAAGCTCGGCCGGCTGATGTACTCCGGTCTTCCCCGAGGTGAGGACCTTCTCCTGAGCCAGGTCCTCGACGAGATCTCGGTCAACGCGAGCCGCAGCCCGATGCACGCGACCCTGATGACCCTGCTCTTCGACCGCGAGGTCTCGCTCTACACCGCCGTGCTCGAGGTCGGACGCGCCACGGGTGCCTTCACGCTGACCGACTCGGCCGAGGCGATCGCCCGCAACTTCGTCGCCCTCGAGGACGCCTTCGGCCTCCACCTGCTCGCTCACAACTCGTCCCTGACCCTCGAGCGGGCCGAGCAGCAGCTGGCCAGCTACGCCCACTCCGCGCTCGGCGTCCGGGTCACCCCGATCGACCCTTCCTTGCCTGAGAACGCAAAGAAATCGCGGCCGCGAGCCTGACCGTCCCGCCCGCCCCTCGGCAACACCCCGACGCCCAACGGGTCGCTTGACCATCTCCGATCGGCACTTTACGTTGCAGCGGGGGCACGTCGGATGCTCTCAATCACTTACTCGGGGGAATCGCATGCGTGGGTTGGCCTTACAGATCGGCGGCGCGCTTGCCGCCTTGGCCACGGTTGTCAGCGGATGCGGTTCGGCCGATTCCGGCGACCTCGACGACGTCAAGCCGTCCACGCAAACAGCACCGCGGGAGTCTCCCGAGTACGAGGAGGTGGCCGATCTCGCAGCCATGAAGGTTGTAGACCAGCAGTACGTCTTCGGTGACACGCTCTACCTGGACGATTCCCTCCTGTTGATCCAGGCAAGGACCCATCCAGACGTCGACTACCTCAGCCTGGTCACCGGCATCAACCCCGCCACCGGCAAGGTCAAGTGGGAGATCGACGAAGAGGACGTTCCGCCGTCGATCCTGAAGTCGGGCCTCTTCCTGAATCGCGGTCGTCTGCTGGTCACGGACGGCACCGCGTACGTCCCCATCGGGTCCAGCAGCAGCACCGGCTTCGTAGCCCTGGACGCCGAGACCGGCGAAGCAAGATGGAGTGCACAACATCCCGTCTGGGCGCCGGGTCACCCTGGCCCCGGCGGACGCGGAGCCCAGACAGTCGTCGACATCGTGGGCGCAGCGGGGGACGTGGTTGTCTACGCAGCGCACGAGTACTGGTCCGACGGCGACCTCTCCGCTCTCAACGACCCAGACGTCGACATCAAACCCAACATTCTCCACCGCGTCGAAACCGTCGCAGTGGACGCCGAGACCGGCAAGGAACACTGGCGCAAGAGCGGCTTCCTCGGCCGGTACGTCACCCGGAACCACGTGATCGGAACGATGCCGGCCAAGGAGGAAGCGCGCCACAACGAGCCCCTCGCGGCAGTCGTGGCCACAACCGGTGCCGAGGCCTGGAAGACCACATGGAAGTCGAACATCACAGACCTCTCCAAGGACTGGCTGCTCGTCCGTAAGTCGAACTCAGGAGACATCGGTCCCCACGACGGCGTCTACGAGGCAGCCACCGGTCGCCGGGTCGCGGAACTGGACGCCGACACCCCGCCCGGCCTCAGCTCGGGCTGGGCGAACGAGGTGCCGGAGGCCAGAGGGCACGGCATTGCCTGGATCACCACCGAGAAGGACAAAGACGGACCGCGGACCCTGCACGTCGCCAAGGACGGCGAGACCACACTCCGCAAGGTTGCCCTCCCACCCAATGACAGGCTCGAGATCGGCTACCCGATGGTGACGGAGGACGACTACGTGATGGTCCAATCGGCCGCCATTGACCCGATCGGACAACAGTTCACAGATCTGAAGGACGGAGACCTCGGGTTCCCGGTCGACGCAACCGAGGATGATCGCGAGCCGATCACCTACTCCGACGACTACCTCATCACCGGCGGAAGCCAAGTCGACGAGACCATCCTCTACAAGCGCGTGCCATGACAAGCCCCGCCTGACGTTCGACGCCTCAGCTCGATGGACCTGGGGAGGCCTGTCCGAACCTGGCTCGGACAGGCCTCCCCAGGGTCGGTCTTGGCCCATCCCCGGTGCACCCCAATTACCGCATGGCGGAATTTCGGTCAATCTGCAGCAAGCGCCCGACGAACTGCAGCAGCCGCACGCACGCCCGCGCATCGTGCGAGCGTGGCGAGCAGGTCATCCTCGTCTTTCATCGAGTGTCTCAGGGGTCATCTCGTGCGGGCGTACAGGAAGTAGTCCCGAAGGGTGCGGGAGTAGAGGATGTTGGCGTCCGCGAGAACAACGCTGAAGGTCAATCGACGAAGCCGATCTCGTTCGAGAAATCGGCCAGGGCCTCTGCCGCCTTCGCCCGCCGGGCTCGTCTCGCTCGCTCGAACGCCACCAACGGCTCAGCGGGGATCCGGTGGTGGGAGCCCACCATGACGTGCTCGATGTCGCCCGCAGCGATCATCTTCATCAACGTAGGGCGGGAGACCCCGAGAAAGCTGGCTGCCTCGGTCGTCGTGAACGCCTCCTTGATCGGCACGACCACCGCACCCGACGTACGTTCCGCGTCCAAGAGCGCCAGCACCTTCTCTGCGCTGGCTCGTGGGAGGCTCAACGAGACGTGCACCGTCTCGTCCGCATCGTCGAGTGCTGCTCGAAGCATTCGCACGTCGTCATTCAGCATCTCCGACATCTCAGAACCTCCCTACGCCCATCTGAAACCAACTGAAGCAAGTGTAACCGAGGCGGGACGTCCTGGCGAGAGCTTCAGTCCTCGGCCGGGTCCCCGATGACGACCGGGCGGCCGGCGACGTACCCGGCGCAGATCTGGATGACGGCGATGCCGAGCAGCAGCGCGATCGGGACCGACCACGACCCGGTGGAGTCGCGGAGCAGGCCGACGAGGAACGGGCCGCCGGCGGCGAGCAGGTAGCCGATGCTCTGAGCCATCGAGGAGAGGGCGGTGGTGCCGGCGGTCGTCGCGGTGCGGATGCTGAACAGGGTCAGCGCCACCGGGAAGACCGCGCCACCGATGCCGACCAGCACCGCCCAGAGCCAGGCGCCGGCGACGGGGGCGAACCAGAGGCCGGCGAACCCGATCGCCAGCAGCGCGGTCAGGACCGCGATCAGGTGGCCCTGCGACGAGGCCCGGATCGCGAGGGACGGCGCCAGGAAGAAGACGGGTACGCCGACCAGGATGCTCACCGCGAGCAGGAGCCCGGCCATCGCGTGGCCGAAGCCGGCGTCGGCGTAGATGCTGGGCAGCCAGCTCATCACCACGTACGCGAAGAGCGACTGGGTGCCGAAGACGACCGTCACGGCCCAGGCCACCGGCTCGCGCCACAGCGAGACCCGCGACCCGCCGTCGCGGCGCCGGCCGTGCTCGCGCAGGTGCGGCACCCACGCGAGCAGGGCGAGGACGGCGAGCAGCGCCCACACGCCGAGCCCGACCCGCCAGCTCCCGGCCGCCTCGGCGATCGGCACGGTGACCCCGGCGGAGACCGCAGCGCCCAGCGACATCACCGCGCTGTAGGCACCGGTGACGGCGCCGACGCGGTGCGGGAAGCCCTCCTTGACGACGGCGGGCAGCAGCACGTTGGCGAGCGCGATCCCGGCGCACGCGACGAAGGTGCCGGCGAGCAGCACCCACGGGTCGCCGATCACCCGGACCAGCAGCCCGGCCACCAGGAGACCGAGCGCGACACCGATGCCGCGGTGGACACCGAGCCGGCGCGCGAGCGTCATCCCGGTCGCGCCGACGACCGCGAAGCAGAGCACCGGCAGCGTGGTCAGGAAGGACCTGGTGCCGGCCGAGAGCCCGTCGAGCCCGTCGAGCAGGGCGCCGAGGGAGGTGATGCCGCCGCGCAGGTTCACCGCCACCAGCAGGACCGCCACCAGGAGCCACACCGTCGACCGGACGGCTGAGCTCGACGTCGGGGACTCGGGGCGGGACTGGAGTCGGGAGGTCACAGCCTCTAGGATGCCAGACATCGGATGATTGGACGAAAGGACGGCATCGTGCCGCTCTCCACCACCACTCCTCGCTCCCTGGTCGACCAGGCGATCGACGGCATGCGCGCACTGCTCGCCGACGGCGAGTGGGCCGTCGGCGCCCGCATCCCGCCCGAGCCCGAGCTCGCCGCGGCCCTCGGGGTCAGCCGCAACACGGTCCGCGAGGCCGTGCGCGCGCTGGCCCACACCGGCGTGCTGGAGGTGCGGCGCGGGGACGGGACGTACGTCGCGGCCGCCAACGAGGTCGCCGCGATGATGCGGCGCCAGGTCGGCCGGGTCGACCTTCAGCACGTCCTCGAGGTCCGCCACGCGATCGAGACCCGGGCCGCGGCGCTGGCCGCCGAGCGCCGCACCGAGGACGACCTACGCGCGCTGACCGCCGTGATGGAGCGGCGCGCCGCCGCCGTCGCGGCCGCGGACGCCGCCGCCTTCACGGACGCCGACGCCGAGTTCCACCTCGGGGTGGTCGCCGCGACCCACAACCCGCTGCTCATCGAGCTCTACGCGGGCTTCGAGGACACCCTGCGCGCGACCATCCACCTCGACGACGAGACCACCGAGCTCGCCGACGAGCACGTGGCCGTCTTCGACGCGATCCGCGCCCGGGACGCCGGCGCCGCGGCAGCCGCCGTCACCGGGCTGCTTCACACGCTCGCCCGCTGACGGGCCCGGGCGGACCAGCCCCTCAGCGCGGCCTCGGCCGCGTGAAAACCACCCATGCCGTGGACCCCACCGCCCGGCGCCGTCGCCGAGGAGCAGAGGTAGACGCCGGGGACGCCGAGGGCGTACGGATCGAGCGCGGGCCGCGGCCGGAACGCGATCTGGCGCGCGGTGTTGGCGCCGGCGCTGATGTCCCCGCCCACCCAGTTGGGGTTGTACGTCTCGAACTCGGCGGGAGTGCGGGTGGAGACGGCCACGATGCGCTCCCGGAAGCCGGGCGCGAAGCGTTCGATCTGACCGAGGATCGCGTCGGTGGCGTCGCCGTCGTAGGCGTTCGGGACGTGGGCGTAGGCATAGATCGGGTTGATCGATCCGTGGGACCGGGTCGGGTCGGCGAGGTACTGCTGCCCGAGCAGGACGAAGGGCCGCTCGGGCATCACGCCTCGGGTCGTCTCCTTCTCGATGGCGGCGATCTCGGCGGCTGTACCTCCCAGGTGCAGCGTGCCCGCGCGACGGCACTCCGCGTTCGTCCAGGGGATGTCGCCCTCGATCGCGATGTCGACCTTGAACGCCGCCGGACCGTAGCGATAACGGCCCAGCGCCCGGCGTACGCGGTCGGGCAGGGTGTCCCCCACGATCTCGAGCGCCCCGGCCGGTGCGGTGTCGAGCAGGACGACCTCGGGACGGCCACCGGCGAGGTCGCGCAGCTGGTCCAGAGAGGTGACCCGGACCCCGGTCACGACCTTCCCACCGAGCTCGGCGAGCTCGGCCAGCAACGCTCGGGTGATGCTCTCGGAGCCGCCCTCGGCCACGGGCCAGCCCACGGCGTGGGTGGCCGCGGTCAGCATCAGGCCGACCGAGCTGCTGAGCGGGGTGTCGAGGCGTCCGAACGCATGGGCGGCGACGCCCATGAACAGCGCCCGCGCCGGATCGTCCTGGAACCGGCGGACCGCCCAGGTCGCCGGCAGCAGGGCGTCGAGGCCGAAACGGCCCAGGACGACCGGGTGGCGCGGCACGTGCACCACCGGCTGGAAGACCTCCTCGATGAGGGCATCGAAGTTGCCGACGGGGTTGGCGAAGAGCCGGTCCCACCGGTCGGCGTCCACGCCGAGCGAGCGCCGGGTCAGCTCCCGGTCGCGGGCCGCGACCCCCGCCCGGCCGTCGTCGAGGGGGTGCGCGAGATCGATCTCCGGCCACAGCCAGCGCAGGCCGTGCCGCTCCAGCCCCAGCGAGGCGAAGTAGGGCGAGGCGACCCCGGTCGGGTGGAACGCGGAACAGTCGTCGTGGAGCACACCGGGGACGGTGCGCTCGCTGGTCCGGGTGCCGCCCCCGGGCCGCTCGTAGGCCTCGACGACGGTGACGTCCATCCCGGCCTGAGCGAGCCGGATCGCGCCGGCCAGCCCGTTGGGCCCGCTGCCCACCACCACAGCCGTACTCATACTGTCTGCTCCGTATCGCTCGACGTGTCGCTCGCGGGTCCCTCCGTCAGCGTACGCCGCCGCTGGAACCCGTCCGCCGCCCAGGTGACGCGCAGCGGGACGGGCCCGTCGGGCAGCCAGGGCTGCTCGGCCACGCAGTCGCGTACGTCCCAGGTGCCCGTCTCGACGACGCCGAGGGCGGCGTCGATGACGCGGTAGGCCTGCGGCGGGTTGGCCCACGGAATGGCCTGCGACTCGCAGTAGGCGACCACGAGGTCTCCGGGGGCGAGGTTGAGGCGCTTCTGGATGGCGGCGACCAGGCGCTCGTCGTGGAGGTGACCGTCGCCGAAGTTCCAGCCCAGGACGGCGTTGCAGACGAACTCGCCATCGCGGACCGTGCGCTCTTCGATGTCGTCCAGGTGCTCGTAGAGCACCGAGAACAGGCCCCGGCCCTGGCTGTGCATCGAGCGCCAGGCGAGCACCTTCTGCATGGTCATCTCGGCGTCGTCGGGCTCGCAGGGCGTGGGCAGCATCCGCTGGAGCTGGTCGACTTGGTTCTCGACGAGCGGAAGCTCGTTGAGCCGCTCCTCCACGCCGGGCTTCATCGTCCAGACCGCGGAGGCCCAATTGCCGGCGTACTGCCGCATCGAGGGCAGGAAGGACACCAGGTCGGGGCGCAGGTTCCCGAGCACCGGCCCGAAGCAGAGCAGCGCGAAGATCGGGATCAGCAGCAGCGGCTCGGAGAAGTTCCAGATGTTGTAGACCGAGGCGTCGAACCCTCCGCCGAGCCCGCCCCACAGCACGATCGCGATGTAGCCGAAGTAGACGTTCCACTCCAGCGGCACCGCCAGCGGGAAGGTCGAGGTGATGAAGACGTGGAAGGCGGCCATCGCGATCGCACCGAGCAGGGCGACCGTGTTGTTCGTCGTCACCAGCAGCACCAGCGGGATCAGGATCTCGACGGTCGTGCCGCCGACGTGCGCCATGAACCAGGCGAGCCGGCTGGGCCGAAGATCGCGGGGAGCGTCGCGATAGTGCCACCGCTTGAGGAAGCCGGGCTGGCCGGGGCTGTTGGAGATCATCGGCGGGACCACGTTGACGAAGTGCTCACCGAGCTTGGAGACGCCGGCACCGATCCAGACCACGCAGATGATGATCTTGAACGCGACGACGAGGTTCACGAAGGCAGCGCTGGTCTCCGAGCCCACCACGAGAGCGCCGAGGGTCGCGGAGATGAGCATGATCGGGAGGTACTGCTCGGAGCGGGCCGCGAGGAAGACCACCTTGTCGCGCAGACCCATCAGGGGCATCGCGATCAGGATCGGGACGAACGCCGCGGGCGGCACGAGCTCCTGGGGGCCGGAACCCTCGGGAACGAACGGGACCGGCTCGGCGGGAGCCAGCAGCGGGTACAGGAGGCTGGCCAGCACCGCGACGTACAGGACGACGTCGAGGACCGTGCGCTCGTCACCGCCGGTGCCCGGCACGTGCCGGCCCCAGGGCGCCATCCGGATCGTCCCGGGACGCAGCCAGTAGCGGATGTTGCCGAGCATGGGCGCGAAGTGGCCGCACAGCGGGCCGAAGGCGCCGCCGAGACCGATCACCTCGAGCAGCATCAGCCACACCGCGAGCTTCTGGTAGACGACCACGTTGTCGAACCAGGACGCGGGGTCGGTGAAGTGGACATGGTCGGTCGTCCACGAGGTGATGGCGAGACCGAGCGCGAAGTAGAGGCCCAGCATCTTCAGGATGTAGACGATGTGCAGGACCCGCGGGGTCCCGAACCCGTCCTCGACCCAGTGGGCGGCGAGGATCCGGATGCGCTCGCGCAGCGGGAGGCGTACGAAGTCGGCCGGCGGCACCGGCTGCGGGGAGGGGGTGAGGAATCCCATCTCAGGCTCCTTGGAGTGCGAGCGCGGCCCGGAGGGCCGGCTTGTCGGTCTTGCCGACGGGGTTCTTGGGAAGCGCGTCGAGCACGGTGATCGAGACCGGGATCTTGATCTTGGTGAGCTGCTCACGACACAGGTCACGCAGCTCGTCCTCGGTCGCGGTGCGTTCGGGATGGAGGGCGACGTACGCCACGGGCACCTCGCCGTAGGTCGGGTGCGGCGCACCGACGACGGCCGCGTCCAGGACGGCCGGGTGGGTGTGCAGGACGGTCTCGATCTCCTTGGGGTAGATGTTCTCCCCGCCTCGGATGATCATGTCCTTGATCCGGTCGACGATGGTCAGGTAGCCGTCCTCGTCGAGGATGCCGACGTCGCCGGTGTGCAGCCAGCCGTCGCCGAGCGCGTCCGCGGTGGCGTCCTCGCGGTTGAGGTAGCCCTGCATCACGGTGGCGCCCTTGATCACGACCTCGCCGCGCTCCCCCGCGGGCAGCAGACGGCCGTCGGCGCCCATGACGGCGACCTCCTGGCCCGGCAGGGCGACCCCGACGGTGCCGGGCCTGCGCGGGCCGTCGACCGGGTTGGCGGTGGAGGCGCAGGTGCCCTCGGTCAGCCCGTAGCCCTCGACCAGCGGGAACCCGAACCGCTCCTCGGTCGCCCGGATCAGCTCCGTGGACGCCGGCGCCGCGCCGCAGATCGCGAACCGGACCGAGCTGGTGTCGCGTACGACGGCGGCGGGGAGGGCCACCAGGTGGGTGTAGATCGTCGGCACCGCGGAGAAGTACGTCGGGCGCAGCCGCTCGATCGTGTCGAGGAACTCGACCGGGTGGAACCGCCCGAGGATCGTGAGCTGTCCCCCGCCCCTCATCGTGGCCACGAAGCTGACGCAGATCGCGTTGACATGGAAGAGCGGCAGCACCAGCAGGCAGTGGTCGCGCTCGGTGAGGGTGA
Source organism: Nocardioides luteus (assembly GCF_000960475.2). Taxonomy (GTDB): domain Bacteria; phylum Actinomycetota; class Actinomycetes; order Propionibacteriales; family Nocardioidaceae; genus Nocardioides; species Nocardioides luteus_A. The sequence goes on along the minus strand of NZ_JZDQ02000008.1, from coordinate 149,644 downwards.
ACGCCTGGGCCATCGAGTCCGCCATCGCGGCCACGTTGGAGTGGTTCAGCATCACGCCCTTGGGCCGCCCGGTCGAGCCGCTGGTGTAGATCAGCAGGGCAAGGTCGTCGATCGACGTCGCCGGCCGGGGCTGCACCCGGCCGGTCGGTGCCGTACGCAAGTCGTCGACGAGCAGGCTGCGGCGGCCGCCGTCCGGGGCATCGGCGGCGGCCTTGATCACGAGCGCGGCGTCCGCGTCCTCGATCTGGTAGTCGGCCTCGTTCGCGGTGAAGACCGGGTTGACCGGCGTCGCCGCCGCTCCGAGCCGCCAGGCGGCGACGAGGCTGACCAGCAGCTCGACGCGGTTGGGCAGCATGATCGCCACGACCGAGCCGGGTCCCACGCCGAGGTCGGCGAACTGCTCGGCGGCGCCGTCGACACGAGCGGCGAACTCCGCGTAGGTCAGCTCGACCCGGTCGTCGCGCATGCAGGGCCGGTCGGCCCACTGATCGGGTTGGTTCCAGGGCAGGTGGTCGAGGTCCATCGGCGCGCTCCTCAGCGATGGGTGGCGGGTGTGGAGGCAGACGATAGGAACGAAGGCGTGCTCTCGGATTGGGTCGCGAGCACGAAGATTCGGCGCGCGGTTGTGACAGGCTTCACACCATGGGACGAGTGAGTGGAACTCCTGCCGAGACCCAGGTCCGGGCAGAGGACCGGGCGGCGGAGATCACCAGGATGATGGGCACCGGACTTCCCGATCTGGCCAACGCTCTGCACAGCGAGATCGCCGAGGCCATCCCCGAGCTGCGGGGTGACGACGTCATCCTCGAGCTGCTCCGGGCGAGCGTCGAGAGCAACGTCGAGACCTTCTTCCACATGCTCCAGCACGGGATCGCGACCGAGGAGATCCCGCCACCGCCGGCAGCGATCGAGTACGCCCGGCGGCTGGCCCAGCGCGGCATCTCCTCGAACGCGCTGCTGCGGGCCTACCGCATCGGTCAGAACCGGGTGCTCGACCTGGCCGTCGCGGAGGTCGCTCGGCACGAGCCCGACCGGGCCGTCGCCCTGGCAGCGGCACAGATCCTCCAGCGTGGCGGCTTCGCCTATGTCGACCGGATCTCCGAGCAGGTCGTGGCCGAGTACGAGTCCGAGCGGGAGCGCTGGCTGGCCAACCGCAACACCGTCCGTGCGGACACCCTGGCCGCTGTCCTGGTCGGCGATCACGTCGAGCTCGGCGTGGCGGAGAACGCGCTCGGCTACCGTCTGCGGCAGTACCATCTCGGCCTCATCGTGTGGGATGCCGACGGTGATGGTGCCGCCAGCGGGCTGCGGCGGCTGGAGACCCTGGTCGCCGCGATCGGCGAGCGGGTCGGGGCCGTCGGGCAGCCGCTCTTCATGCCGCAGGACAGCAGCCGGGCCTGGGCCTGGATCCCGTTGGGCCGGGCGCCGCGTACGCAGGGTCTGGACATGGCGTCGATCGCCGACCTGGTCGCCGCGACCGCCACGGCCGGCACCCGGGTGGCGCTCGGCCGGCCACATGCGGCCGTCGGCGGTTTCCGGGACTCCCACGAGGAGGCTCTCCGGGCCCATGCGGTCGCCACGACCGCCGGCGACCGCGCCCCCGCGGTGACCACGTTCGACGACCCGGACGTGCAGATCGCCTCGATCCTGGCCCAGGACCTCGACGGCACCCGGCAGCTGGTGGCGAGCTCGCTGAGAGGTCTCGCCGTCGACGACGAGCCCCACCAGCGCCTGCGCGAGACCCTGCTCGCCTTCCTCGGCGCGAAGAGCAGCTATCTCGCGACGGCCGAGGTCCTGCACGTCCACAAGAACACCGTGAAGTACCGGGTCGACAAGGCAGCCGAGGTCCGCGGCCGCCCGATCGACGAGGACCGCCTGAACCTGGAGCTCGCGCTCACCGCCTGCAAGTGCCTCGGCGCCCCCGTCCTCGGCCGTAGCATCTCCGCATGATCGAGTTCGTCAAGCTGGTCGTCGACCTGGTGCTCAAGGCCGTTCCGGGCATCCTCAGCAAGAACGAACGCGACCGGGCGGCGCGGCTCGGAGCAGATCTGTTCCTCCTCTACGTCCAGATCAACGACGTGCTCGTGCGGGCCGAGCTGATCGTCACCCAGATGGAGCGCTACGACCGGGCCTCGGACCTCGACCTGGCTACGGTGCGCGGGACGCTGCTCCAGCTGGTGCCGGAGCAGATCTCCGACCTGCGGGAGATCACCGGGCGCCTGCAGGCGCTGCACTGGGAGCTGGGGGTGCTCGACGGCGAGTCGTCCGCGTCCCTCGAGTTCCTGCTCGGCATGAAGAGCTCGGCGCTGGACCAGCTCTCGTACGCGCTCAGTCTCGACCATCTTCCGCTGGGTACGACGACCGTCGAGGTCGACGACGACGGAGTCCGGTGGCCGGAGGTGCGACCCGCGCACCATGCTCGCTGGACGGTGTTCGACAACCTTCGCGAGGAGCTCGGCCGGGACCACCCCGCCCGCGAGGACGAGGTACGCCGCATCCGCACCTATCTCGAGCGTCGGCAGCCGCGGGAGGAGATGCGGGCGATCCGCGAGAACCTGGAGAAGCTGCGCGAGGCGATCGCGGCCAACTTCACCCTCCAGGACATCCTGATCCGGGCTGGCGACCCGCGTCTCAGCCACCGGCCCCGGCGCTAGCCCGCCGGGAGGTCGACCCGGATGAACTTCGGCCGGTACAGGAGCGGGTTGCGCAGCACCGCGCCGAAGTCGGTGCTGTTGCGGCTGTAGGAGACGATCACCGAGCCGGGTTCCTCGAGGATGTCGGGATGGGCCAGCGGCATGTAGCGGAGCTCGCCGCGCGCGACGCCCGAGGGCAGGGTGCCGACCGGCGGCTGCGCCCGGAACGGACCGTGCGGCGACGACGAGGTCCAGAAGACCAGATCGTCCCCCAGGAACTCGTTGCTCTTGCTGAAGGCGTACCAGTGCCCGTCGCGCTCGAAGACGCTCAGCGTCTGGGAGACGCCGTCGGTCGCGGGGATCAGCTCGCTCGATTCCTTGGCCCGCCTGGTCCAGGAATCACCGTTCCAGTAGGTCCAGCGCTGGGGGTCGGCGACGTGGTCGGGCTCGACGCGGGCGACGTGCAGCGCGAAGCCGGTGCCGAGCTGCGGGTGGGGCTCGCGCGCGGTGCCGTAGAGGTAGAGCCACTCACCCGACACCGCCGCCGCGGCGCCCCACATCGGCCGGCGGGTGTCGGCGTCGTCGGCCCCGATGTCGGTCACGGAGATCAGCTGCGGGACTCCCCCGTCGGGAACCACGAACTGGGCGACGGCCGGTCCGAGGGCCTCGAAGCCGAACACATCCTCGGATGTCGTACGCACCCGCTGCGCGGCCACCACCACGAGGGCATAGCCGGGCTTGTCGAGGGTGGTCACCGACATCGGCCAGTAGCCCACACCGTCGCCGCGGTCGGGGATGATGGCGCCCCCGGACTCGGGGAGGACGACGCGCAGGCAGTCGGGCTCGACGAGCAGCATGGAGTTGCGTACGAAACCGGCGCCGGGGAGGTCCTTGTCCCGCAGGGTGTCGCCGAACATCCAGATGCTCCGCCCGTCGCCCAGGTCGGCGCTCACCCCCACGTCACCGCCCTGCAGGGCCGGCTCGGCGCGCAGCCGGGTGATCCGGTTGAGATCGTCGACGTCCTCGACGGGGCCGGAGGGTACGCACTGGGTCGTCGAGGCCAGGCTGGCCAGCGGCCGCGGCACGGTCTCGGCGTGCAGCGCTGAGGTCACCGCGGTCACCAGGACCGTCAGACAGGTGGCCGACGCCAGGACCACACCGAGGTTGCGCCGCCACACGCCCACCGAGACCGGAGCGCCCTGCGGCGCGACGAGACCCCGGAGCAGCCATCGGCTCGCCACCAGCACGATCAGGCCGAGCAGCGCCGACCCCGCGATGGTCACCACCGGTTGGATGATGCCGGTGCGGCCGTGTCCGGCCGCCGCCCACACCAGGGACTCCGCGGCTCCCGCGACCGTCCAGCGGGAGCCGGTCGACCACGGCTCGTCCAGAAGCAGCCGGTCACCGGCGAGGAGGAGAGGAGCCGGGCCGGCGACGATCACCGTCGCCGCGAGCAGCAGGCCGGGCAACCCGCCGATCACCTCGCAGGCGAAGGTCAGGGCGCCCGCCGCGACCACGGTGGCGGCGAGGACCGATCCGATCAGCATCCGCTCCTCCGCCGGCGCCCCCGCGGTGAGCAGCCAGCCGCCGAGGCCCGCGCCGACCGCCAGCGCGGCGAGCGCGGTCAGCCGAGCCAGCAGCCGGGGCAGCGTACGCGCGAGCGGGCCCCACACGAGCGAGACGACGCACACCAGCAGGAAGCCGGCCAGCGCAGTCGCGAAGGTGACCCCGGCGAAGGACCGTTCCTCGAACCGGTCCTCGTTCTCGACGAGCGCGACCGTACGTCCATGGGTCCTCTCGATCCGCCCGACCTCCGCCCGGACGGCACGAGCGAGCTCGGGCCGGTGGGCGGTGGCGAGCCGCAGCTCGTCCTCGGTCCCGGACAGATCGAGCGTGATCACCGCGACGACGTCGCCGCTCGCCAGCAGCTCTGCCGCCTCACCCCGGTCCTCGACCGCACCGGCGGAGAACGGCCGGCCCGGCACGGCGTTGGCCTGCTTCAGGAGCGGCGCCGTGACGACATCGGGCCCCACCAGCACGACCGGAGCCTCGTGCAGATCACCGGAGTCGGCACGCAGCCCGGTGACGATCCAGCCGAGGGCGACCAGCACGAGGACAGCGCACAGCGCGACCTCACCACGACTCCCCGGTCGCACCGCTCACCGCCCTCCTCGGCCACCGCACGACGCGGTTCCCGAGGGTCATGTAAGCAGTGCGACCGGTCGGCCCGCCACCTCAGTTCGGCGTGGCGCGCCAGCGCTGGGAGCCGGCCGCGGTGTCGGTCTGCTGGATCACCAGTCCGTCGGCGCCGGCCGCCAGGCTGAGGCCGCTGTGCTTGGCGGAGATCTTCAGCGCCGCACCGTCGGTCGCGATGACCCAGCGTTGGTTGGCGGTGCCGGTGCAGGTGTACTCCACGACCGGGTCGCCGCTCGTCTTCGAGCTGTAGGCGACATCGGCGCACAGACCCGTGCCGGCGTTCTTCAGCTGGTAGCTGCCGTCGTCCTCGTTCCGGGTCACCACCCACTTCTGCGACGCCGCCGCCCCGACCGCCGACGTGGTCAGCTGGCCGTCGGTGGTCTCACCGGCGGCGTCGAGCGCGAGCCCGGAGGCGGCGTTGCCGAGCGAGTACTGACCGTCCGCCAGCACCGGCGGGACGACCTCCTCGTCACCGACCGTCATCGCGAAGACGTGCACCGCGGCGTTGGCGGGCAGCGTGACGGCAGCGATCTCCTTGGCGGGGTCGGTGCGCAGGGTCTTGGTGAACAGCCGGTAGGAGACGGTCGGGTAGGCCGGGCCGCTCGGCGTGTTCTTCCCGAGCGTGGTGACGGCCACCTTGGCGCCGTAGCTGTCGGTCGCCGCGCAGCACCAGTTCGGGAAGCCGAGCGTCCCCGTCGAGGAGGTGCCGTCGGTGTAGTGCACGGTCGCCTTGCCGGCTGCCGACAGGCTGGTGCCGGTCCCCAGGAACGCCAGCGCGTTGCCGCGGCCGCTGATCCGGACGGTCTCGCCGCCGGAGGCCACGTTGTCCTTCGTGCCCGGGGCCGAGTCCGGCCAGGTGAAGTCGAAGCCGTTCGCGCTCACCGTCGCCCCGGGCGTGACCCCCTTCTCGGCGAGCTTGCCGGCGAGGAAGCTGCTCCCTCCCCCGTCGATGTCGCCCGGCGCCGGGTCCGCGGCGTCGGTGACTCCGACGTTGTCGAAGGCGGAGGCCAGGGCCGGGTGGGCGACCGTGGTGGTGGCCGAGTCGGTCACCGCGTACGTCCGGTCGTGGGTCACGTACGTCGCGCCCACCTCGATCCGGACGCGCCCGGGTTCGGCGTCCGCCGGCGGGGTGACACCGAAGGTCGCGGTGCGGGAGGCACCCGGCGCGAGACTCCCGGAGACGGCCTGGCCCGGGCGCACGTCCCAGCCCTCGGGCGCGGTGGCCGTGATCGACTCGAACTGCACACGGGAGCCGGTGTCGTTGGTGAAGGTGGCGCTGACCTCGGCCTCCTCACCGGCGACCGCGATCGCGGAGGTGGTGGCATCCAGGCTGACGTCGCGGTCGCCTGGGTGGCTGCCGCCGACGGCCGAGGAGCCGTTGAGCGTGACCACGGCCGCCGCGGAGGTGGCCAGCTTCCCGGTCTTCACGTGGGTGACGCCCGTCGCGGGGTCGTGGAACCACCCGGTCGACGCACCCTCCAGCTCGGCGGCGGAGCCTCGCTGCGGCAGCTCCTCGCCGCCGAGCTCGACGCTGCCCGGTTCGGCATCGGCATGCACGGCGAGGCCGTACTCGCGCGAGGCCGGCTTGCCGGCGTAGCTGCCGTCGACCTTGCCCAGCCGCACCACGACGCGGCCGCGACCCTGCTCGGGGGCGTCGACCTCGAACTTCTGGGTGGCGGACTCGCCCGAGGCGTGCGCCTGGCTGCGGCCGTCGTCCTCGTAGCTCACGAACGACGAGGAGCCCTGCGGGTAGATGTCGAGGTCGAGACGGCCCGACCTCTTGCCCTGCTGCCAGTCGAGCGTGCCCTCGGGGAACTGCGGCACGACCGCGCCGGCGCGTACGAACAGCGGCAGGGTGTCCAGCGGAGCCTTGTAGCCGTCGATGGTGGTCGGCCCCTGGTGAACCCGGCCGCTCCAGTAGTCGACCCAGGTGCCCTCGGGGAGGTAGATCCCGTCGCGAGTCGTGGCGTCCTCGTAGACGGGGGCGACCAGGAAGTCGTCACCGGCGAGGAACTCGTACTTCACCGCATCGCCCCAGGTCTTCGGGTCCTCGGGGTAGTTCAGGTAGAGCGGCTTGACCGCACCGACGCCGTTGCGGTGGGCCCGCATCGTGTGGGTGTAGAAGTAGGGCAGCAGCCGCTCGTGCAGCTTCAGGTACTTCCGGTTGATCGAGGTGTAGGGCTCGCCGTAGCGCCACGGCTGCTTGTCGGAGGCCGCCCACCCGCTCATCAGGTAGGTCATCGGCAGGAACATCTTCCACTGCATGTCCCGGACGTACGTCTCGGCGCTGCCGCCGAAGATGCCGTCGACGTCGCCCGTGGCGAGGTGCTGGCCGGACATGGTGGAACCGGCGTAGGTCGGGATCTGCCAGCGGATGTAGTCCCAGCTCCCGGACTGGTCGCCGCTCCACACCGCGGCGCAGCGCTGGGTGCCGGCCCAGCCCTCGACTGTGAGGACGGTCGAGCGGTCGGCGCTGTGGGTCTCGATGCCGTCGCGGGCCTGCTCGCAGGCGTCGAGCGCGAAGCGGTAGCCCGGGCCGACCCAGGCGACGTCGGTCTTGCGGACGCGGACGCCGGCCTTGACCTCGGTCTCCTGCTCGGTGAGGTCGTCCTCGGTCCACAGGCCCAGCTCGGCGCCGTGATCGTTCAGCATGTCGCCGGTCTCGGCCAGGTCCTCGTAGCCGCAGCCGTAGCCGTCGTTGACCAGCATCCAGCCCAGCGGCAGCTCGTGCTCGGCGTAGCCCTCGGCGATCGCGGTCGAGTCGCGCAGGGTCTCGCGCTCGCCCCGGTTGGCGTTGTGGAGGTAGCAGTCGGCGTCGCCGACCTCGAGGGCGTACATCGGGACCGCGACCGGGCGGCCGGTCAGCTCGGTGTAGGAGTCGATGACGCGCTTCGCGTCGCCGACGAAGTAGTAGGCGTCGAAGCGCTGCTCGGCGTGGGTGGTCGTGGTCGGCGCGCCGAAGTCGTAGCTGCCGGGTGCGAAGGTGTTGCGCAGCACGCCGTAGCCGCGGGAGGAGACGTAGAACGGCACCGCGTTGGGGTTGCCGCCGTCGTTCCAGTTGAAGTCGCGCGAGATCTTGATCGTCTGGCCGCGGTGGCTGAACCGGCCGTTCTGCATGCCGCCGCCGAAGAACTGCTCCTCGGCGCCGCGCTCGAGGTGCTGGGCGGTGCCGTCGGTGTCCCAGGTCAGCGGCGAGGACTCCGCCATCAGCACCCGCCCGCTCGGGTCGGTGAGGCGCAGCGTGATCGGCCGCTTCGTCACGGTCAGCACGGCCTCGCCGGTGCTGATGACGTACGCCGCGTCGGTCTCCTTCACCTGCGACCGTCCGCCGGGGTAGTCGCGCTTGACGACGATGTCGGCGTCCGGGGCGCCGGGGTCGGTGGGGTCGTCGTTGGCCGGGTCGTCGAACTCGCCGTTCGGGGCCAGGCGCACGCGCACCATGTCGGCGTCCTCGAAGGTCACCCGCAGCGCGGCCTCGCCGGACTCGAAGGTGTAGCTGTCGCCGTCGTGCTCGAAGCCGGTGACGTCGCCGAGCTCGTTCGTGGCCGGGGCTGCCACCGAGCTCACCGGGCTGAGAGCGACCAGGCCTGCGGCCAACGCGACGCCCGTGACCAGAAACCGTCTGAATGATTGATTGAACATGATCACATCACGCCCTAATTAGTCAGAATCAATCGAAGCCGAGGGCGAGCGTAGCGTGGGTCACACGGCGCGGTCCACCCTCGGTCCACCGATCAGGGCGAGCAGGCGCGCCGCCTCGCCGGCGACCGCGTCGCGGCCGGCGCCGAGGTACTTGCGGGGGTCGACCTTCGTCTCGTCCGTCAGCGCCGCGCGCACGGCCCTGGTGAAGGTCGCGTTGAGGTGGGTGGCGATGTTGATCTTGGTCATCCCGGCGGCGATCGCCGCGACGATGCCCTCATCGGGCACCCCGGAGGAGCCGTGGAGCACGAGGGGAACGTCGACGGCGTCGGCGAGCCGGGCGATCAGCTCGTTGTCGAGCGAGGCCGTCCGCGTCGTCATCGCGTGCGAGGAGCCGACCGCGACGGCGAGCGCGTCGACGCCGGTGGCCTCGACGTAGGCCGCGGCCTCGGCCGGCTGGGTGCGGACCCCGGGCGCGTGCACGCCGTCCTTGCCGCCCACCTCGCCGAGCTCGGACTCGATGGAGGCGCCGCGCTCGTGGCACCAGGCCGCGATCTTGGCCGTGGCGGCCACGTTCGCGTCGTAGTCGAGCTTCGAGGCGTCGAACATCACCGAGGGACAGCCCAGCTCGACGGCCTCCTCGACGAGCTCGACGCGGGTCGCGTGGTCGAGGTGTACGCAGACCGGCACCGTGGCGCGCTCCGCGATCGCGAGGGTGGCCGCCAGCAGCGGCGCCAGGGAGCCGCGGTAGTCGGCGGTGTTCTCGGAGATCTGCAGGACGACGGGACGGCCGGCCTGCTCGGCGCCGGCGACGATCGCCTCGGCCAGCTCGAGCTGGATGACGTTCATCGCGCCCAGCCCGCCTCCGGTCTCGCGGGCGTTGTCGAGCAGCAGCGACATCGGCACCAGGGGCATCTCAGGCCTCCTCGTGGTCGGGCGGTTCGACCCGGATGTCGGCCAGGACCGACGCGTACGTCTCGGCGTCGATCTCGCCGGCGACCGGCGCCGCCACCGCGGCGGCGCCCAGCGCGGCGGCGTCGCGCAGGATCTCGGGCCACGGCCGGCCATGGGCCAGGCCGCGGGCCAGCCCCGCGGCGGCCGCGTCCCCGGCGCCGGTCGGATTGCCGGCGATCCCTGCCGGCGGGCGTGCCTCCCAGCAGGTGCCGTCGGCGCACGCGATCAGCCCGAGGCGTCCGCGGGTCAGCACGACCGGCCCCCGGTTGCGGGCCGCGAGCTCTTCGACCGCGGCGACGGGGTCGTCGGGAGCGTGCCCGAGGAGGCGTTCAGCCTCGTCCTCGTTGGGCGTCAGCACGGCACCGGTGCCGACCGCGGCCACGAGCGCCGCGTCGTCCAGGTCGAGGAGGACCGGGACGCCGGCGCCCGCGGCGAGCCGGGCGATCCGTGCCGGAAGGTCGGCGGGCACGCCGGGAGCCAGGCTGCCGGAGACGGTGAGCGCGGTCGCGTTCGCGAGCCGAGCCTCGAGGAGGTCGAGCAGCCGCCGGTCGGCTCCGGGCGCCGCCTGCCGGCCCGGCTCCCACAGCGAGGTCGTCGACCCGGCGACGACGACCACGGTGCGGCGTACGTCTTCGAGCTCGGGAAGGAAGGTCGAGGGCAGCTCGCTCGCGAGGGCGTCGGCGAAGTGCGCGTCGGCGAGGCCGACGGCGTGCGCCGGCTCGCCCAGCTGGTGCAGGACCCGGGCGACGTTGACGCCCTTGCCGCCCAGCCGGGTGGTGACCTCGGCGACCCGGTGGACCTCGCCGACGGTCAGCCGGGGCAGCCGGTAGGTCACGTCGATCGCCGGGTTGAGGGTGACGGTGATGATCATGGGTTCGTCCTCACCGCTTCCAGGGCGAGCCGGGCGGCACCGACCAGGCCGGCACGGCCGCCGAGGGTGGAGAGGCGCACGGGCGGGACCGCCGTCACGCCGGCCCGCTCGTCCATCCGGGTCCGCAGCGGGTCGAGCAGGTCTCGGCCGGCCTCCGCCACGCCGCCGCCCAGGATGATCTCGCCGGGCGCGAGCAGCGCTCCCACGGCGAGGAAACCGTCGGCGAGGGCGGTGACCGCCTCGGACCAGATCTGGGCGGCGAGGCGGTCGTGCCCGGTCCGGGCGACCAGGTCGGCGACGCCGGAGACCGTGGTGTCGCCCGTCGAGGCGTACCTCTCCAGCATCGCGCGCCCACCCGCGTACGCCTCCACGCAGCCGCGCAGCCCACAGCCGCACCGCGGCCCGGCCGGGTCGACCACCAGGTGGCCGATCTCGCCGGCCTGCCCGGAGACCCCGAGGACGGCCCTCCCCTCGACGTACGTCACCCCGGCGACACCCGTCCCCAGCACGGCCACGAATGCGGAGGCCGGCGAGCCGGCGTCCGCCCAGATCGCGGCCGCCGCGGCGGCCGTGTCGTGCACGACCGTGACCGGCAGGCCGAGGCGCTCGGCGAGCGGGGCCGCGACGAGGGTGTCGACGAGACCGAGGTTGACCGCCCTGCGGGAGATGCCGGCTTCGGTGTCGACGAGACCGGGGAAGGCGACGCCGGCCCCGGCCACCTCCGCCCGAGCCGCGGGGCTCAGCCCGGCGAGCAGCTCCTCGCCCATCCGTGCGATGTCGTCGAGCACGGCCGGACCGGTGCGGGTCGACACCCGCGACTCGGCCATCACCACATCGGCGGCCCCCACCACGGCCCCCCGCACCGAGGTGCCGCCGACGTCGAACGCGAGAGCAAGAGATCGCATCAGGCAGGCGGAGGAGCGGCCGGGCTGAGGATGATCGAGCGCGTCAGGTTGCGCGGCACGTCGGGATCGAGACCGACCAGCTGGGCCCGCGCCACGCAGAGCAGATGCACCCGCACCAGCTCGGCGAGCGGGTCGATCTCGTGGTGCACCAGGTCGGCGCCCGTGGCCGCGACGTCCTCGGCGAAGCCGTCCACCAGGTCGCCGAAGGCCCACACCACCCGGCCGGGGGCGCTGATCGAGACCGGACCGTGGCGGTATTCCATCATCGGGTAGGACTCGGTCCACAGCTGCGCGGACTCCCGCAGCTTGAGCGCCGCCTCCTGCGCCACCCCGTTGGTCCAGCCGCGGCCGACGAAGGTGAGCTGGTCGGCGGTCAGCCCCGGGCCGAACGACTCCTCGCCGGCGTCGATGATCTGCTGCGCCTGCTCGGCGGCCGGGGTCAGGTCCTGACCGAGGTGCCAGCGCAGCATCGCGAGCGCGGTGGTCGCGAACCGGGTCTGGACCACCGACTTCTCGTCGACCTCGGGCATCAGGATCGGCTCGGCCACCTCGAGCGCCGGCGTGCCGGGCGAGGACGAGATCACCGACGCCGGGATCTCGCCCTCGACCCGGGTCAGCAGGTCGATGACCTCGGTCGTGGTCCCGGACCGGCTGATCGCGAGCAGCCGGTCGTAGCCCCGGTCGATCCGGGCCTCGGTCGGCGTCCAGGCGTCGGTGACGCCCAGCCCCTGCTCCTCGCGGAGCGCGGCGTAGGCCTGCGCCATGTAGAGCGAGGTGCCGCAGCCGACCACCGCGACCCTCTCCCCCGCCTTCGGCAGCGCGTCCGCGAAGCGTTCGGCGGTGTTCCTGGCGGCCATCCAGTTGGCGGGCTGGGTCGCGATCTCGGCAGCGAGATGCGTCGTCGGTGCGGGTCCGGTCATGGCTGAATCATCCAACGCGTTGATCGTTTATGTCAACAACAGGGCCTAAATGATCATTTTCGCTCAGGAGCGATCACGATCTCCGCCCCCCGCTCGGCCAGCGCCTTCGCGAGCGGCTCGGGCACGGCGCGGTCGGTGACCAGCATGGAGACGCTGCCGAGGTCGCGGATGCGCGCGAAGGTCGGATGCTCGAGCTTGGTGCTGTCGGCCACGACGATGGTGCGCTGCGCGGCCGCGATGAAGTCGGCGCTGATCTTGGCCTCGGCCGGGTGGATCGTGGTGAGGCCGGCGCGGGTGCTGATGCCGTCGACGCCGAGGATCGCGGTGTCGATGTGGATCTTCGACAGCACCCCCTCGCTCAGCGGCCCGACCAGCTCGTAGGACTGGGTGCGGGCGGCGCCGCCGGTCACCACGATGTTGACGTTGGGCCGGATCGAGAGCTCGTAGGCGATGTTGAGCGCGTTGGTGACCACGGTGATGCTGTCGTCCTCGGCCAGGTCGGGGTGGCGCCCGATCGCGCGCGCCACCTCGCTGGTGGTCGTGCCGCCGTTGAGCGCCACCGTCTCGCCCGGCACGAGCAGGTCGGCGACCACGGCCGCGATCGCCTGCTTGGCCTCGGCCTGGCGGCTGATCTTGTACTGCAGCGGCAGCTCGTACGCCGAGCCGAGCGCCGTCGCGCCACCGTGGGTCCGGGTGACCAGTCGCTGGTCGGCGAGGTGCCCGATGTCGCGGCGGGCGGTCGCCGCCGAGACACCGAGCGCACTCTCCACCTCTGCGATCGACACGTGCCCGTGCTCGCTGATCAGCTCGAGCAGCTGGTTGAGTCGCTGTTGTCTCATGGGCCCCCTTCCTGGGTCCCGGACAGCCTACGCAGATTCTCAGGGGCTGCAGTGGAACATCGCATCCGCCCAGTCGGCGTGGTCGTTGCCGTTCCCGTCGCCGGCATCGCCCACGACCAGGTCGACGTAGTCGGTGCCGGTGATGTCAGCACTGACCGACTCGGTGGCGCTGGCCGGCCCCAGGGTGCCGGTCTCGGCGACCGTACGCCCGTCCGCGACGACCGCGAAGGTCACCGACCCCCGCGAGGTCTGCGCGTCGTCCACCCCGACGTCGGCGGTGAAAGAGGTGCAGTTGCCGGCCAGGTAGTAGCGGACCTTCGAGACCGCGTGCGCACCCAGCCCCTTGGCGTAGACCTTGCCGGCGAGCGTGATCGGGCCGCCGTCACCGGCGCCGCTCTCCCCCACGCTGGTGTCCCGCTCGACCGGCCCCCAGCCGTTGGTGGCCGAGAGCCAGCCCAGATCGCTGGCGTAGGTGTCGGCGGTCGGCGGAGGCGGCGCGGTCTGCACCGTGGCCGCGCGGGTCACCGTGCGCGTCCCGCCCCCGATGTCGTACGTCGCGGACGCATCGAGCCGATAGCTCGACTCGGCCGCGTCGGCCGGCGGCGTGACCTTCCAGGTGACGGCATGACTCTCTCCCGGAGCGAGTGCGTCGAACGCCGCCGGGGTGGTGGCCTCCGCCGTCCACCCGTCGGGGACGTCGAGGGCGATCGACCCGGCGCCGGTCGCCGACGCCTCGTCGCTGGTCAGCGTCGTGGTGACCTCGGCGGCCGCGCCCGGCAGCAGCTTCTCCTCCCCGGCGTCGACGGCGAGGGTGGCGCAGGCCGGCAGGTCGCCGGCCGCACCGAGGTCCTCGACGGTGAGGTCGTCGATGCTGATGTCGCCGCTCGCGCCGTTCTCGTCGGCGGTCCGCAGCCCGACCCAGTAGTCGCCGCAGCCGCCGGCCACGAGCTCGTCGCTGAACCGGGTCGTCTCGAGCTGCCGGCCGATCGGACGGACCGCGACCTCGACCGAGCGCGGCTCGCCGCTGGCGACCGAGTCGTAGCCGGTCACCCACTCGTAGTCGCCGTCCCGCTCGGTCTGGTGGTCGAAGGAGACCCGGTAGCGGTGGCCGGGCTCGAGACGTACGGTCTGCGGGACCGTGCGGTAGACGAGGCCGCCGTTCTCGGCGTGCGACTTGAGCGACCAGTCGCCGCTGATCACGTCGTCGGTGGCCTTGCCGTTCCAGCCGCTCTGCGTGTAGGGCTCGTGCCGCTCGGCCAGGTGGGTGCGCGGGTCGGTGACACCGCCCGAGGTGCCCTTGACGAACGGCGACCAGCCCTGGACGACCTCCTCGAAGTCCTCCTGCGCGATGACCTTCGCCCCCGGCGCCGGCGCCAGGTCGCGCTTGACCGGGACGACGCGTACGTCATCGAGGCGGACGCGACCCGAGCCCGCCTCCGCGGAGATCTTCACGGTCGCGGTGCCGTCGCGGGCGGTGTCGAAGGGCACCTCGACCCGCTGGAAGTAGGTGCTGTGCAGCTCGTCGGCGGCGACCAGGTTCTTCGCGGTCGAGCGCTCGACGCGGTTGGTGTAGGTCTTCCCGCCGGAGGTGACGGTGACCGTGGTGGCGCGGCTGTGGCCGGGCTCGACCTCGACCCAGACACCCAGCGCGTTGCGGCCGCTGCGCAGGCCGGTCAGTCGCTGGCTGATCGCGGCCTTCCCGCCGGCGCCCAGGACGGCGACCCGCTGCCCGGTCGAGGTACGTCCCGTCGCGGCCGGGCCGCTCGGGTGCCACGCGTCGAGGTTGCCGGCGTTGAAGCCGGGGTCGGCGATGTGGCTGCCCTGGCCCCACTGCGGGTCGGGCGAGCTGCCGGGAGCCTTGGTCAGGACGTACGCCGTCCCGGGCTTCGCGTCGAGCGTGACCTTGCCGCTCCGGACCGGCACGCTGCCGGCCGCGACCCGGCCCTGCTCGGTGAGCCGGTAGACGTTGAGCCGGTCGCTCCGGCTCCACGCGTCGGTCAGCGTCCAGGTGGTCCGGCCGCCGTCGGCGTTGTAGTGGTAGAGCTTCGACTCGTCCTGCTGCCGGTCCTTCCACGGGAGCAGGTAGGCGTCGCCGTCGAGGACGAGGTCGTCGTCCTGGTAGATCTTGCGGGTCGCCTCGGTGGTGCCGGTGTTGACCACGCGGACGCCACCGTCCTGGACGACCTCGTCCGGGCTCCAGCGCAGGATCGGGTGGCGCTGCAGATACTTCGTCGGCAGGTTCGTCCGCCAGATGTTGTCGTAGAAGGCGTCGACGTCGTTCTCGCCGGTCCAGCCCTCGAACTCGACGATCTCGGTGTGCCCGAGCAGCTTGTCGGGGTTCCAGGTGTCCTTCTGCCCGTTGCGTACGAACCGGATCAGCTGGCTGTTCAGACCCTTGTTGGTGGCCCCGCCGTAGGACTCGTCGTTGGCCCAGTGGGACCAGAGCGCGTCCTCCTCGAAGTGGTAGGACCACTCGGTGCCGATGTTCCAGCCCTGGCCGCGCAGCTCGCGGGCGAGCCGCTCCTGCAGCCAGCCGTAGGAGTAGTAGACGTCGATGTAGACGAAGTCGAGGTTCGGGTGCGTCTCGCGGCGCAGCCGGGCGAAGCGGTCCACGATGTTCTTGGACGCCAGGTCGGTGCGCTGGTCGATGTAGTAGGACTGGTCGATCCAGTCCCAGCCGGGCTTGCTCTTGTCGACGAGGGTCTCGTCGAAGGCCTTCGCCTCGGGGTAGGCCTCGGTCGCGTTGACGTGGACGCCGAAGTCGGCGCCCCACTTCTCGCCCTCACGGGCGAGGGTGTTGAGGTCCTCGAGGCCGCCGGCGCGGGTGTTGTAGTTGCCGCCGTAGTCGGGGTGCGCGGAGTCGTGGCCCTCGGAGCCGTAGCCCTTCAGCACGGCCAGCTGACCCAGCCCGTCGGTGGCCAGCGAGACCCGCTTGACGTCGTCGAGCGTACGCAGGAACGGATGTGTCGCCTGGCTGGCGAAGTTGAACGGGATGTGGGTGACCACCCGCTCGGGCGTCTCGTCCGCGCCGTTGACCGGTCGCTGGATGTCGCGCAGCGCGATCGCGCCGTCCTGCCAGTCGACCCGCTGGTCGTCGTTGGCGTCGGGGGTGATGGTGACCTTCGCCCAGGGGAGCTCTTCGGTGTAGGGCGAGCCGGCCGCCCGGTAGGTCCACTGGCCGCTCCACAGCCCGACCCGGTGGCCGCTCTCGGTGGCGTTCACGCTGCGCCAGATCCGGCCGCGCTCGTTGGTCGAGTCACCGCCGGTCTGGTCGTAGACGGAGTTGGTCTCGATGGCGGCCGCCAGCTGGTCGGTGTCGACGATGGCGTACGCCGACCCGACGGGCTTCTCGGTCGTGGCCAGGTCCGCGGTCACCTCGGTGTGGGTGTCACCGCTCTTGGTGCGGTCGGCGCTCACGACGGCGGTGCTCACCGTCGCCCCGGCCTGGTCGGAGCTGACCGAGAGGAGATCGTGGCCGGGGATGTCGAGGGTGCCGACCCGGTGCTCGGCGGTGTCGGTGACCTCGGTGACGGCGAAGGTGAGGACGTCGCCGGCGACCTCGAGCTTCGTGTCGAGCTCGACGCCGGGCAGGTCGGCGAAGGTCAGCCGGTAGGTCGCGGTGTCGGCGTCGACCTGGGTGCCGGTCACGGTCGCGGTGTGAGCGGTGCCGTTGATCCGTACGGAGGTGGGCAGCGTGGTGGCGCCGCCGATCTCGCCGCCGGCGCTGTGCCGGTAGCCGAGCACGGCCGGGAAGTCCTCGGCCACCTGGACGGTCAGCACGGACGAGGTCAGGGTGAAACCGGCCGCCGGGGCGGCGTGGCTTTCGGGCGCGATGGCGACCACGCCGGCGAAGGCCGTCACGGACGCGAGGAGGGCGGTGGGGAAACGCTTCGGCATCGTGACTCCCGAGGGTGGGGGTGGGCCTGAGGTTCCGTCCATCATGCAGAGTTTTGCGCGGAATGGCTACGTTATGAGCAAAAGTTGTCATAGCCTCGGGCGGGTGACCCCCACCTTGGCCTGGCAGGACGGCGAGTTCCTGAAGCACGGCGTCCAGCACCGGATCCTGTCCGGGTCGATCCACTACTTCCGCATCCACCCGGACCTGTGGGAGGACCGGCTGCGCCGGGTCGCCGCCACCGGGTTCAACACCGTCGACACCTACGTCGCCTGGAACTTCCACGAGCCGGACGAGGGCTCCCCCGACTTCACCGGACCTCGCGACCTGGCCCGCTTCGTCACGATCGCCGGCGACCTCGGGCTCGACGTGATCCTCCGCCCCGGCCCTTACATCTGCGCCGAGTGGACCAACGGCGGGCTGCCGTCGTGGCTGACCGCGCGCACCCGGGCACCGCGCAGCAGCGAACCGGTCTACCAGGACGCGGTCGCTCGCTGGCTCGACGTCCTGCTCCCCCGACACGTCCCGCTCCAGGCCGGCCACGGCGGGCCGGTCGTGGCGGTCCAGCTGGAGAACGAGTACGGCTCCTACGGCGACGACGCCGCCCACCTCGCCTGGCTGCGGCAGGCGCTCCTCGACCGTGGCGTCACCGAGCTGCTCTACACCGCCGACGGTCCGACCGACGTCATGCTCGACGCCGGCATGGTCGACGGCACGCTCGCCGCGGCGACCTTCGGCAGCCGCGCCAAGGAGGCCGCGGCGAAGCTGAGCGCGCGACGGCCCGGCGAGCCGTTCCTGTGCGCGGAGCTCTGGAACGGCTGGTTCGACCACTGGGGCGAGCACCACCACGTCCGCTCCCCCGAGAGCGCCGCCGGGACGCTGCGGGAGATCATCGACCTCGGTGGCTCGGTCAGCGTCTACATGGCCCACGGCGGCACCAACTTCGGGCTCTGGGCCGGCGCCAACCACGACGGCCGCCGCATCCAGCCCACCGTCACCAGCTACGACTCCGACGCCCCGGTCGGCGAGGACGGCCGGGTCTCGGAGAAGTTCCGGCTCTACCGCGAGATCCTGGCGCCCGCGTCCGGACGGACGGTCGACGAGCTGCCGGCGCTGCCGCCCACCGCGCCGCGACACGCGTTCTCCTCGGCGCCGGTGTCACCCGGCGACGACCTGGTGTCGCTGGCGACCCGCGGGCCGGCGGTCCGCGCGGCGCGGCCGCTGAGCCTCGAGGAGCTCGGCGTCGACGCCGGCCTGGTGACGTACCGGTCCTCGGTCACGCTCCCCGGCCACGACGTCCATCTCACCGTGCGGGGGCTGCACGACCGGGCGTACGTCTTCCTCGACGAGGATCGGATCGGCACGCTCGAGCGCGACGACGCCGAGCCCGCGGTGTTGACGCTTCCGGGTCTGGGCAGGGTCGCCGAGCTGACCCTGGTCGTGGAGGCGCTGGGCCGGGTCAACTACGGCCCGCTGCTCGGCGAGCACAAGGGCATCCTCGGCGGCGTCCAGGTGGACCGGCGCCTCGTGCACGGCTGGGACCACCACCTCGCTCCCCTCGACCGCTGGGACGACCTCGACGGGCTCGACGGGCTCGACGGGCTCGACGGGCTCGCTGACGCCGTCATCGACGTCGAAGCGCCCGCCGACGGCTGGCTCGCGGTCCCCGGCGACGGCGACCGGTACGTCTGGCTCAACGGCACCCTGCTCGGCAGGCTGTGGGCGTGCGGCCCCCAGCGACGCCTCTACGCCCCCGCTCCCCTGTGGCGCGCCGGCGCGAACCGGGTCGCCGTCCTCGACCTCACCGGGCCGGCGACCCACGTCGAGGTGCATCCGGACCCGGACTTCGGGCCGAGCGAGGAGTACGTCGAGTCGCTGCCGACCGGGACGTAGCGCTGCGCTATCTCAGGTCCGCGAAGGCGTCCTCGAAGGCCTGCCGGAGGACCGCTCCCGGCGTACGGTCGAGGATCCCGAACACCACGTGCTCGAAGACCCCCTCGAACCGGCCGCCCGGACCGAGCAGGTCCCGGAACGATCCGGCGACCATCGCGGGGTCGTTCTGGAACACCCCGCAGCCCCAGGCGCCGAGGACGAGGCTGCGATACCCAGTGGCCGCCGCGGTCTCCAGGACCCGGGCCGCACGGCCGGCGAGCACGGCCGGGATCTCGCCCTCACGCTCGGGGACCTTCCTGCGGATGACGCCCGCGTTCGGCGCCGGCGAGGTCAGGAAGCCGACCTCGAACGGCTCGTCGAGCAGGTGGCCGCGGTCGTCGCGGAAGACGGGCACGCCCGGCGAGTGGATGACGCGGTCGCTGTAGAACGGGTCGCGCATGGCGCGGTGATGCACGTAGTAGGCGGGCGCCTCCAGCAGGCAGGTGTAGAGCGCCGAGGCCCGGCACAACGCCTCCTCCTGCGCCTGGGCTCCGTTGACGTACCCGCCTCCGGGGTTCCGCGCGGAGGCGAAGTTCAGCACCGCCACCCGGCCCGGCAGCCGCCGCGCCTCCCACAGGCTGCTGCCGCCGGTGACCGCGAACCGTGTCGCCACCGGCTCGGTGGCAGGCACCTCGACCGGCTCCGGTCCGTACAACCGGGTTCCCTCCCGCGCCGCCCGGACCGCATCGCCGATGACCACCTTCGTGCCGTCCGTACGCCGGTAGTACCCGGCCTCGATGAGATGCTCGTTCTCCCGCGCGAGCGCGCGCAGCCGCGCGCTCATCCGGTCACCCTCGTGGTGACCACCGTCGCCCCTGCGACGGCTCCTTCGATCTTCTTCACGGTACGAATCGTCCGATCCTCGAGGTTTCCACTGCAACCAAGTTTCCTCGATCGCACGCTTCGTGGTCGAAAGTGCCCATCCCTGCTGCTACACGCCTGACCTCGGCGAATTCGGCTATGCTCCCGGACGTGGGATCTCGGCCAACCATCGACGCGTCTGCACAACCGCCACGTCCTCGCTCCCCTGAGGTGAGCAGCACGGGCCGCCGAGTCGACTGGCACAACGATCCCGCGGCCCCCGAGGTGAACAGCATCCGCCCCAGCGCCGCCGCCTTCGTGCGCGACGACCCGGGCAGGATACTGCTGATCCGCCGCAACGACACCGGCAACTGGACGATGCCCGGCGGCGCGATGGAGCCCGGCGAGTCCCTCACCGCCGCCGCGGTCCGCGAGACGTTCGAGGAGACCGGCGTCACCATCGAGGTGACCGGCCTGGTCGGGATCTGGACCGACCCGCGCCACCGCATCGAGAACACCACCAACGGCGAGGTACGCCAGGAGTGCAGCATCGTCTACTCCGGCCGCTACCTCGCCGGCGAGCCCACTCCCTCGGCCGAGAACACCCACGCCGAGTGGCTCTATCCCGAGATGGTCCCCAGCCTCCAGATGGACCGCAGCCAGCGCGTACGCCTCGACTGGGCCCTCAACCGCAGCTTCCCCCACCTCGACCCCAACCCCTGACCCGACGGACGGGCGGCCGCGTCCCAGGAGACGTCAGTCGGTGATGTCGCCCGAATAGCCGTACGTCGTGTCGTGCCAGGTGCCGTTGGCTTCTGCGCTGGTGGCGTGGAACTCGTACCACGTGTTGTTGACGCTGGTGATGGGCGAGAAGTACATCCCGGGCGATGGCCGCGGCCCGGTGCAGGTGCCGTCCGCCTGGCACTGCCAGTCGAAGTCTGCGACGTGGCCGCTGAGCGGATGCCGCGGGTTGAACTCGCCGGTCAGCCGGAGGATCCGCATGCCGTAGAAGGTGCCGGTGACGCCCTCGCTGATCGTGCCGGTGCCGCCCGGGCTGACGCCGGCGAAGCTGGTCCAGGTGCCGTCGTACTCGATGCGGAAGCAGTAGTGCTTCTGACCGATCCTCCACACCTGGACGTGCTGGAGGTACGTGTCGAGGGCCCAGACGTGGCCGTCGCTGGCGATGTCCGCCACGTTCGTGTTGCCGATGGTCACGTCGTACAACGTCGGCCGGTCCGTCGGGCACGAGTCCAGGTCGGTCGGGACCGCCGAGGCGGGCGGACTGCCGGCGACCAGCAGGCCGACGCAGAGAGTCAAAGCGATGAGAATCCGGCGCATGGCGCCACCTCCGCCTCCTGGAGAGCTGCGGCCGAAGACTCTGGGCGCCGAGATCGACCGGACAGCTACTTCGAAGTATGCGCCTGGTCGCCGATCGTGCGGATCATCGTTCCGGGGTATAGATGCTCGTCGGCCGTGACCGATGCGCGGGCGATCCTCACCTCGGGCACGCCGCAGATCCGAAGACACGTCGCCGCGATCGCTCGCGCCTGCGCGGGCGTGACCGTGGCGCCGCGCGAGCGGATCCGGATCACCACCTCGACCGCCTGGATCAGCAGCCCACCCAACTGGTCCGTGGTGACCGTGGCGGCCACAGGGCCACTGACCACCTGAGCACCCAGCCGACCGTACGCAGCAGTCAGCTCCTGCAGCGCCGGCTCGAACTCCCCGAAGACCTCGCTGCTCCTGACATCCGGCATCCGGTAGAGCCGGCCGATGTTGTGCGGCACCGTCGCGAGGGTGTCGGCGTCGATCAGCGCCAGCAGGTAGAGCGCCGCCTCCGGCACCTCGGCCGGACACTCCCGCTCGATCCTCTCGACCTTCTCGAGACTGGGCCGCACCGACAGCTCGAGGAGTTCGGCAAGGATCCCGGGCTTGCCCGCGAAGTGGTAGTAGAGCGACGCCTGCCGGATCCCCACCTTCTCCGCGATGTCCCGCGTCGACGTCGCCGCGAACCCGCGATTGACGAAGAGCTCCGCCGCAGCGTGAAGGATCTCGTCGCGAGGAGTCGCCGCGCTTGCCGCGCGCGGGATCACCCGAGGTCGACCGGGGCGGGTGGCACTTGCGGGCGCGTACGTGCTCATCGGGGTCCTTGTCAGGAGCGGAGTCGGTCTGGAGGTCCCCAGCGCTCCGACGCCGTGTGCGGCCCGGCGCGCCGGGGACTTGAACCACCCTCGCCGCGGCCCCAGGGACGTTTGCACCGCCCGCTGGAGACCTATTGAGACGTTTGCGACACAAGAAGTGCACTCCCCCTCGCAGATGGAATGCGACGCTCGACCGACCGCGAAGTTGTGGGCAGCACCCTCTCCGCATCGGGGTTCGAGAACGTCGTACAGCGAATGAAACGCCTCCTACGTACAGCCAAACGCCCCCGAAAGGTCCCTATGCTGAGCGGCGTGAACGATTCCCTGCGGAACGCGTTGGCCCACCGGGGGTGGTCGTCCGCCGACCTGGCTCAGAGGATCGAGCTCGACGAGAAGACCGTGGAGCGCTGGATCACGAAGGACCGGCGACCTCATCGTCGTAACCAGCGCCTGGCAGCTGAAGCGCTCGAGCTCTCGATAGACCAGTTGTGGCCAGATGACACGCGACACGACGTCGCGGCCGCCAGCGCCCACTCAGAGATCGTCGGTATCTATCCCAACCGGGCCAGCGTCCCCCAGTGGAAGTGGATGTCCCTCCTCAAGGAGGCACAGAGTCAGGTCGACATTCTCGTGTTCGCGGGAACGTTTCTCAACCAGACCAACCCGCGCTTCCCAGCGATGCTGGCAGAGCGAGCCGAGGCCGGCGCTCGAGTGCGTCTGTGCTGCGGAGACCCATCAGGCGACGCAGTAGCCCTCCGGGGCAAGGAGGAAGGCATCGGCAGCACGCTCGGTGCCAAAGTCCAGGCGTCGCTGACCTACTTCAGCGGCCTCGTCGGTGTACCCGGGTGTGAGATTCGGCTGCACGACACCGCGTTGTACGCCTCGATCTTCCGCTACGACTCGCAAGCGATGATCAACACTCACCTATGGGGCAGCCCTGCCTCCGCCAATCCGCTGCTACATGTCCGAGACACCGGTGAGGACTCCATGTTCCGGAAGTACACCGAGAGCTTCGACGCTGTCTGGGGCAGCGCAAGGTCATGGACAGCCGAGTGAACGGTCGCATCGAACACTGGAACAACCCTGACGCCCCAGCCGCCAACTCGCTGGTGCCGGCGTCGAACCTCCTAGTCGTCAACAGCTCGGGCGAGATCCTCCTGCAGAAGCGCCGCGACACCGGGCAGTGGGCATTGCCCGGCGGCAAGCAAGAGCTCGGCGAGACACCAAGCCAGTGCGCAGTGCGCGAGTGTGAGGAGGAGACCGGGATCCTGGCCGAGATCACCGGGTTCCTGGGCGTCTACAGCGACCCCAACCACTTGATCGAGTACCTCTCCGACGGCGAGGTACGGCAGGAGTACGAGGTGACGTATCTCGGCCGGCCGATCTCGGGCGCTCCGGCCGCAAACGAGGAGGCGTCCGCCGTACGCTGGATCGACCCGACCTCACTCGACGCCTACGACGTCCATCCCACGATGCGCCGACAGATCGACGACTACCTCGCTGGGCGCTACCCGGTAGCGGACTGAGCACATGCCCAGGATCGACTGGCACGACGACCCGTCAGCCCCGCCCGTCAACAGCCTCGTGCCAGCGGCCGCCGCCTTCGTGGAGCGCGACGGCGAGATCCTGCTCATCCAACGCAGCGACAACGGCAAGTGGTCGATGCCGGGCGGCACCATGGAGTTCGGCGAGAGCCTGACCACCTGTGTCGTCCGCGAGACGCTGGAAGAGACCGGCATCCACATCGAGTGCACCGGCCTCGTCGGCGTCTTCACCGACCCGCTCCACCGCGTCGAATACGACAACGGTGAGGTCCGCCAGCAGTTCGCCATCGTCTACCGGGCGACGTACCTGGCCGGCGAACCGACCCGCAGCCCGGAAAGCCCCCGTGTTGAATGGGTCCGACGTGCGAACGTCCTCGACCTCGACATGGATCCAAGTCAGCGCGTCAGGCTCGCCTGGGCCCTTCAGCATCCCGGCGATGTTCGTATCGATCCACCCTGACCGACGTGGACGATGATCAGCCCGTACGCAGCAGCCTGAACTCATGCCGCTGCAGCACCTGCAGCACCAGCTTGGCCGGATAGCCGAAGGCGTCCCGGCCGGCCGCGGACGGATAGGGCTCGATGGCGGAGACCTGATGCCACTGCCCGTCGACCAGCAGCTCACAGCGACCGGCGGCGACGATGTTGCGATACCAGTTGACATCCTCGCCGTACGTCAGCTCCGCGATGAACCCCTCCGGCACCCGCGCGACCATGATCGGCGTCTCGTACGTCTTCCCCGACTTCCGCCCGACGTGACGCACGAGCGAGAACGGGCCGTGCCCGGAGCGCGCCGCCCGGATCGTCACCCGGTTGAGCGTGTTCTTCAGCAACCACAGCCACTTGCGACGCATCTCAGCCTCCTGTGAGTTTCAGGTTCACCATCACGGCCCGGTTCCGCACCATCCGCGGCACGACCGAGTCGATCATGGAGGTCACCGAACCGACCTTACTCACGTGCTAGGCCGATCCGGTCCGATCGAGCAGCGCCGGGAGTTACGCTCCAGGAATGGCAACGCTCGAAGACCTCGCCCGGATCATCGCCGAGCTACCCGAGGCCACCGAAGGCGAGCGCCACGGACACCCGACCTGGTCCGTACGCGGCAAGAGCATCGCCTGGCTCCGCCCCTTCAGCAAGGCAGACATCAGACGCTTCGGCGACCAGACCCCTCCCGCCCAGCCGATCCTCGCCGTCAACACCGCCGACCTGCACGAGAAGGAAGGCGTCCTCGCCGCCGGCATCGACGGGGTCTTCACCATCGAGCACTTCAACAACTACCCCGCGGTCCTCATCGAGCTGAGCGTCATCGACCCGGGCGACCTACGCGACCTGCTGGTCGATGCCCGGCTGGCCGCCGCCCCAGCGGAGCTCGCCGAAGGGTTCGACGGCTGAAGCCCTGACTGACGGCAAGCGCGTGCGGAAAGGTACGTCTTTCCGGCTCCCCTCTGTTGTCAACCAGCGGTTGCGAAGGGTCCGGCCACCGGGCTCTTTCGGGTGGCGGGCGGTGCGGCGTAGCGTCGGGGCTGCGGGTCCGGGAGTGGCTGATCCGAAGTGTCGATTCGCGGGGGCAGGTCGACCGCGCTGGATTCTTGAGACGCCCCGTAGTGCCCTCCCGGGTCCGCCTCACAAGCGCGTGCGGCATCTTTGACGAGCTGCTTGTAGATGGCGTCTGAGATGCGTCGCTTGAGACATCGCAGCGCTTCTTGGGGCTTCTTCCCGGCTGCTCGCTTGCGCCGGTAGTAGGCGCGTCCGTCGGTGTCGAGGCGCAGCTGGGTGACCGCGGCGATGTGGATCATGTGGTTGACCCGGCGGTTCCCGGCACGTGAGAGTCGGTGCCGGTTCTGCTCACCAGAGGAGGCATCCAGCGGCGCGGTGCCGGTCCAGGACGCGAACCGGTTGCGGTCGGCGAACCTGGCGATGTCGCCGACGTCGGCGAGGATTCTGGCGGCCACCACGGCACCGACCCCGTGAATGTCCATCAGCCGTGAATCGCGTGCCAGGACCATCGCCTTGAGTTCTGCGGTGGCCTTCTTGATCTTCGCCTCGACCGCGATCAGTTCGGCGAGTTCTTCGGCGGCGATGCGGCGGCGGGTCTTTCCGGCGATGTCCCTGGGGCGGACCGTGGCCAGCATGGCCTTGGCCTGACCGGTGGTGATGTCGCGTTTGACCTGACCAGGCAGGAGTTCTGCGAGCAGCGCCTGAAGTCGGCACACGGTTTGAACCCGACGCCTGGTGAGTGCTTCGCGTCGGTCGGTGAGCATCCGCATTGCCTCGAGCGCGCCGTCGACCTTCAGCACCCGCAGGTTCGTCGTGCGCACGGCCACGATGGCGACTGCGTGGGCGTCGTGGGCATCGGTCTTGCGGTTGTGGCCGGTGTCGAAGAGCCGGACACGTGCGGCGAGCTTGGCTGGCACGTCCACGACATGCTCGCCGGCTTCGAGGAGCCGCTGGGCGAGTGGACGCCCGGCACCATTGGCTCCCTCGACTGCCCAGATTCGACCCGGCCAGGCCTTGGCGTAGGCGCGCATCGAGGCGTAGCCGGCCTGATCGGTGGTGAAGCGACCAGATCCGAGGAGTTGCTCCTGGTGGTCGACGACCTCGATCGTTGCGGACAACTTGTGGGGATCGACTCCGATGACGACCTGCTCCATGCGCTACTCCCTGCGCTCGTTCCGGTTGGGACGGCGAGGTGGGCATTGCTACTACGAGCTGGGCAGTCCCCTCTTGAGCCACGCCTCGTCAGCGGTGCCCGGGGGCTGCATACCGGAATCGAGCCACACCCGCACGGGCGGGTGGGCAGCCCAATAGAGAGCGAGCCCACCGGGCACCTGGACCGAGTCTGGCCGGACGCCGGTCCTACCGGAATCCTCTAGTAGCCCAGAACGACGCGCTGCAACGGTATGGCTCCGCCGACGAGCGGGCGGGAGCCTCTGGATCCGCTTCAATTTCGTCGCGGCTGACTCCCCTCGCTGGGACTATGGACGCACGACAGGGTCTGACCGATCAGCGCGTGAAGTCGGTGCGTGATCCCTACGTCCACCCAGGTGCTCGATGCAGCAGCAGGATCGGCAACAGCGCGACCAGCGGCCCCCCAAACGACTTGTGCCTCAAGACCAGATGAAGGGAGACGAGTATGCCTCGAGGAAGGATGAGCCTGTCTTTTGCAAGCATCACATGCGACAGGTGCGGTGGCACCAGGCTGATGACTCAGCCGTGTCCCGAATGCGGACTCCTGCCCCGTCGACATGAGACACAGCCGGACCTCGAACGCCGCCGGAGGATCCTCCGAGAACTTCTGGATGCCGACGTACCACTTCCGCCGGCCAAGGACGACCTCACAGACGCCATCGCGTCGGTCCCGAAGCTGATCGCAGACATACGCGAAGCGTTGTCACATGCTGCTCGGAGAGGGCGAGATGCGCATGAGGTTGTTCAGGCGTTTGCCAAGCTGGACGCTCAAGTAGCGCATTGGTCTCGGCGTCACCCACGCCCGGGAACCAATCGAGCCCGCAGCTTTGGGCGTTCGCTAAGCCTTCTGCGCCAGGGCTATGGGATCTTTGCAGAAGCTCTCGGCGCGGAGACGATCCTGCTTGCTCAGGACTTGCAGGCCCGCGCGCAGCCGTTGATCGACGCCGCGGCCGACGAGATCGACAAGTTGAACGAGATCGGCGAAATTGAACGCTTGCTCGCCGGGCACGCCGCGTTCAGTCAGATAGGCGAATCAGCGCGCGCCGCCGCAGGGGGCGACGAGATGTTGGCGACCCTCGATGAACGACTTCGAAAATTGACCGGCGGATCCACTGATCCAGCGCAAATGGGAATCGGACTAAATCTCCTCTTGATGCGTCACCTCATGCTGGTCCTCTTTGATCTAGAGCAGGCGCTCGAAGTCGCGGACATCGCCGAAGGCGATATGGGCCAACTCCAACCTGTCTGCAACTCGCCGAAGTGGCAGGCCAGGCACGGTGTGGTCACCGCCCAGTTCTCCACCGCGGCATTCAAGCTTTCGACCATCGACGAGAGCAATGACCTCGAGGCCGCGACCACCGCCCTTCACCTAGTTATGCAATGTCGTGACGGCATCATCCGCCACTGCTTGGCCACGATGTTCGCGACGGATGACGCCGACTATGAACGCCTCCACCAGCAGGGTGCTGGCAAGCTCATCAAGCGCGCGATTCAGCGCTGGCCGGACCTGCTCCTCGAGGAGAACCTGTCTGAGCCTGTCCGCCACGCGGCGGCTCACTACGACTACGACATCGTCGACGACCACTTCATCACCCACTTGTCTCCGGGTGAGGAGTTCCGTCTTAGCATCGACGAGTTCCTTGATGCCGTGCTGGGCTACTTCCAAACAGCAGTGTCCCTCATGATGGCACTAACACGCGCCACAGCGACTCAAGGTATCGAGCTCGAGCTGTCCCGACACACTCCCGAGCGAGATCTGTTCAGCGTCATCTGCCTGATGCTCGGCTTCCTGGGTCTTAGCGACACAACCGTCGAACGGGAGGGCACCGTACTTCGCATAGCCGCCATCGGCGACCCGCAACAGTTGTCGACTGCCGCTGCGGCCATCGCGGCCGTATCCCCAGAGGACCTAACCCACGCCCAGGCAGCCATCAAATCGTCGAACGGCAGCGCTCACTCTTGGGAAGCCCCACTACAGCCGTTCCGTGAATACGCCCGAAGACCACCCTCAGCCAACCAGGTCGACGACGTCCTCGCGCTCGCACGAGTTGTCTCGACGATTCGGATTGACGGCGAGGCCGTCTGGAAGGGCGACACGTGGCGCGGCGTCGCCATGTTGGTCTTCAACGGAACCAAGGATATGCGGGTCGTCGAGCGCGTCCGCAGATTCAGGGAAGTTCGAGACCTTACGTTGGCTGCGGGCATGGCTGAGATCGCAGCCGGGCTAACTGCCATTCTCGAAGGCTTGCGAAAGGGTCAAGGGAACGATAGCCGCGAGCCAAACCCGTTCCAGCGACAAACCCCAAGAGGCAACACCCCTTGAGCCTTCAGTCGCGCCTCGCGATGCATCCCGTCCCTCGAAGCGGCTACTAGAACTGTCATGTCATTCGGTCCACTTTCACTGAGGCAGACAACCGGAGCCTCTGCGAGCGCGCCCCAATTCTGAGGGAGACACCTTCGAACGTCCCCACGAGAGCAGCGGGTCCAGACATCGACGGGTTGCGCCGCAGCCCGAAACGGTCGCACACCCTGCGACCAGTGCAGTTCTGCAGGTTTCGGCTTACCGCCGGCTGCTCGAGGTCCTTTGAGCCCCGGGATCTGCTGATGTGCGGTGCATTCTGGATGGCCATGACACTCTTGCTGCCATGAACGAGAAGAAGATTACGCCGAACGCGCTGCCATTGATCGTTCCGGCGCCGCCATCCATGTCAGGCCCCCTCGACACTTACTTAGCCTTCGACGCGAACCTAAGTTCGTTCGAGGACGTGCTACGTGCCTCCAGCTTATTGGCGATCGAAGATTCCCCAACCGATCGAATCCGCCGGGTTGTCGACCGCCTTGAATACCCTCTTCCAGATGCGGTCAGGGAGAAGTTTACTCAAGCCATCGGTCGACACCAGACCAAAGTCTTGAGAGAGTCGTTCAGCGACCCCCGCGACAAACGAGTGATCGAGATAATCGAGGACACCGAACCAGCTACAGACCCGAAATCTACGCGATTTGAAGTTGTATTCTTCATGGAAGTGGACCTCGACGACGAGGCCTGGGAAGCCCAACTACGCACTGCTCTTGACCCGCTAATACCTGGCGATCTTGACAAAGCTGCGGTCTTCAACAGCGTGTGGCGGGGGTTAGCTCATGTCGGGTCTCCGGGGCCATCGCTAAGGCGTGGCCTCCTCATGGCGGTCGTGGCTGCATTCGACACGTTCCTGTCACTCTCTGCGAAGACAGCAATCGAACAGCGTCCACAAATTCTGCGCAACGTGAACCGACAGTTCAGCAGTCGCGACGTTCTTGATGCCCAAAACTTGGACGACCTACGCTCAGCGATTGTCAACGACAAGCTGAGCCGGCTAGCCCGAGAGGGCTTTCCGGGCTACCAGAAGTTTTTCGCGAGCCTTCTCGGGGACAAAGGCAACTTGCAGACAGTACACGAGATCGTGGAACGACGCAACGTCTTCGTTCATCATGGCGGTCGCGTCAGTAACCAGTACCTGCAATGTCTTGCCGCCAATCAAGGAAAGCTTGTAGAGGGTGACGAGCTTGACGTGTCAGCCGCTTACCTCCGGCGCGCGATAGCGGAGTTTCGCGGCCTAGCTTGGAGTTTGTCGCAGGGGCTTGAAGCCTTATCTCCGAATATAGTCTTGTAAGTCGATGGAGCTACGCATCGGGCGGCAGGGCGGCCCTCCTGCGATTCTGCTCGTCTTACATCTCTATCGGCTGTTGGGCCGCCACGGCCACGCCGCGAACACCGCGCTCCGAACCTGCGTCCTTCCGCCGCCAGTGGGACGCACCAACTGTGTCGAGGCTTGAGGCGGTGGTGGACGGAGGTGCGAGTGGCCGATGCTGCGCCGATCGGCTGGAGCGCTGTGGACACCGGACAGCGACCGGCTGCGGACGCGACGAGCCTGAGACACATGGCCCTTTCAGCACTGCTCCCCACATCCACCAGTCCCGGATCGCAATCCCCGATTCGATGCGTCAGACGATGAGCTCGTTCTGCTCGGGCGTCGTCGTGGTGACAGTCCTCGGCGCCGACGCGACACCGACCGAGGCACGTCAGGCACACTGCAGGAGTGTCCGACCTTCTGCGCAGTCTGCTTGCCGCGCCGCCCGATCTGCCGGTCACCGCAGGCTTGGCCGCTCTCGGCCAGGCGCTTCGCGCCCGCGGAGCCGCGGTGGTCCACGCACCGCCGGGCACCGGCAAGACGACCTTGGTCCCGCCCGCGGTCGCCGAGGTTGTCGCCGGACGGGTCGTCGTCACGCAGCCCAGCCGCATCGCAGCCCGTGCTGCTGCCCGTCGGCTGGCGCACCTCCTGGGCGAACCGGTTGGCGAGACGGTCGGATACTCCGTGCGCGGAGACCGACGCACCAGTCGACGTACACGTGTCGAGATCGTCACGACCGGGCTGCTGCTCCGGCGGGTCCAACACGATCCCGAGCTGCCCGGCGTCGGCGCCGTCGTACTCGACGAAGTGCACGAACGCCACCTCGACGCGGATCTGACCCTGGCGCTGCTCATCGACATCAGGGCCAACCTGCGTGAGGACCTGGCGCTGGTGGCGATGTCGGCCACCATCGAGGCCGAGCGGACGGCCGCGCTGCTCGGTGGGGGCGGCACTCCGGTGATCCGGGTCCCGGGTGCGCTCCACCCGGTCGAGGCGATCTGGTGCCCGCCACCTGCGGGGGTACGCCGCACCGACGAGCGGGGCATCACCCCGGCCTTCCACGACCATATCGCATCGACCGTACGACGTGCGCTCGTCGAGCACGAGGGTGACGTCCTGGTCTTCGTGCCGGGTGTCGCGGAGGTCGAGGCGACCGTACGTCGCCTAGCCGGCGTGGACGCGGACGTGCACGCCCTGCACGGACGTCTGTCCTTCGCCGAGCAGGATCGTGCGCTCAGCGAGGGCCCGCGTCGACGAGTGATCGTCTCGACCGCGGTCGCCGAGTCGTCGCTGACCGTACCTGGGGTACGTGTCGTGGTGGATGCCGGATTCTCGCGCGAGCCGCGCACCGACCACCGCCGCGGACTGGCTTCCCTGGTCACCGTCGCGGTGAGCCGGGCAGCGGCCGAGCAGCGGGCAGGTCGGGCCGGACGGCTGGGGCCGGGGGCCGTGCTGCGTTGTTGGTCCGAGGCGGAGCACGCGCATCTGGCCGCTCATCCGGAGCCCGAGATCGCCACCGCCGATCTGACGGCCTTCGCCTTGGAGGTGGCGTGCTGGGGCAGTCTCGACGTGCGCGATCTGGCGCTGCTCGACCAGCCACCGGCGCATGCCTTGTCGTCGGCCAAGGAGGTGCTGGTGGATCTGGGGGCGATGGCCGAGGACGGCAGAGCCACCCCGCGAGGCCGGGTCATCGCCGGCGTGCCGACCGACCCCAGGCTGGCGCGTGCCCTCATCGACGGGGCTGGTCTCGTCGGAGCCAAGCGCGCCTCAGAGGTGGTCGCGATGCTGAGCGAGGACGTACGTGCTCCCGGCGGCGACCTGGTTGCCGCGCTCCGGTCGCTCCGTGGCAACCAGCGTGCGGGCTCGTGGCGCAGCCAGGCCACCCGCTTGGAGACGATCGTCGAGAAGCAGGGCACCACGGGCGGACGGAGCAACGCGTCGGACCATTCCCAGGCAGCCCGAGCACTCACCGATGACGTGGCGGTGGGGCTGGTGGTGGCCCTGGCGCATCCGGACCGGATTGCGCGCAAGCGTTCGAGTGCCTCGAGCTACTTGATGACGTCCGGAACGGGCGCGGCGCTCGATCCGCGTGCTCCGGGGCCCTTGGTCGGAATGGAGTGGCTCGCGGTCGGAGACGCGGAGCGACGGCCCGGGCAGCGTGAAGCCCGGATCCGATCGGCGGCCCCGCTCACCGAGGACCTCGCGCTGGAGGCGGCCGGGTCCCTGTGGACCGAGGTGGATGAGGTCACCTGGACCGAAGGGCGGGTGCTGGCTCGCCGACGTACGCTGCTGGGCGCGATCGAACTCCGCTCCGTCCCGCTCAGCGATCCACCCGCGCAGGCCGTGGCCGACGCGATCCGAGAGGCGGTGGCACGTGAGGGAATCGCTCTCTTCGCCTGGCCGGAGGCGGCCACGGCGCTGCGCGCCCGCCTCGACTTCCTGCACCGTACGCTCGGCGACCCGTGGCCCGACGTGAGCGACGCGGCACTGACGCAGAACCTCCAGTCGTGGCTCGGGCCCCAGCTGGCGCGGGTTCGCTCGGCCCAGGATCTTCGTCGCGTCGACGTGGCCACCGCGCTACTGGCGATGGTGCCGTGGCCGCAGGCAGGCAGGCTCGACGATCTGGCTCCCGAGCGAGTTCAGGTCCCCAGCGGGTCGAGCGTGCGGATCGACTACTCCGCCGAACAACCGGTGCTCGCTGTGCGCATCCAAGAGGTCTTCGGCTGGACCGCAGCGCCGGCCCTCGCGGACGGCCGGGTCCCGCTCCTGCTGCATCTGCTCTCCCCCGCGCGACGCCCGGCAGCCGTCACTGCAGACCTGGAGTCCTTCTGGGACAACGGCTACCCCGGCGTTCGTGCTGATCTGCGCGGGCGCTATCCCAAGCACGCCTGGCCGGAGGATCCCCGCAGCGCACCGGCCACCGCGCGTACGAACAACCCCCGCCGCCGAAGGTGAGCGGCCGGTCGACTCGCCGACCGACGTGGGCGAGCCATCTCTGCACATGAAGGAGACCCCGATAGCGTCGAGGGGTGGCCAGTCCTCGCCGATCCAGTGCTCGTCGCCGCGGCGGGCGTACGCGCCGTAGCGGGACGCGGCAACCGAGCCGGCCGCTGCCCGCCGTCGGTCCGGGCGAGCGGCTGTGGGTGCTCGACGTTCCTTACGGCACCCAGGTCGAAGGCGCCGCATGGCACCCGGGAGTCAAGACGCACCTGTACGTCGGGCGCGCGCTGCCGGCGCACCTCGCGCCCTACGCGCCGCGTCCGTACACGCTCGGTCGGTTCATCGAGAGCACCCTCAGTCCCGACATGCCGACACGGAGCCCCGAGCCGACCGACGCGCTCGAGCCGCGGCAGATCCAGTACGAGGCTGCTGACGCTATCGCGGCGCGTGCTGCGGCAGGCGGACGGCAGTTCCTGCTGGCCGACGAGCCCGGCGTGGGCAAGACGATCTCCGCGGTCCTCGGGGCGACAGCGGTGGGCGACCTCCGCGGTGCGCGACGGGTGCTGGTCGTGGCCGACCGCCCTGCCGCGATCACGATCGGCCACTGGTGCCGCACGATCGCCGCGCTTGGCGACGGCGGTCTCGAATGGGTCGTGATCACATGGGACCGCCTGGAGAAGGTCAAGGATCACGCGTGGGACGTGATCATCGCGGACGAGGCGCACGCGCTGCGACGTACGACGACGAAGCGGTGGAAGCTCTGGGCGCGGATCTCGGGCCACGGGCGGCCACACGACAAAGCCCCCTTCATCATCGCGACGACCGCGACGCCCGGGCACACGCCGCTCGACCTGCCCTACCTCGCCCCGGCCTATGCGCAAGTCCTCGGCGAGCCGATGCAGGAGTGGACCTCGGCGACCCAGCCCGGCGCCACGTTCGCCACCGCGCTCGAGCGCAACGGGATCGGGATCGAGCGGGGACGCTACGGCGCAACCTGGACCTCCGACCCGGCGCGGCGCGCCGCCGACCTCAAGCTGGTCCGCGGCTGGCTCGAGGACGAGCGACCGCCCGCGATGCTGCACCGCGCGGCACCATGGGGACCGGTGCCGATCTCCGGCATGCCGGTGGCACTCACGCCGTCGGAGCGGACTGCGTACGAGGCCGAATGGGGAGAGTTCTGCCGCGAGATGGACATCGCCCGGCGTGGCCGCAATGTCGCAAAGGGGCGGGCAGCGCTGCTGCGCTTCCGACAGAAGGCCGGGCTGATACGCGTCGACTCCACGGTCGCCTGGATCGTCCAGCAGGTCGAGGCCGAGCGACAGGTGGCGTGCTCGGTCGAGTTCGTCGCGACCGCCGCCGACCCGATCGCCGACCGACTGCGTGACTCCGGCCTCGAAGTCGCCACGATCTACGGCCGCGACCGGTTCGACGCAGAGGCCGAGCGGCTCCGGTTCCAGACCGGACAGGCGAAAGTCTGCGTCTTCACCACTGTCGCCTCGATCAGCCTGCACGCCGGCGAAACCCTCGCCGACGGTCGCCGGGCCAGCAGCGAGCCGCGGGTCGGCGTCTTCCACCAGGCCCGCTTCTCAGGCATCGCGGGACGGCAGGTGACCGGCCGCACCCACCGCGACCACCAGCTCTCGCCGTGGCACATCGCCTACGCCGAGGGCACCGTCGAAGAGCAGGTCGGCAGGGTGATGGTCGAGCGGATCGCTGCCGCCTCTGACACGGTGGGAGGCGACACCACCGGCCTCGCCGGCGTCGCCCACCTCCTCGGCGCCGACTGGCTTCCCTCCGCCACCCTGACCGAGGGCGGCGACTGACCTCTCGGCTCCTGCAAGTCACACCGTCACCGTGGAGAAACCTATGCAGGGCTGGCGCCGCATTCCGCCGCGAGCGCGCTACATCGCCGCGATGGGTCACTCACCGAAGGGGCGGGCGGTCGAGGTCTCCCGTTCCTAGGGCGTCGTCGTGGCGAGGAGGCGTCGCGCACGACGACCCAGATCGCTCAGATCCACCCGACCCTCCTCAGCCGCGGCCGCCAGACGCGCGGCGAGGTCCATTGCCTCGTCGAGCGCGGGTGCGGTGGCCGCGGACTCCTGGCCCATATCGCGAAGGATCGTGATCTCGGTCCGAGACGCGATCAAGGGGTCGGTGACCCCGTCGATCCAGACTCGAGTGCGGCGGCCATCACCGCGTTCCTCCCCGGTGATGCGCTCCAGGGCGAAGATGCGGTCGGCGCGCGCGAACTTTCCGAAACCCAATGCCACCATCCGGGAGTCCGATGCCATGTAGTCATCTTGCCATTACGCAGCGAACTTCGATCTGGCGTGCAACCCCGGCTGGCAGAGAGGTTCTACGTCGCACCGCCGCGAGGGGACATCCGAGGAGGCCTTCAGCCACCACAGACGAATGTCGGACTCAGCCCAACCGGGGGCCGAGAACCACGGACCTTGGGTATGGCGTCCCAGCACGCAGAGGGGTAGACAGGGAACTACCGGCGGTGCCGGTCGGGCACTGCCCTGTCCTAGAAAGGAGCGGGCTGTGTACGCACGTTCCACTACGTTCCACGGAAGTCCCGGCAACATCGACGCGGGCATCACGTTCGTCAAGAACGAGGCCGGGCCCACGCTCGACAGCATCGAGGGCTGTCGCGGCCTCTCGATGCTGGTCGACCGCGAGACCGGCCAGTGCATCGCGACAAGCTCGTGGGAAGACGAGGCGGCCATGCGCGCCAGCGATGAGCAGCTTCGTCCGCTACGCGATCGGGGGAAGGACATCCTCGGCGGCTCCATGCAGGTCGACGAGTGGGAGATCGTCGTCATGCACCGTAACCACCACGGCGAGTGCGCCCGAGTCAGCTGGCTGCAGGGTGACCTCGACACCATGACCGAGACCTTCCGGGTCGGGATCCTTCCCCAGCTCGAGCAGACCGACGGGTTCTGCAGCGCGAGCCTGCTGGTGAACCGGTCCTCCGGCCTGGGCTGCGCCACCACGGCCTGGGAGTCCCGCGCCGCGATGGAAGCAAGCCGCGCGGCGGCCAACGACATGCGCAACCGGACCGCGAGCGACGCGGGCGGCGACATCGTCGACGTGCACGAGTTCGACCTCGCGTACGCCCACCTGCACGTCCCCGAGATGGCCTGACGTCCACGCCTCTTCGCCGAGCCCGCCCGGGCCGGGCTCGGCCACGCCATCAGGACCCCCTGCTCAGCGCACTTCCCGGCCTGCGCCATCGCGCCGCGACCCGGAAGCAAGATGCCCGCAGGCGGTGCTTGCTACTCCAGATCGGTCAGATCCTGTCGTGAAATCGCTGACGAGCCCACGGCCTGGGAGGACACTGACAGTAGGGGGAGTTTGAAGCGAGGAGCCGCGGATGAGTCGGCAGATGACCATCACGATCCACGATCCTGATGTGGAGCGTCTCGAGGAGTTCAGTTCGGTCCTGCGCAGGGAACTGCTGGACCTCGGCGTCGACGATGTCGAGCGCGCGAGCGCGGGCGAGGCGCCCGCCGGCACCCGTGGCATCGACCTGGCGGCGATCGGGGTGCTGATCGTGGCCTTCCAGGAGCCGCTGGTCGCGGTGACCGCCATCGTGGGGGCGATACGGGGATGGATGTCCTCCAGCCGCGGTGCCCACGCGGTGGAGCTCACCATCGGCGACCAGACGCTCAAGATCGACTCGGCGTCGCGGGAGCAGCAGGATCGACTCATCGATGAGTTCGTCGCCGCCCTGCACGCGTCAGAGGAGGCGGGCCCGCCTGCTTCCTCGCCGGCGCCATGACCACGGGGCGGCGCAGCGCGCTGGTGGTGGCGAACGACACGTACCACGACCAGCGGTTGAGCAGGCTTCGCGCGCCCGCCACCGACGCCGAGCAGCTGGCCGGCGTACTCCGGAACGCCGAGATCGGCGGCTTCGAGGTCGAGGTGTCGCTCAACGAGCCGGAGCATGTGGTCCGGCGTAAGGTCTCGACCTTCTTCGACGACCGCGGGCCCGACGATCTTCTCCTGCTGCATCTCTCGTGCCACGGGGTGAAGGACGAGGACGGGCGGCTCTACTTCGCGACGCCGGACACCGAGATCGACCACCTGGACGCCACGTCCCTGCCCGCCGACTACGTGAACCGGCAGATGACGAAGAGCCGGTCCCGGCGCATCGTGCTGCTCCTCGACTGCTGCTACAGCGGCGCGTTCGCGCGCGGGATGATGAATCGCGGCGACGAGCGCATGGACATCATGGAGCGCTTCGACGGCCGCGGGCGGATCGTGCTGACGGCGTCGAGCGCGATGGAGTACTCGTTCGAGGGCGACCAGCTCGCCGGCCAGGGGAAGCCGTCGGTGTTCACCTCGGCGCTGGTCGAGGGCCTGGCCACCGGCGAGGCGGACCTGGACCGTGACGGGTTCGTGTCGG
Source organism: Nocardioides luteus (assembly GCF_000960475.2). Taxonomy (GTDB): domain Bacteria; phylum Actinomycetota; class Actinomycetes; order Propionibacteriales; family Nocardioidaceae; genus Nocardioides; species Nocardioides luteus_A. The sequence continues at coordinate 112,666 of NZ_JZDQ02000008.1, read as the reverse complement.
TCGACGAGCTGTACGACTTCGCCTTCGACCGGGTGCGGACCGTCACGCCGTCGCAGACTCCGGGCAAGTGGGTCTTCGACGTGCAGGGGGACTTCTTCATCGCCCGCAGCAACCGCCCGCCTGAACCGGTGGACCTGTTGGCCGACCTGCGTGGTGCCATCTCCAGTCCGTTCACCAACGTACGTCTCGGTGCGGTCGAGGAGCTGGCAGCGCTGCTGGACGACGAGGACCCCGCCCGCGCCGCCGCGGCCCGTGCGGTGCTGGACGAGATGGCTGAGCACGACACACAGCGTGTCGTACGTGGGTCGGCCGAGCGAGCTCGCAGGCCCGAGCCTCCTCCCCCACCGCCACCGCCAGCCCCGGTGCAGCCGACCGTCGCGCCGCCCCCACCGGAACCACCTGCACCGGCGGCCGAAGTCCCTCTCGCACGCGAACCCGAGCCCGAACGCGAGCCCGAGCCCGAGCCCGAGCACAGACCCGAGCACAGACCGCGGCCGGTGGCAGCGACCGAGCCCCCGCCCCCATCGTGGGGGCCGACCGCCGCATCACTGGCTGCCGTAGCGCTTCTGGCGGCGGTCCCGTTGCCGCTGCTGGCCGACTCCACGACTGCCTGGAACTCGTTCGCGGTCGTCGCGCCGTTCGAGGCAGCGCTCGCAGCCGTTGCCCTCCTCCTCGCGGCGGGCCGACTCCGCCGTCAGCAGCTGCCCACCGCCGGCGCAGCAGGACTGTTCCTGGTGGTCGGAATCCTCATGGCCGCCGCCGGCATCGGACTGGTGAAGTTCTCCGTCGAGGACATCGGCGTCATCGGTGCCGTCCTGGGCCTGCTCGTCGTAGGCGGCGCCGTGGTGGCCGTCGTGGCAGGCCGGGCGTGCCTGAGCGTCTCCTCGACGGACCGCGATCATGGGAACGTCGAGCCCGTCTGGCTCGTATCGGCCCTGGCGGGCACAGGGCTGGCCGTCCTCGCGCTGTTCCTCCCCTACGACGGCTACAGCTCGTTCTGGACCGAGGTCGAGGAAGGCGCGAGCGCCGAGTACATCTTCGAGCCGGTGGCCGTGGTCGGCTGCCTGGCCGTCGGCCTGCTGACGCTCTCCTCCCGGCGTCGGTTCGCGACCGCCGTCCTGCTCTCGGCCGGTACCCTCGCCGCGGTCCACTACCTCGGGGTCGTCCTGGCGGCCTTGCAGGCGATCGGCGAGCAAGGCGAGGTACGTGCCGCCGGATGGATCGGCATCGCCGGCGGCCTCCTGGTCGCCTTCGCGGCATTGCAGATCCACGGGTCGCTGACACGAGGTGGCGCGGGGTCCGGCACAAGCTGACGCCAACCCGTCGCAAACGATCGGCCCCTCAGCCCCCGCCGGCGTGCGCGTCGGCGGGAATGCGGATCGAGGCCACCACTTCCTCGTCGGGGTCGTCCGTGTCGAGCGTCTCGTACCCGCGGACCCGGTGGATCTTCACCACGATGTCCGTGAACCCGTCGGCGGAGCTCGTCTGGAACTCCAGGAAGTGCTTGAAGAACGGGGGCTCGTCGAGCGAGTAGATCTCGGAGACGAACCTCTGGATCGGTCCGAAGGGCGGGTTCAGACCGGGGAAGGCGATGTAGGCGCGGCGCTTGGCCCACCAGCCGACGCCCTTGACCGCTGCCGGCTCGGCGCCGACCCGGTCCCTCTCGGCCTGGATGATCCTCTTCGCGTCCTGCTCGCTGATGAAGTCCTTGTAGGCACCAGGACCGTCGCGGTAGAGGCCGTCGAACCACGCCTTCGGGTCGACGAACAGCGAGTACGCACCGAGGAACACGAGGTGGGCCAGGAGGATGGCGAAGCCGACGGCGATCGTGATGAAGAGGGCGGCGCCGACGGCGACAGCCGGCCAGGACGTACGCAGCCAATCGGCGATCCCGCTCGGCACTGGACCGGTGCCGTCGAGCAGGCCGGGTACGGCCGCGCCCAGCAGAAGGATCCCGGCGACCAGGAGTCCGACGACCGTCAGTCGCCGGTGCCAGGCCGGGTGGTCGCGACGCATCCAGTCGCTGATGAACAGCCAGACCGCGGCAGCCACCAGGAGCGCCGGCAGCCCGAAGCAGGCCTGCAGCACCGCGGCCGGTGCCGTCCCGATCCACTCGCGCACCGATGGCAGATTCAACAGATACGCCGCCGCGGCCCAGATGATCATCACCACCGGAGCCGCAGCGAGCACAGCGCCGCGGACCCACCCCCGATAGCCGATCCAGGTGTTCCGTCGAGTCTCGAGATCGGCGATGTGCCGGGTGCGCAGATCCGGGATCATCATCAGCCCCACGATCACCGCCGCGATCACGACCAGTGGGAGGAGGCTGAGCAGTCCGCTCCAGAACAGCAGCGGCGGCAGGTCGTGGTCGCTCATCACCCGCAGCATCTCCCCCGCGACGACGGCGGCCTGCGCGCCGGTGGCCCACCAGACCGAGCGGTTCAGCCACCGGGCCGCATCGTCGCCGAGCACGTTGCCGACGTTGCGGTCGTGGAGCCACCCCTTGCCCATGACGACGAGGTAGGCGACGAGCGCCACCACCAGCAGCCAGATCTCCCCGCCGGGCGGTTCGGAGCTGCGTACGTCCAGCATCGTCGGGATCGCCGCCAGGGCCGCGAGCGCGACCACGGTGAGCAGGAACGCGAGGTCCTTCCACCAGCCCGCAGCCTGGTCGACGGGGTTCCACCAGCGCGTCATGCGCAGGACCCACGCGTTGAGGCAGACCCACAGCGTGCAGGTCACGTAGAGCCACAGCATCGCCTCGGCATCGTCGTCCGGCAGGACCTGATGCAGGAAGAGCGTCGCCAGGACCCCGGCGACGAGGGCGTCGAGGCGGAAGAGCAGGCGCCACCAGAACCGCGTACGGCCAGGCCGCCTCGGCAGCAGGTGCAGCATCACCAGCGCCATCATCGCCACCACGGCGACACCGCCCGGACCGACGCGAGGGCCCGACGGATACAGCGTCCACCGCGCCCAGCCGCCGTTGGCGAACCACGTGCCCAGCGCCAGGCCGGCGCCGAAGAAGAGGATGCTGAGCATCAGCCGCCAGATGCTCGGGACGAGCTGCTGGGCGAAGAAGGACAGGGACTCGTGGGACCGCGGGAAGAGCTTCTCCTGGGTCGGCGGGAACGTCGTCTCCACCCGCGGGTCCGGCTCCGCCGTCCTGATCGGGTGGGTCGCGTGGGTGTAGGCACCGCCGCCACCGGTGACGATGTGCCACAGGCCGCGCCGGGCGCCGGTCTGCGTGTCGGTCGGTGGTTCGTAGAGCTGGAAGTTGTGGGTGTCGCCCCCGATCGTCGCCACGAACCCCTGCGCCGGGTCGGCCACGACGCGGTAGACCGGGTCGGGCACCGTTCCCTGCTCGCCGGGGACGGAGCATGTGCGCACTCCCCCGTTGACCACCAGCGGCTTGCCGGTCATCAGGATCTTCGGCTTGCCCTCACCCAGCGACGTCAGCCAGTCCATCTGGGCCTGGTCGATCGAGCCGTCGATGCCGGTGTCGATGCACACCAGGCGTACGTGCTCGGTCTCGATGACGAAGTATGGCGCCGGCTGCAGCTGGGCCTCCGGTGCCGGGTCACCATCGGGCTCCGGCTCGCCCCAACGCGCCGGGGCGTTGGTGTCGTCCGGTTCGCTGGGTGTGCGCCACATGATCCGGCCGAAGCGGTCCCGGATCCGCGGCCCCAGCCCCAGCCCGTCGTCGAACGACGGCGCCAGGAGCACGCCGGGCCAGGTCGGCGGCTGCTCCGCCGCGTACAGGAACTGGTGGGCGAAGCCGTAGAGCCCGTCGTACCAGTCGTGGTTGCCCGGCACCGCGTAGACCGGGACGTTCTCGGGCAGCGCGAACTCGTCCCGCACCTCGGCCGGCGCCTGGAGGCCCTCCACCCGGTTGGACCGGTACGGCTTGTAGAACCCGTCCACGTAGTCGTTGACGTTGCCGGACGGGTAGATCACGTCGCTCAGGACGAGCACGAAGCCGGCCTGGTCCCGGTCCGAGCGCCCACGCGCGGCTCGCGCCAGGGCGGGCGCGACGACGTACTGGGACGGGTCCTGCTCGCCGGTGTCGCCGATGACCAGGAACCTCGAGACCCCGGCGGCGGGGATCGTCAGAGGCACGTCCTTCTTGGTCCAGTACGTCCGCAGGTCCTCCACCAGCCCCTGCGTGCCCTTCCCCAAGACGTCGTTGACCGAGTCGACGAGGGTCCGTGCGGTGATCCAGGAGAGGCTGTTCCACTTGGTCGGGTCGCTGTGCAGATAGGCCTTGGTGCGAGCCCAGTCCACGCTGCCGGTCCGGGCGTCGTCGCCCTGAGCCATGGACATCCCCTCCAGAGGACCGGAACTGGTCGGCTTGGACCCGTGCAACCGCATGAAACAGGTCTAGACAGCGTCCCACGCGGCGCGTCGGTAGCACATGGGACTCCCCCAGATTGGCGTATGACAACCCCTCGACGCCGGACTGATGATGAAAAGGCAAACCCTCACGACATCTCGGCCTTCCTGGCCACACGTCTGGTTGAGCGGAACGCCAACCGCAGCTTCGGTGCCACGGCAGGTCAGGTCAGGGGCATCGAAAGACGGAAGGAACAGAGGTCATGAAGCTTTGGATCGGAAGCTGTGCCATCGCGGCGGGGCTCGTGCTGGCGGGAGCCGGCGCCGCGAGCGCTGCGGAGGTGAACGGCAACGGCAGCGACATCCCCGCACCCGAGCACGCCTCCTCGGAGTGCGTGTTCTCCGGCCAGGACACCGCGGACTCCATCGAGAACAACCCGCCAGGTTTCGACGACGACGCACTAGCCGCACGAGGCAACCAGAGCCCCGCCGGCGTCGACCGCTACAACGGGGTGCAGAGCTACGGCATCTTCGTACGGGCCGGGCTCAAGGAGTTCGTGCCGTCGCCCGGCGAGGCCTGCCGGGGCAACTGACGGCTCGGCTCAGTCGGGCGGCGAGTTCCGGAACTGGAACTGGACGCGTACGTCGTCGTCCAGCCGGACCAGGATGGTCGTGCCACCGGCGCTCCAGGTGTCGGGCACGAGGAACATCCGGTCGTCGCCCTGGATCAGCAGCCTCAGCCGCCAGTAGCGGAAGCGGTAGTCGTCCTCCTCGGCATCCGGGCGTACGACCTCCTGGACCCCTGCGGTGGCCGGGATGTGCATGCGCTCCCGGGTGTCGAGGACGACGCTCGGGAGGCTGCGCAGGTTGCGGGCCTGCTCCATCGCCAGGCCCCGGCCGGTCCACTGCGCGGTCGTGGCCGTCGCCCAGATCACGCACGCGGCGACCCCCACCCAGAGCAGCACGATCCGCGGTTCGAGGTTGCCGCGGAGCCTGAGGGCGTACGCCACGAGCGCCGCGCCACCGCCGAGCAGCACCGGCGTCACCAGGGAGTAGTAGGCCCAGCCGCCGACGACGGTGAACGCCGCCAGCAGCGCCGTGCCGACCGCCAGCAGGACCAGCCCGGCGCCGAGGACGGCCGTGACCAGCCGGCGGAACCACCCGTCCGTGGCATGTCCGCGGACCCAGTGGTCGAAGGCCACCACCGCGACACCACCGAGCACCAGGATCAGCATCGGGGTCAGCAGCGGCTGCGGGCTGCGCATGACGTAGTCACGGGTGCTGAGGCCGATCACGTCGACGTCGAGGCCGAAGTAGTCGTACTGGGCGCGGGCGGCGACGTACCCGAAGTAGAAGAGGACGGCGCTGATCAACGTCACCGGCGCGACGAAGCTCGTCGCCAGGCTCACCCAGCGATCGATCCCCGTCGGCGGCGTCTCGGACATGGCTCAGCCGGTCTCTGTCGACTCGGACGGCTCGGTGTCGACCTCCGGCGCCTCCAGCGTCACCTCGGTGTCGCCGCCCTCGACGTTCTCGAGCTCGCAGGGCTCGACCGAGCAGGTCATCTCGCCGGCGAGCCGGAGCACGGCGTCCTCCCCCTGCTGCTCATCGGTCCAGGGCACCAGGGAGCGCAAGGCGACCTGGCAGGCGGTCGAGCCCGAGGTGAAGACGAACCCGTCCAGGCAGGACGCGCCCTCGCACGACGCCTCCGGCGCCGGCTCGAAGACCTCCGGCTCGACGTCGTAGTCGGTGACCCGGACCGAGACACCTTCGGGGACCGAGGGGTTGTTGCCATCGGGCCAGAGCCAGCTGACGTCGGCGCAGACCACACCGGGACTGCCGTCGAGCGGGAACGACCCACCGCCGATCGGGAGCGTCGGCACAGGCACAGCCACCGGCTCGTCGGTATCCGTCGGATCGTCGGGATCGGGGTCCACGTTGCCGGTCGCCGCCGAGCTCGCATCCGTGATCTCCACCTCCGACCCTCCCGACCCGTCGTCGGTCGAGCCGCAGGCGGCAAGGAGAAGCAGTGTGCTGGCAATGCCAGCGAGGAGTGAACGACTCATCCACATGATCAACACCTCCTGGTAACAAGGAGGTACGACTGCGGGCGGCTGATACCCGCTCGTCGAGAGGCAGCTCGGCCGTGGTCTCAGTGCACGTCGTCGACGATGGCCACAGCGCGCGTCCAGCCGCCGGAGGCGGCCTCCACCTTGACGGGGAAGCAGCTCACCTGGAACCCGGTCGAGGGGACGGACTCGAGGTTGTGCAGCTTCTCCAGGTGGCAGTAGCCGATGTCCCGCCCCACCCGGTGGCCCTCCCAGATGATCGCCGGGTCGTGCGAGTGCGCGAACCGGGCCGCGGTGTGCGCGAACGGCGCGTCCCAGCTCCAGGCGTCGGTGCCCGTGAGACGAACCCCTCGCTCGAGCAGGTAGAGCGTCGCCTCGCGGCCCATCCCGCACCCTGAGGTCACGTAGTCGTCTTCTCCGTAGCGCGCACCGGCGGAGGTGTTGACGACGACGATGTCAAGCGGCTCGAGCTCGTGACCGATGCGCTCGAGCTCGGCCTCGACGTCGGCTGCGGTTGCGACGTACCCGTCGGGGAGGTGACGGAAGTCGAGCTTGACCGCGGGCCTCAGGCACCAGTCCAGCGGGACCTGATCGATCGTCATCGCCTTCTGGTCGCCGTTCATCACCGCGGAGTAGTGGTAGGGCGCGTCGAGGTGGGTGCCGTTGTGCGTGGTCGCCCGCACCCACTCGAAGGACCACCCCTCGCCGTCCGGCAGGTCGTCCACGGTGACCCCGGGAAACATGCTGAGCAGCATGGGCACGGTGTCGGCGTGGTCGTGGTACTCGATGTCAGGCCCCAGTCCCGGCGGATCAGACGCGATCCCGGTCTGCAGGGGCACGGAGATGTCGATGAGTCGGCGCATCCGACTTCCTTTCTGTGAAGCGTGGGGGCTCAGCAACCGGAGGACAGGGGCAGGACGTCGACCCCGGGACGTACGACCTGCCGCGTCTCGCCGAGCCCTCGGCCGGCGAGGCTGACGACGTCGCCCGGCTTCAGCCATCGGTCGAAGTCCGCCATGTCCGGGGTGTCGACGTGCTCGAGGAGGCAGCCGCCCGGCACCGTGCCGGATCCGATCACGTCACCGGGGTGGAGGTCGACGCCGCGGGAGACGAAGGCGATCAGCTCGCCCAGGCTCCAGTCCGTACGGTCCAGGCTGCCGTGGGTGATCTCCTCGCCGTTCACGCTCGCGGACAGCTCCAGTGCCAGCCGTCCGTCGCGGCGGTAGGGCTCGAGCTCGTCGACGGTGACCAGTGCGGGACCGAGCGTGATCGCGCTGTCCTTGCTCTTGCCCATGCCGATGCCGAGCGCCAGATCGCGGACCTGGTGGTCGCGGGCGGTCCAGTCGTTGAACAGCGTGAAGCCGACGATGTGCGACTCGGCGTCCCGGGGATCGAGGTCGCGGCCGCCACGGCCGAGAACCATCCCCACCTCGAGCTCGAGGTCGAACATCCGGCTGCCCGGGGCGACCGGGACGTCGTCGTACGGCCCGACCACCGCGGCCGCGTTGGAGAAGTAGAACGCCGGGACCTGTGACCATGCCGAGTCCAGGTCCTCATTGCGCCCGAGCGCGCGATAGCAGCCGCGAAGGTGGTCGAGGAAGCAGAGACCGTCCCGGATGGACGGCGGCCGGGGCAGCGGCGACAGCAACCGTACGTCCGCGGTCGCGCGCACCTCCTCCGGCTTCCGTCGAGCGGCGTCACCTGCCTCGCCGAGGGTGCCGGCATCACCCTCGAGGAGGGACAGGAGCGTCACGCCAGGGGCCAGGCCGAAGATCTCCTCGCCGTCCAGGATGCCTGTCCGAGGTCCGGCTCCCGCGTCGTAGGTCACCCACCTCATGCGGTGACCCGGGCGTTCTCGACCGCCTTGCGGGCCTCGGCGTAGAAGGCCTGGGTGACGGGGTCGATCGCCGCCCAGGCACCTGGAGGCGTGCCCGGCAGGTCGCGCCCCGCCTGCCGGAGCCGCCCGAGGATCTGGTCCGAGGCGGCGTCGACCTCCGCGGCGAGACGATGCCGGTCGATGCCGGCCAGCTCGCCGTCGCGCTTGACCACCTTCCCGTCGACCAGGACGGTGCGTACGTCTGCAGCCGAGGTCTGGAAGACGAGGGTGGCGTACGGGTCGACGACCGGGTGCTGCTCGACGGCCGAGCCGCCGACGAGCAGCACATCGGCGCGCTTCCCGGGCGTGAGCGAGCCGATGCGGTCGCTCATCCCCATCGCCTCGGCCGCGTTGACCGTGCTCCAGGTGAGCGCCTCGCGCGCGGTGGTGCTGACCTTCTCGGGCATCTGGTCTGCGAAGTTGAAGCGGTCTGCGGCGTCGGCGCGGGCGACCGAGAGCCCGAAGCGCAGCTCGTGCCACAGGTCTCCGCTGTTGAGCGACACGACGTCCACGGACAGGGTCGGCCTGACCCCGTGTCGCGCACAGCGCTGGAAGACCGGGCGGCCGAACCCCATGTTCATCTCGGTCTGGACGGAGATCGACACCTTGCCGCCGCTCCGGGCGACGGCCTCCCACTCCTCGTCACCGAAGGAGCAGCAGTGCACGTGCACCATGTCCGGACCCAGCAGCCCGAGCGCGTCCATCTCGACGATGCCGTTGGCCAGGGGGCTGCCGAAGACGCACCCGGCATGGTTGACGAGCAGCGCCTCACGCTCCCGGGCAGCGGCCAGCTCCGCGACCGTGTCGGCCCAGGGCAGGCCGAACAGCTCCGAGAGCGAGACGCCGAGGGTGACCAGGCCGTCGGAGGCGAAGTAGGTGTCGGCGATGCGGTGGAAGTCCGCGATCCGGGCGGCATGGTCTCCGAACCTGCTCCCCTCGGGGGAGCTCTCGAAGAAGCCGTAGCAGAACGCGGCGCGGTTGCCGGCCTCCAGGTGGCCCTGCACGGCGGCGTCGGAGTGGTCGGGCGTGTTGTTGCAGTGCGAGAAGTCGAGCAACGTCGTGACCCCGGCGTTCAGGGCATCGAGCGCCCCGAACCTGTTGCCGAGACGTACGTCCTCGGGGGTGAACTCCGGTGAGACACCGAGCCGGATCCCGAAGTAGTAGTCGGCCAGCGTCCAGTTGGCGCAGATCCCGCGCACCAGGGACTGCCAGGTGTGGCGGTGGGTGTCGATCAGCCCCGGCATCACGATGTGGCCGGTGGCGTCGATGATCTCGGCGTCCTCGACCGGGAGCGAAGGAGCGACCGCCACGATGGCGCCGTCCTCGATCAGAACGTCGCCCGAGGGCAGGTCCCCGACCGTGGGGTCCATGGACACGACGTGGCCGTTGCGGATCAGGGTGCGATGTGTTGTCACTGTGACCTCCGACACTTCGATGTGGTTGTCGAGAAGCATGCGGGGATCGAGCCGGCCGGGCATGTGCCAAATCGGTTGCGCCAGGCGCTGGCGCCGGCCCAGCGGTCCAGGTATCAAGGAGAGAGCCGAGAACACCGCCGTTCGAGTGGACCGCCATGGACATTCAATCGCTTCGCTACGCGCTCACCCTTGCCGAAGAGCTCAACTTCAGCCGGGCCGCCGGCGTGCACTACATCGCCGCCCAGCCGTTCGGCCGCCGGATCCAGCGGCTCGAGCGAGAGCTCGGTGTCCGCCTCTTCGACCGCTCGAGCCACCACGTCTCTCTCACCCCCGCCGGAGAGCGGTTCCTGCCCCGGGCGCAGCGTGTCCTCGCCGACCTCGAGGCGTTGATGCGGCTGGCCGAGGACGACAGCCCGGAACGTTCTCTACGCGTCGGAGTGCTCGGCTTCGGGCTCGCCGACCGCTGGCCCGCGATCCGAGGTCTCCTCGGCCGCCATCACCGGGACCTCGTGCTCTCCTACGTCGAGCTCAACTGGGAGAACCAGTACGACGCCGTGCGCACCGGCGAGGTGGACGTCGCGGTGGTCCACGACGTCGGCGGTGCCGACGACCTTCTCGTCGAGCGCGTCATGGACACCCAGCGCTACGCGGTCGTCCCGGCCGAGTCCGATCTCGCGCACGCGCCCTCCCTCACCGTGCGCGACGTCGGCGACCGACCATGGGTCCTCCCGGCAGGCCAGCCCGGCCTGGCCGCTTGGGTGGGCGAAGGTGTCCAGGTCGGCGTCGAGGTACGCTCCCCCGCCGCCACCCCGGCTGCGGTCGTCACGACCGGCTTCATCGGCATGCACGGCGAGCCGGCCATCCGCTTCCTGCCGCACCCGGGCGTCCGATACGTGCCCCTCCAGGGTTCCCCCGCCGCCGTCGCCGTCGCCACCGGCGCACACGACCGACGCGACGCCGTGGTGGCCTTCCGGAGTGCGGTCCGGGCCAGCGCTGCCCTGGACGGCTTGGTCCCAGCCACCCTGGATGAAACCGCCTAGCTGCCCCAGACCTGCGCAGCGACCTCAGACGATGCCGAGCACGGAAACGTCCAGCTCGGGCAGGAGGGACATCTCCTCGGCGACCTCAGATGCGCGCTCGCGAACCGCTTCCGAAGCCATCGTCTCGGCGATGAGCTCCTGCAATCTTTCCACCTCACCGCCCTGAGGAATGTGGAAGGCGGAGCCTCCGGAGTTGGGCAGGGCGGTCCCGACACCTGCCTCCACAACGGCGGCGGCGTTCGCGCCCTGATCTGCGAAGAGGGGCACGATCACCTGCGGGATGCCCGCAGCAAGCGCGTCGAGGACAGTTCCCGATCCGCCGTGATGGAGGATCACCGCCGCCCGGGAGAGAACGTCGGCGTGGTCGGCCCAGGTCTCGATCCGTACGTTCGGGGCAGCAGCGATCTGTGCAGGGTCGAGGTCGTGGCCCACGGTGAACACGGCGCTGACCGGAAGAGCGCCCAGAACCTTGGCGACGATCTCGAACCACGGTCGCATCGGGGGCATCGTGGGCGCGACGGTGCCGAGGGTCGCATACACGGAGCGTGGACTGACGTCGCGCGCGAGGGGCTCACCGACCCGGTAGCGCACCACAGCCAAGAACGGCGAGGGGTCGAGGCTTGCGGGGAACCTGGTCAGGATCGGCGACTCGACGATCTCGCGGTGCAGCCCTGGTCTCCAGTCCTCGAGCACCGGCGCCGCCGTGCTCTCGAAGAACGCGATCTCCGCGGAGAGGCTGACACCGAGCCGCGCGTGGGGAACTCCCGCTTCGGCAGCGGCCAGTGCAGATGCGTACTCGGCGGGGTCCCGCAGCACCAGGTCGGGCCGCAGGTCATCGATCGCGGCACGAACTGCCGGGATCATCGCCCCGGAGTTGAGCCGCCCGAAGAGGTCCCGCAGCACCAGCTCCCGCGACACCTCCATCGTCGATTCGGCCACCCGCTGCCAGATCGCCGCCACCGACTCTGGGTCTGGCGCGGCCCCGGCCCGGAAGTCGAACCCGCCGGCGGCCGCCGCCAACCCGGGCGGCCCCACCACCGTGACGTCGTGCCCTTGCTCGGCGAGGCGTTTCAACCAGGGCTTCATCGGGTTGAAATGACCGGCGCCTGCGGTTGATACGCCCAGGATGCGCATGCTGTGCACTGTGCCCGGAACCGACAAGGTCCGGCAAGCTTCTTTGTCCTCCTCGCTGGAACGCAGATCCTCCATCTGGGCGATGCCGACGAACGCCCCCGCTGACACGCTGGCGAACGAGCAACGGTAGAGGGCGATCGGAGGCCGACCCATGCGGCACATCTTCTACACCGGTAACGGCACCGCGCCTCCGGGCGTCGCGCGTCCTCATGTCGGCCGCTTCTTCACGGTCGAGGACGACGGTGCTCTGCGCTACTTCCGGTACGACGGATTCGGCGAGCAGGACCCGACGGGCGCGAACGGCTTTGTCGGGAACAACTCCGGCAACCAGATCGGCCGGGGCTTCGGCCACTTCCGCCATGTCATGGGCGGCGGCAACGGCATCATCCTCGCCGTCGCGCCGAACGGGGACCTCACCTGGTTCAGATACACCGGGGCGGGCGAGCACGACCCCACCGGGACCAACGGCTTCGTGGAGAACAACCCCGGCAACGTGATCGGCAACGGCTTCCAGAACTTCCGCCACCTGTTCGTCTCACCCCGCGAGGGGCAGACCACGGCGACCACCATCTTCGCCGTCGCCGAGAACGGTGACCTGCTCTGGTTCCAGTACGAGGGCCACGGCGAGCACGACCCCACCGGCGTACGCGGCTTCCCCGGACCCAACCAGGGCAACCAGATCGGCAACGGCTTCCTCGGCTTCAGCCGCATCGTGGGTGTGGGCGACGGCGCGTTCCTGGCGATCCGGGACAACGGCGACATGCTCTGGTTCCGCTACACCGGCAACGGCGAGCTCGATCCGTCCGGAACCAACGGGTTCGTGGAGAACAACTCGGGCAACCAGATCGGCAACGGCTTCGACACGGTGCGGCACCTGTTCGGCGGCATGACCGACCGCCCCGGCCTCGAGGGACAGCCGGCGCCTGCGCGCATCTTCTACTTCGTCGATGCGAACGGTGACCTGCGCTGGCTCCGCTACGGCGGCAACGGCGAGCAGGACCCGACCGGGTCGTCGGGATTCGACGGCCCCAACCAAGGCAACCAGATCGGCAACGGCTTCTCGGCCAGCACGATGGACACGAGCAACATCCCGCGAGACCCGGTCGAGCGCCTGGGATCGGCCATCGAGTCCGCCAACCAGGAATGGAAGGCGTTGCCGGAGGAGGAACGGCAACAGCCCGAGTCGCTCCCTGCGCCGGAGCCGTTGGCAGTCCTGTGCGCGCAGTACAAGGAGTCGGCGGCCCTCATGCACGCCGAGGCCCGCAGCGCCAGCCAGGCCGGTTTCGTTCAGCTCGCGAAGGTCGCCACCGAGCTCGCCGACGAGTACGACGAGTTCGTCCGCATCGCCTGTCCCCCACCCGTGGAGTGAGCCGAGCCGACCACGGGTGTGGGCACTAGCCGGACCGGCGCAGTGCCTGCACGGCTCTCGTCTTCGCGTTGAACGCCGCCTTGAGCCCCTTGTCGACCACGGATCCGTCAGGCGGCAGCAGACCGACCTGCCGCGCAAACGCCATCTGGTCGAAGACGACGGTGTTCGTCCGTACCTTGCCATCGTCCAGCACGAAGTGGTCGCAACCGTCGAGCTCGATGGTTCTGCCGGTGGCGCCGACGCCCAGCAACGTGCCGGTGTGGCGACCTGTCAGCCGCCAGTGCGCCAGGACGTCGTCGCCGGCGTCCGCGATCGCAACGGGGTCGAGACGGAAGCCGTCGATGGCAGCGAACTTGTCCGAGAAGTACGCCGCGATCTCATCGACGCCGCGACAGGTGGCGTCCGGGAAGTACTCCACCGTGTCTTCGGTCCAGAAGGAATGCAGGCTGGCCAGGTCCTGCGCGTTGAGACGATCGAACGCCCAACGTACGAGCTCGGCGTTCGTGACGCCGTCGGGTGGCCTTTGAGCTGCCATAGAGCCACCATGGCACTGCGCCGGAGCCGTGACAATGGCTCACTCCGCCGGGGCGGGGCGGGTCTCCGACTCAGAGAGGTCCGGCCAGCGCAGCCAGCTGGGCGAGACCGGGCTTGGTGTGCTTCGCCAACCGCTCCCGCGCATCGCCCAGGGCCGCGGATGCGGGATACCCGGGTGGGACCCGGGCCGGGTTCAGCGCGACCCGGTCGGACCATTCCTTGATGTCCGGCTCGGAGGAGAACGACATGGCGGCCTGGGTGCCCAGGACGTTCATCCTCGCCCAGCTCGCCATCGTGTCGGGGAAAGGGCTCGGCGGGCAGACCCTGTTCTTCTCCGCGTCGGAGTCTCGGGTCGCCTCGACGTAGCCGATGACCGCGGCACCGAAGCAGGGGAAGCCGGCCCGGATCGGCTGGAGCGTGATCGCCTCGGGGCCCCAGACCGGGACCAGCGGCGGATACTTCAGGCCGTCCGCGGCGCAGTGGACCACGAGGGCGTCGGAAGCGACGGCGACGGTGCCGTCATCTAGGGTGAGGGAACCGCGGCCGACGTGCCGGAGGTGGCCGCGGCGTACGACGTTCTCGAGCGTACGCAGCTTCTCCAGCTCCCACGCCGCCAGCGTCGGCGCCTTGGCCATCGTCGGCATGACGGTGCGGTCGATGCGGAGCATGATGCCGGCGTCCTCGAGCCGGAGGAAGAAGTCCTCGAGGGTGGTCGACTGCTCGGCGGCCTGCATCGTGTCGGCGGCCATGCCGAGGAAGATCGCCGGATCCGGCTGGACGACGGCCCGGTTGAACATCCACGGGTCGCGCGGCCGTACCCAGCAGATCGCGTCGGGGTCGACGCCGCGCGAGAGCAGCCAGATGCAGGCGTCGGTCGCGGTCTTGCCGGAGCCGACGACGACGTACTGGCTCGGTGTCTCCTCCAGCCGCGCGAGCTCGTTGACCGGCAGCACCCGGGCGTCGTCGGCGACGTCGAACGGCGGCGGCTTCTCGGCGGGGATGCTGGGGGCCAGGTAGCGGGCGTCGACGACCCGGGCGCCCGGCATCTCGAACCGCTCCCCCGAGATGTGCGAGACGACGGTGTTGTCGCCGACGTACTCGCTGTTCGGGAAGAACTCGACCTTGCCCGACTCCACCATCCGGTCGAGGATCCGGGCGTAGTAGGCACAGATCTCCGCCTGGGTGGCCCGCTCCTGCAGCCCCTTCTCGGGTCCGCGCTCCTGAAGCTGCCCGCCGCCGAGCAGGGTCGAGGCGACGCCGTAGAAGGCGGAGGCCTGGTGCAGGCGTACGAACGGGTACGCCTCCAGCCAGTGCCCGCTCACGCCGTGGCGGCGGTCGACCAGCGCCACCCGTACGTCGGCATGCTCCGTCAGGGCGTCCGTGAACGCCATCCCCATGGCGCCGGCCCCCACCACCAGGTAGTCGACATCGACCGTGCGAGTCATGGATCCACCAAAGCACGGCGTCGGCCTTCGGGGTCAATAGGCAGGTGGAGCTATACCCGGTCTCGGGCACATCCGATGAGCGATCCGAGGTCGAGCCCGTAGGTGGGACCGCCACCCCGTCCGTACGCCTCCAGCCGCCGCGCCGCCCGCTCGATGAGCCGGGAGGCGCCGACGGCGTTGCCGCGCTCGTGGTGGGTCAGGCCGACGCAGAGCTGCGCCAGGCCCTGCCACAGCTCGCGCTCCTCCTCCGGGCACGACTTCCACCGGACCTCGAGCGCCTCGTGGGCGGCGAACGGGCGGCCGGCGTCGAGGAGCTCGCGGGCGTACGCCAGGGTCTCCTCCGGAGGGAGCGGCTCCTCGGAGATCGGCTCGACGCCGACCTCGCCATAGGGCAGCGGGCGTCCGAGCGCGTCGCGCGGTCGGGCCTGTTGCGCCCGGCCTTGCTCGTTCCGATCGCGATCGATCACGTCAGCCTCCTTTCCTCTCACCCTACGGAACCGCCGAGATAACCGATTGCGCAGGAGGCCGAGGCCCGTGACCCTCAGGCCATGGAGTTCTTCTGCTACCACCGCGACCGCCCGGGATCGACGCCGTTGCGAACCGAGATGGTGGAGCAGCACTGGACCTACATGGACGCCTTCGCGGAGACGATGATCGCCCGAGGCCCGACCTTCACCGACGACGACACTCTGACGGGCAGCGTGCACATCCTCGACCTCCCGGATGCCTCCGCTGCGCGCGCGTTCGCCTTCGACGAGCCCGGCTACCAGGCGGGCGCCTATCGCGACGTGATGTTGCGGCGGTGGAGCAACTCGCTCGGCCGGACCATGTGGGACTTCGACGGTCGCCCCGACGGCGACCGCTACCTAGTCCTCGGGTTCACGGAGCCGACGACCGACCCGATCGAGCTGCCGCGCGGCGATGCGCTGATCGCGGCCGGGCCGCTGCTCTCCGACGACGGGACCATGATCGTCGGCGCGGCGGTGCTGCTGGAGGCGGCCCCCGAACGAGCCGCGCAGCACGTCCTCTCCCCCGACACGTACGTCGGGATCGAGGTCCATCGGTGGGAGTTCGGCGGGCGGCGGACGTGAGAGCGCATCAGCCGGTAACGTGACCGGCATGACCGGCACTCCAGGAATCGACGTCGCTGTTCCGCCTTCCGGCACCGGATGCGCCGAGTGCCTCGCGAGCGACTCCGGATGGTGGTTCCACCTACGGCGGTGCGCAGAGTGCGGGCACGTGGGCTGTTGCGACAGCTCCCCGGCCCAGCACGCCAGCCACCACTTCCGCGAGACCGGCCACCGCTACATGCAGAGCTTCGAGCCGGGCGAGTCGTGGTTCTGGGACTTCGAGAACCAGGAGGCTCTCGAGGGCCCGGCGTTGGCCGAGCCGACGAGCCGTCCCGAGGAGCAGTCCGCGCCCGCACCCGCAGATCGCGTCCCGCAGGACTGGCAGTCGCACCTGCACTGACCGGGCCGGCCTCGAGGCGTAACGCACGAAGGGCCCCGACCGCAGCAGCGATCGGGGCCCTTCGTGGTGAATCAGGAGACGCGGACGTTCTCGGCCTGCGGGCCCTTGGGGCCGGCGGTGACGTCGAACTCGACCTTCTGGTTCTCGTCGAGCGACTTGTAGCCGTTGGTCTGGATGGCGGAGAAGTGGACGAACACGTCCTCGCCGCCACCGTCCTGCGCGATGAAGCCGAAGCCCTTGTCAGCGTTGAACCACTTGACGGTGCCCTGAGCCATGATGATTTCCTTTGTTCGGTGCCGGGACACTGTGTCCCGAGCCGCTGAAGACATCCATCTGTGCTGATGTCCAGCGAACCGAAAACCAGGAGTAAGAGATACAAGCCGCGACATCGTGTGCGGCCAGGACGGCTTGCAGAGCCGTCCCTTCAACATGACTCAGGCTACGTCATCATGCGCCGGTTCGTGGTTTCCACGAGGGCCCGGCGGGTCAGACCCGCGCCGGCTCCTCGACCGGCCGCTCGGCGCCGAGCAGCCGGACCGCCTCGTCGAACTCGGCCTCGATCTCCGGGTTCGCCTTGTAGGTGGCCAGGCTGACCACCACGGCGACGATCGTGTTGAGCGCGAAGCCCGGCACGATCTCGTACATCTGCGAGCTGAGCGCCTCGACGTTGCCCCACACGACGACGGTCACCGCACCGACGACCAGACCGGCCAGCGCGCCGGGCGCGGTGAGCTTCCGCCACCACAGCGCCAGCAGGATGATCGGGCCGAAGGAGGCACCGAAACCCGCCCAGGCGTAGGCGACCAGGTCGAGCACGGTGCCGGTCTTCGGCCAGGCCAGCACGGCGGCCACGACGGCGATCCCGAGCACGGCCAGCCGGCCGAACAGGACCAGCTGACGGTCGGAGGCGTCGTTCTTGAAGACCGCCTTGTAGAGGTCCTCGACCAGGGCCGAGGAGGTCACCAGGAGCTGGGAGGAGATCGTGCTCATGATCGCCGCGAGCACGGCGGCCAGCATGATCCCGGCGACCAGCGGGTGGAAGAAGATCTGGCCCAGCACGATGAAGACGGCCTCGGGGTCGTCGAGCTTCGCGTCGGGGTTCTGCTGATAGTAGGCGATGCCGACCAGCGCGGTGCCGACGGCGCCGAAGAGGCTCAGCAGCATCCAGCCGACGCCGATCCGCCGCGCGGAGGCGGCCTCCCCTGCCGTACGCAGGGCCATGAAGCGGACGATGATGTGCGGCTGGCCGAAGTAGCCCAGGCCCCAGGCCGCCGCGGAGATCACACCAAGGGTGGTCGCGCCTTCGAGCATGCTCAGCCGCGAGGGGTCGACGGCGCGGATGCTGTCGATGGTCTCGGCGGGACCGCCGGTCACGAAGACGCCGACGACGGGCACCAGCACCAGGGCGAGCAGCATGATCGTGCCCTGCACGAAGTCGGTGTAGGAGACCGCGAGGAAGCCGCCGAAGAGCGTGTACGCCACCACGACCGCAGCCACCACCAGCATGCCGGTGTGGAAGTCCGTGCCGAACGA
The DNA here is from genome assembly GCF_000960475.2 of Nocardioides luteus. GTDB lineage: Bacteria > Actinomycetota > Actinomycetes > Propionibacteriales > Nocardioidaceae > Nocardioides > Nocardioides luteus_A. Next base: position 94,452 of record NZ_JZDQ02000008.1, on the reverse strand, counting down.
GCTCTCGAAGAAGACGCCGCCGGCGACCATGCCCGAGGACACGTAGAAGGTGAAGAACACCAGGATGACGGCCCCGGAGGCCATCCGCAGCAGCCGCGAGGAGTCCTTGAGCCGGTTCTCCAGGAAGCTCGGGACGGTGATCGAGTCGCCCGAGACCTCGGTGTAGGTCCTCAGCCGCGGCGCCACGACCTTCCAGTTGAGCCAGGCGCCGACGGTCAGACCGACGGCGATCCAGCCCTCCATCAGCCCGGTCGCGTAGATCGCGCCAGGCAGGCCCATGAGCAACCACCCGGACATGTCCGAGGCACCCGCGCTCAACGCACTCACCATCGGGCCGAGGTCACGGCCGCCCAGCATGTAGTCGTCGAGGTTCGAGGTGCGCCGGTAGGCCCAGGCGCCGATGCCGAGCATCGCGACCATGTAGGCCACGAGCGCGAGCATTTGGTAGGTCAGGTCGGACATCAAAACTCCATGATCGGGGGAAACGCCGCCGCAGAACCTAACCCGTAGACCTCGTTTGGCTGTGATCGACGCCGCGCGGTCGCGCTGGACCGCGTCTGAGGTCGGTTGACACCGGCTCGGACGATCTCGCCGTACGCCTCCGCGGCGGCCTCAGATGCCCTACGGTCTTCCGCTGTGAGTACCACTGTCATCGTTGCGGCGATGGGTCTCCTCGCCACCCTCCTCGGCGCCTGGCTGGGCGCGTACTGGCAGCACCGGAACACCCGCAACCTGCAGCTGCTGGAGGCCAGGATCCGCGTGTACGGCGAGTGCGCGGCGAGCCTGTACGAGTTCGAGCGCGTCACCTACAGCCGCGTCAAGGCACGACTCGAGGCCCTCCCCGACGCCGAGCGCGAGCCCCTGCGACAGGAGGCCTACCGCATCAGATCGGCCGTCCGCGCCGCCATCGGTCAGCTGAGCGTCCTCAGTGCCGGCAGTGAGATCCCCAAGCGGTTCGAAGCCGTACGCCAGGCCATCGGCGATCTCAACGCCGTCGAGAGTCACGACGACCTCAAGCAACGCCACAACGAGATCTACGTCGACCTCGACCGAGTACTCGAGCAGGCCCGCACCGACCTCACCCGCTAGCTCGGCGGTTCTCCCCTGCCACCTCGCGCCCGGACCCACTCGTCGTACGCCACCGGCTCGGCGTCGTTCTCCGCCTGGCCGACGATGCTCTCGGTGAACCAGGTACGCAGCGACACCATCTCCGGGGTGGAGCGCAGGGTGAGCAGGTGGTGGGTCTCGCCGATCTCGTCGGCCAGGTTGTCCGCGGCCAGCAGCTCGGGAAGCAGGGCCGACATCTCACGGGGAAGAGTCATCTCGATGTCGACGTGCTCCAGCCCCGCCGCGGCTGCCTCCAGGGCGATTCGGCGGCCCATGTGACGCGCGAACGCCGGCCGGGTCACCAGCCGCTCGATGAGCTCACCGAGCTCGCGCGGCGGGGTCGGGCCGTCCTCGGAGTCGATGAGCTGGAGCTCACGGACCAGGTCGTCGAGGCGCTGGTCGATCTGGAGCCCGAGATACACCGGGCACCGGGGCAGCCGGACGGTCACCCAGTCCGCGGGCAGGGCGACCGGCTCCGGCATCCCCTGCTCGCCGTACGCCACGATCGGAGGTCGTACGTCGTACTCGACGCCGTCGCCGACGAGGTCTGCCCAGATGCGCCGGCCGTCGACGCGCTCCTCGATCCCCCACGACTTCGCCAGCACCGACACGATCGCCAGCCCGCGCCCGGTGGTGCCCTGGCTCGCGACGGGAGGCGGCGCGACCGCCGGGAGCGGGATCAGCGCACCGTCGTCCTCGACGCTGAGGCGTACGCCGGGCTCGAGGTCACTCATCCGGACCTGCATGTAGGGGCTGCCGCTGTGCAGGGCGGAGTTCGCCGCCATCTCGGTGATGCACAGCGCCGCGTCGTCGACGAGATGCGAGCGGCCCCACTCCAGGAGCCCGTCGGTGACGAACCTGCGCGCACCGGGGACGCTGGCGGTCTCGGCGGCGAGGCGCACCCGCAGCTCAGGTCGGCCTCTGTCGGACACAGAGATCATGGGGCCAGTCTGCCCCGCGTCTCCCCCGCCCGTCACCGAACTCGACAGGCCGATCAGTGGGAGGTGATGGAGCGTCGGGCGCGGTGCCGGCGTACGGCAGCCCGGTTGGCGCAGCGGACCGAGCAGTAGCGCTGACGTCCGTTGCGGGTGACGTCCACGACCACCGCGGTGCACGGGTCCCCCTCGACCTGCCCCGCAGCGCACCGGCTCAGGCGGTGGATGCCCCGCGTGGTCAGGTGCAGGGCCGTGCCCACGCTGATCACCGCCCGCAGCACGTCGGGCAGCGAGTCGTTGGTGTCGTCGCGGAAGTGGAGATGCCACCCTTCCTGGTCATGGTCGGTCAGCCTCGGATACGCGGTCGCCTGCGCCATCAGGTCGTTGAGCAGCCGCGCCCGATCAGCCGGCCCCGGCGCATCGACCACCCGAAGCCACTCGTCGATCACCTGCCGGGTGCGGCGATGGTCGTCCGGAGACTCGGAGAAGTCCATCGTCATCCCGAACTCCCGCGTTCGGGCCTCGATCCCGGCGCGGTCCTCGGGCCAGTCGTCGGCGAGCGAGCCGGCCAGCAGCACGGCGTACTCACCGTAAGGGTTGAGATGCATAAGACCATTACAGCAAAGTGCTGACCATGACCGACAGCGCCATCGAACAGTCCCAGCGCCACGATGCCCTCCACGAGCACGGCTGGCTCACCGAGTCCAGCCACCAGACCTCGGAGGGTCGCGTCATCTACGTCCGCTGCGCCGAGTGCGGCGTACGTCGCGTCGACCTCCAGCCCCACCCGCTCCTGCCGCCGCAGTCACTGAGCCGCGAGCAGGGATGATCAAGAGGCAGCGCATTCAGTGACGAAAACATCAGGACTGGTGATCGTTGCTACAATGAATCCTCGGTTCATGAAGAACGAGGGAGTGCTGAGCATGCCAGACGCGGTAAGGCCGTCAGAGGAACGATCGACTCGCACCGAGCGGCGCAAGGCTCGCACTCGTGCGAGCCTGGTTCGCGCCGGTCAGCAGCTGATCGCACAAGGGCGCACGAGCGTCGCGATCCTCGAGATCACCCAGCTCGCCGACGTCGGCATGGGCTCGTTCTACAACCATTTCGAGAGCAAGGAAGAGCTCTTCGACGCTGCGGTGGACGATGCGCTGGAGCGCCATGGCGCCCTCATGGACGAGCTGACCGCAGACCTCGACGATGCCGCCGAAGCCTTCGCGCAGAGTTTTCGCCTCACGGGGCGCCTCCATCGCGCCTACCCCGAGCTCAGCAAGGTGCTGATCTCCACGGGCGCCCGTCTTGTCACCTCGAAGCGGGGTCTGACTCCGCGAGCGCTGCGAGATATCGCCCGCGGAGTCGAGACGGGGCGGTTCACCATGGTCGACCCCGAGATCGCTCTCGTACTGGCAGGAGGGTCCGCACTCGCACTGGGTCAGCTGCTGCACGATCACCCGGAGCGCGACGACGCCAAGACCACCGACGAGACGACCGAAGCACTGCTTCGGACGTTCGGCCTGGCTGCCGAGGAAGCTGCCGAGATCTGCAGCCGACCGCTGCCTGAAGTCACCGTGTCCCTGGACGGCTCGGCCGCCTGAGCCCCGAGGCCCAGGCGGCCGAGAGCCGCGGTCAGGCGGGGATCTCGTCGATGCTGACCGGCTCGTGCTCGGTCACACCGTTGTAGTCGTGGCGGAACGTGCTCGAGTGTGGATAGGCGCTACGGCGAGACCGCATGACCGACCCGAGCGGCCGGTGCGCGGCCAGTGCATGCCACGGGTTGAACGAGAGGAGGTCGTCGGCGTAGCGGCGCCTCGCGTCGCTGTAGGGGTCTTGGGCCGGCAGGTGCACGGTGGCCACGACTTCGTGCGGCGACAGCTCCTCGGGCCAGAGCACCGAGGCGTCCTCGATCGGCATCCGCTCGACGTCCACGCACAGCTGGGCCCGCAGGTCGTACTCGGCGCCCAGCTCGGCGAAGAAGTCTCCGACGAGCTCGCGCAGCGCGGACTCACCGAGCTTGGGGTCGACCGGTTGCCCGGTCAGGTTCTTGACGTTGGTCGAGCGCGGTGCGACCGACAGCTTCGCCACGTGGTCGCCGTAGCGCACCGCCGCCATCGAGTGGAAGGTCTCGCCGAGGATGTGGTTGTTCCGGGCTGCGAGGGTCTCCACGGCCGGCGGGATCGGTCGATGCAGCCGGGTCAGGACGGCATCGGCGACCCGCGCCCCCGCGCCGAGGACCTTGAGCTGTTGATCGCTCTGTCGGGGCTGGCTCTCGAGGAGGTTCTGCAGCTTGGCGTACTCCCCGATCGTGCCGAACGGGAGGGTGGGGTGGTTGACCAGGAGGAAGTCCTGGGTGCTGAAGCCGTCCTCGACCGCCCGGTCCCCGGACACGCCCAGGACCTTCATGGCGAACCCCCGCTGGACCGGCACCTGATCCGAACGGAGATCCCCGGGGGCGGTCGAGAGGCGCACCACGATCGGGAACGTCGCCGGTGCCTCGAACAGGCCCTGTGCGAGGTGCGGGGGTAGGCCCGCGTGGACGCGCAGCTCGCCCACGAGCACACCGTGGCTCTTGGCATGCGCATCGCGCAGGCCGTGCCGATGCTTCGCGGCCACCTGCTTGTTGGCCTCGAGCATGGCTGCTACGACCTGTCGGGTCAGCTCCTCCTCGTCCGGGAAGGGCTGCTCGAGGTCGTCGCGGTATCGGACGTAGCCGACGGGTTCGGTCATGATCGTCTCCGGTTCAGGCCGTTGGTTCCTGGCTCAGCCAGGCGATGGCGGACAGGCTGGGCATGAAGAGGTACTCCCCGCCCAGCAGCGTGTTGAAGCTCTGGATGCCCTGGACGCGGCGCGGAGGTGTGCCCGGCACCGTGAAGTACGCCCCCTTGTCCTGGTTGGAGATGAGCGGGTCCTTCTCCTTGTCGAGGCCGGCGAAGTTGCCCGAGTTGACCCACTCGCTCTGCAGGAACTCGACGGTGTCGATCGCCCGTGCGCTGAGCGCGATGAAGTCCAGGCCGCGACTGCTCCCGTCGTCGCGCACCTCGCTGTCGGGGACGGCGTCGCCGTAGGACGTGCTGCGACGGATGAGCCGTCGGATCCTGAGGTCGCTGAGGATCTCGAGCTTCGAGTCGCGCGGGTTCATGCGCCGGATGTGCGATCCCAGCGGCGTACGCAGCCCGCGAGGGTCCTCGGCGTACTTGAAGTGGTTCTGCCGTCTCGGATCTTCGCCGAGCGCAGGGTCGTCGCGGTCCGGCGAGAGCGCGAGCGGGGCGCCGCTGCGCCAGCGCCCCACGAGCTTCGCCGCGAGCAGCTCTCGCTCCTCGGCGGTGTCGGCGTTGCCGTGCAGGAACCGGTTGAACGCCGCGACGTGGGAGTGGTACTTCCGGAAGACCACGTACGTGCCGTTGCGCCCCAGGACGCTCGGGCTCGGCATCGGCAACGGTCGGCCCGTCTCGCTGGGATAGCCGAGGACGAACTCGCCCGGCTTGATCGGCCGACCGTCGCCGGGCATCGTCTCCGCACCGCTTCCTTCGACCGCCGGCTGCGTGAAGCCGTCGCGGTAGCCGAACACGTTGAACCCGGTGGCCCCGAAGTCCTGGTGCGACAAGAGGTCGACCCCTGCCACCTGGGCCAGCTCTCGCTGGTAGCCGTCGACGGCCTCCTGCCAGGCCTCCTTGCTCTCGGCGTAGACGCTGACAGCGAGATGAGCACGGCCGGTGCCGAAGGGGAACTCCCAGTGGTGCGGAGCGTTGGGCCCGGTGTCGCGAAGCCTCTCGGCGCGGGCCGCCATCCCGGCGCGGAAGTTGGCGGGGAACGAGGCCAGACTCTCCTCGGAGACCCCCAGCGCCTCCAGCCCCGGGTAGCTGATCGCGACGACGGTCCACGCCGGGACGGGCTCGTCCCAGCGGGCCGCGGAGGTGATCCGCGGCGCGAGACGCCGCAGCAGCTCCCTGCCGGCCGCGGCATCGGTGATCTCCAGGATCGCGTGGGTGCCGAAGTACGGCTCGGGCCGCGCTCGCAGGACTGCCGCCTGGATGTCGTCCAGTTCGAGCGTCGGCTGTTTGGTCAGGCGGCGGAACAGGTCCATGGCCGCGAAGGGTCAGTTCAGCTCGGTGAGGAAGTTCTGCACCGTGCGGTCGAGGCGCTTCAGACGGTTGGCGCCCGCGACCGTGAGGGTGGGATGGGCGACGAACCAGGCCTCGGCCGGGAGCTGGTACTGGACGATGAAGTCCTTCACGTCCGGCGACTGGATCCCGGGCCAGCCCTCGACGTTGCCGAACAGGTAGTCCATGAACTCGGGGATCTTGGTCGCGAAGTCGTCGATGTAGGGATCCCACTCGCCGTCGTAGGCGGTGGCGAAGAGCAGCTTGGTGTCGTCGTCGAGGAACACGAAACGCATGTTGTGCAGCGTGCCGACCTGGCCCGCGCCCGCCAGGTTTCCCCCGACGAGGCCGAAGAACTTGCGCAGCTTCTCGGCGCCACCCGGCTTCAGCGGCATGATCGCCGTCAGCTCCGACACCTCCCCGCTCTTGGCGCCGACCCGGCCGGCAGAGGTGACCGCGTGCTCGGCCATCTCCTCCTTGTCGGCCAGCAGCTCGGCCACCCGCAGCTTCAGCGCGATCTTGGCGTCGTCGATGACGGCGTCGATCTTCTCGCGGACGGTGGTCGGCAGACCCTGGAATCGGTTCTCGAGATCGCGGTCACTCATGGTTCCCCCTTGCTTGATGGATGGCGCCCCGGAACTGAGGCGTCGCTCTGACGGTACTCCAAACTGACGAATTTGTCAGTCCTGCTGGTTTCGACAAACACTCGACTTCGCCGGCTTCCGGAAACACGCGGACCGGTTTCGACTCAAGGATGACGATTTCGTCAGCGATGTCTTGACTGAGGATATGCTCGTAAGTGACGATTGTCTCAGTTGAGATGAAGGGAGTGGATGATGGCTGGCCATCACGGCACGCACAACGACCTCCACAGTGAGCAGGGCGCCGTGCGCGGCGAGCACCCGGGCCGGGCGACCGATCCGGTGATCAAGGTGCGCGACCTCGCCTGGCTGGAGTTCCAGAAGCCCGACCTCGCGGCCTCGGAGCGCTTTGCCCACGCGTTCGGGTTCAGCACGCTGACCCGCACCGCGGACGAGCTCCTGCTCCGCGGCACCGAGGCCGGCGGCCCCTGCGTCATCGTGCGCAAGGGACCCTCGAAGTATCTGGGCGCGGCGTTCCAGGCAGCGGATGCCTCCGACGTCCTGCGGCTCGCGGGGGCGGTGGGCGCGAGCGCCGCACAGCTTCCCGAGAATCTCGGGGGCCTCGGCGTCGACCTGGTCGACCCGAGCGGTGCGCGGGTGCGCGTGGTGGCCGACCTGTACGAGCATCCGGCGCTGGCCGCTCAGCCGGCGCAGACGCTCAACGTCGGCCGGCAGACCCCGCGGGTGAACCGGACCCAGCGCCCCGCGCGCGAGCCCGCACGCGTCGAGCGGTTGGGCCACGTCGTACTCCAGACCACCACGTATCTCGAGACGCTCGACTGGTATCTGGAGCACCTCGGGCTGATCGTGAGCGACTTCAAGTACTTCGAGGGGCAGCGGGAGCGCGGCCCCACGATGAGCTTCATCCGCTGCGACCGCGGTTCGGAGCCGGCCGACCATCACACGCTGGCGATGACGCTGGGACCTCGCAACCGCTACGTGCACTCGGCCTACCAGGTCGCCGATCTCGATGCGCTCGCGGCGGGCGGGGAGCACCTGCTCGCGCTGGGCTACTTCCGGTCGTGGGGCATCGGCCGTCACATCGAGGGCAGCCAGATCTTCGACTACTGGCGCGATCCCGACGGGTTTCTCGTCGAGCACTTCACCGACGGTGATCTCTTCGACAACACCCTCGAGCCCGGCTGGTCCCCGATGACCGCCTCCGGTCTGGCCCAGTGGGGCCCGCCGGCATCCGCCGACTTCATGGGCGTCTCCCCCCGACGCGCCGACACCTTCCGCGAGCTCGGTTCGATGCTCACCTCGCTGCGCGGTGACAACGAGTTCGACCTCTCCCGCCTCCGCGGCCTCCTGAAAGTTGCCTCCTCATGACCATCTCCGTGCTCCGTACCGCCGACGCCTGGTGGGTGCAGAAGGCCGACGGCGCCACCCGCGTCGAGACCGCAGCGCTCACCACCGCCGATCTGCTGGCCGACCGGCCCGCCGTGATGGCGGCGCTGTCACAGCCGGCCACGACCCCGGTGAAAGACCTCGACCTGGTCTCGCCGGTGACGGCACCGTGCCGCGTCGTGGCGCAGATGACAAACTACGCCTCCCACGTCAAGGACGCGGGCATGAACCCGGCGAGCATCCCGCTCACCTTCTTCCGCAAGACCTCAGGATCGATCAGCGGCCCCTACGACGACGTCGTACGTCCACCGCACGTCCGGTTGCTCGACTACGAGGCCGAGATCGGCATCGTGATCGGACGCTCGATGCCGGTCGGCACCACGATCACCGAGGACACCCTCGGAGACTTCGTCGCCGGCCTCGTGATCACCAACGACGTCTCCGCGCGCGACCTGCAGCTGCCGAAGACCCAGTTCTTCGAGGCCAAGTCCTACCCGACATTCACCCCGACCGGCCCGGCGCTCCTGCTGCTGGAAGCCGACGACCTCAAGCGGTTCACCGATCTCCGGCTGCGGCTGTGGGTCAACGGCGAGCCACGCCAGGACATGACCGTCGCGGACATGATCTACAGCCCCCTCGAGGCGCTCCAGGCGCTGTCCCTCTTCCAGCGCCTCGACCCCGGTGACCTCCTGCTCACCGGCACGCCCGTCGGCACGGCGCTCAGCGCACCCCCGAAGGCCATCGAGATCATCGGCTCCTTGTTGCCGGCCGCGACCAAGTGGCGGATGTTCTTCAAGGCCCAGGGCAAGAACCCGAAGTACCTCGCGGAGGGCGATGTCATCGAGATCGCCATCGCGACCGACGACGGCGCCCTGGACCTGGGCCGGCAGCGCACCGAGGTGAGGCACGGATGAACAGCATGCTCTGGCCGACCTACGACGCGCCCGGCGACCTGACCGCGATCGAGGCGGTCCCTCTCACCGACCGCGGGCTGCCGGAATCCACCTACTCCCTCCTGAGCCGGGCGGCCTCGCTGTGGCCCGACCGGGTGGCGGTCTCCGTCCTCCCCGACGCCGCACGGTGGGAGCAGCCCGCCGAGCGGACCTTCCGGGAGCTTCTCGCGGATGTGCATCGGGTCGCCAACCTGCTGCACGGCCTCGGCGTCGACCGAGGCGATGCCGTCGCGCTGCTGTCCCCGAACTGCGACGAGCTCGTCACGGCGACGCTCGCTGCGCAGCTGGCGGGCATCGCGGCCCCGATCAACCCAGGTCTTTCGCCCGACCACATCACCCAGCTCCTGAACAGGTCCGGTGCACGCGTGCTCGTCGCCGCCGGCCCCGAGCTCGACCCGGGTGTGTGGCAGACCGCTCGCGAGATCGCATCCCGGGGTGAGGTGGACGCCCTGCTGGTGCTGCGACCCACCGCCGGCGACGGAGCGGCCGAGCCGCTTGCGGCGATCGGGGACGTACGTCTGGGCTACCTGTCCGCGATGGCGCAGGACGAACCTGCCTTCGGTTTCGCGGGAGTCGAGCCCACCGGCAGCGACCTGGCCGCCGTCTTCCACACGGGCGGAACCACCGGCACTCCGAAGCTGGCCGCGCACACGCATGCCAACGAGGTCTCGGACGCCTGGATGATCGCGGCCAACGGCCTGCTCGACGAGGCCAGCACCGTGTTCGCCGCGCTCCCGCTGTTCCACGTCAACGCCTTGGTCGTGACCGTGCTGTCGCCGTTGTTCAAGGGGCAGCGCGTCGTCTGGGCCGGACCGCAGGGTTACCGCGACGCGGATCTCTACGGGTGCTTCTGGCGGCTGGTCGAGCGCTACCGGATCGCTGCCATGAGCTCGGTGCCCACCGTCTACGCCCTCCTGGCCGGATGCCCGGTCGACGCCGACATCACCTCGCTGCGGTTCGCGCTCGTGGGTGCCTCGCCCCTGCCGCAGGCCGTACGCGAGAGCTTCGAGACCCACACGGGAGTCGCGTTGGTGGAGGGATACGGGCTCACCGAGGCCACCTGCGCCAGCGCCCGCAGCTTCCCGTACGCCCCTCGTCCGGGAGCGGTCGGACAGCGACTGCCCTACCAGCAGGTCAAGACCGTCGAGATCTCCGCGAGCGGCGAGTGGGTCGACCTGCCGCACGGCGCTGTCGGCATCCTCGCGATCAAGGGGCCGACGGTCTTCCCCGGCTACGTCACCGGTCGCAGCAGCGAGGGACGCCTCCTGCTCGACGGCCTCGGCAAGCTCCGCGACGGGTGGCTGGACACCGGCGACCTGGCCCGGATCGACGCCGACGGCTTCGTCCACCTGGCCGGTCGCGCCAAGGACCTGATCATCCGCGGCGGCCACAACATCGACCCCGCCCTCATCGAGGACGCCCTGCTGTCCCACCCGGACGTCACCGCTGCCCAGGCGGTCGGCAGGCCGGATCCGCACGCCGGCGAGGTGCCGGTCGCGTTCGTCACGGTGGCGCCCGGTGCCACGGCGACCGCGGCCGAGCTACGCGACTGGGCGCGCGCCAACGTGGCGGAGCAGGCCGCCGCACCGAAGTCCGTCACCGTCCTCGAGGCCATGCCGGTCACCGACGTGGGCAAGCCCTACAAACCCGCGCTGCGCGCTGAGGCGACCCGCGACGCGGTCGTGGCCGCCCTCGCCGGTGTCGACGAGGTCGCTGAGGTCCGCGGCCTGGTGGAGGACGGCGGTGTGGTCGCCGAGATCGAGGCCACGACCGGACTCGAGGAGGCACTCGTCAAGGACGCTCTGGGGTCCTTTCCGATCGCCTGGCGCTTGGCCTCCCGGACATGACCATGACCGACAGCCGTCTCCCGCGTGCAAACGACCAACCGTAGGAACCTTGATGAACACACTGACTGTCCTCACCGTCGCCCTGGCCGCTGTCTTTACAGCGTTGGGCGCGGCCAAGCTGCTCGCTGTGCCCGCCATGGTTCAGCGAGCCGCTCACGTCGGATTCGGCGTCGCGGCCTACCGCGGCATCGGCGCTCTCGAGATCGCCGGCGCGGCCGGGCTGCTTCTGGGCACGGTCTCGAGGTCGATTCCCATCGCGGCCGCGATCGGGCTGCTCCTCCTTCTCGGTGGAGCGGCCATCGTCCACTTCCGCGCCGGTGACGGCGCCAAGGAAGCAGCGCCGGCGCTGGTGCTCGGCGGCCTGGTCGTCGTCGCCCTCGCACTCAGGCTGGGGGGCCTGTGATGAACCCAGCAGCTTCCTCCGAGACCTGCCCGGTCGTCATCGTCGGCGCAGGCCCGACAGGCATCACCGCGGCGACACTCTTGGGGCAATACGGCATCCACTGTCTCGTGCTGGACCGCTGGGACGGGGTCTACCCCCAGCCTCGCGCTGTTCATCTGGACGACGAGATCTACCGGATCCTGGCCGAGCTCGGGTTGGCAGACGAGTTCGCTGCGATCTCGCGACCGGCGCACGGTCTGCGACTCGTAGACCGGCATCTCCGGGTTCTGGCCGAGTTCGACCGGGGAGGCGAGCAAGGACGCCACGGGCATCCACGTGCGAACATGTTCGACCAGCCGGACCTCGAGCACCTGTTGCGCACGAACCTGAAAGACCAGCCGAGCGTCACCGTGCGCGGCAATGCCGAGGTGACCGACGTGGCCCAAGACGGCCACGACCGTATCCGCCTCGACTTCACCGACCGGGTCACCGGCGCCCACGAGTCAGTCCTGGCGACGTACGTCCTCGGCTGTGACGGAGCGAACAGCGTGGTGCGGTCCTCCATCGGAGCCGGGATGGAGGACATGCACTTCGAGCAGCGTTGGCTCGTCGTGGACGTGGCGACCTCGGCTGACCTCGACCAGTGGGAAGGCGTCCACCAGGTCTGCGACGCCGCCCGTGCCGCGACCTACATGCGTATCGGTGACATCCGATACCGGTGGGAGTTCCAGCTGCTGCAGGGAGAGACCGCGGACGACTTCGCCTCGCTCCAAGCGCTGCTTCCGATGATCCGGCCATGGGTGAAAGACACCGCCATCTCCCATCTCGAGCTCGTCCGAGTCGCGGAGTACACCTTCCGCGCCCAGGTCGCGGACCGGTGGCGCGATGGGAACGTGTTCGTGTTGGGTGACGCCGCCCATCTGACCCCACCCTTCATCGGCCAGGGCATGGGCGCAGGCCTCCGAGACGCGATGAACCTGACCTGGAAGATCGCCGGCGTGCTGGCCGGAGACCTCCCCGCGAGCGTGCTGGAGACCTACGAGGCCGAACGCAAACCGCACGCTCGCGCACTGATCCGCGTCGCCAAGCTCATGGGCGTCTTGATGACCCAAGGCGGCCGGGCAGGCGACACCGCTCGCCGCCTCCTCGCCCCGCGCCTGCACCACATCCCGGGCATCCGGTCCAAGATCCTGGACAGCGAAACCCCCGCACTGGCGCGCACTGTGCTCGTCAGGAGGTCGAGCCTTCGACGCTCGCCAGCAGGGCGCCTGGCACCGAACGCGTTCATCTCCGACGGCCGCCGGCTCGACCAGACCGTCGGACACCGGTTCGCTGTCGTCTCCGCGCGGCCCCTCACTGCCGCTCAACGCTCCCTCCTGACCAGCCGGGGCGCAGTCGCGGTCGAGCCCTCCGTCGGTTCGCCACTCCACGCCTGGCTGATCCAGAACCACGTGGTCGCCGCGTTGGTGCGGCCAGATCGAACGGTCATGTTCGCAGGCCGCGACCTGACCGCGGTCTGTGCCGCTACCCCGACCTTCCGCCCCCAGCGGATCGCGGGAAGCCGAGCCCGACTCGCCAGCTCCCGACCGAAGCGGCAGGTTTGACGATTTCGTCGGCATGGCTTCCCGGCGGTCTGTAAATCGCGCCATACGATCGGCGTGAATCCAAGCTCGATCACGCGTTGAGCCCGACCGCGGGAGACCTTTCGTGTCGTCAATCCTCTATCGGGCCGGCCGAGCACTACGCCGGGACCACGTCAACCTCCACGATGCTCCCGACGCCGACCCGCCCGCCCCGCCGCACATGTTCGTGTGGCGCCCCGATCGCGAGGGCGGCGACAACAGACAAAGAAGTCTCGGCATACCCTCGCACTCCCCCGCCAATTCGCCGCCGTTCTCAGCGAGCACAACGTTCGACAGGGGCAGTGGAGCGCCGCGCCGGATCGGACTGGGTCGAGAACGACCACGTGCTCACGACCTCCAGGGGAACCGAGCTCGATGCCCACACGCGCACCGGAGCTTCCCGCGCGAACTGCGTAACGCCAGCGCTTCGGTGCCAGCACGCCGCAGCAGACCGAATGCAGAAATTGGCTGCGAAACTTTCAGCGATGGCGATGTTTGAGGAAGGACGATAATGGAAACGACGCTCCTTCCAAGCCCGGAGCATCCATCGTTTTGAGCCTAGCCAACGTCGACCCACTATTTGGGCGGGGTCAATTCACACCGATGCATCGGCCCTCCACCGAACCGACATGAAAAGATCTGTCCTTTGGATTGGCACGAGCGGCCGTTGGACGTTAACGACGTCGTGGTCACACCGACGAGTAGTCCTAATTCCTGGGCCTGTCCCCGCGTCACGCGACTGATCCCTTCGCGGATAGGCCTGACACTAAGGCTCCGCTACTCATGGACGAGAGGTTGCGATGTTCGCTGCCACTGATCCCGCCTTGCAGGGCAAGGATTCCGTCTACGGGGCGTCGATCAGGACATAGAGGCTGGCGATCTTCCCGTCGCGGACGATCAGTACGTCCCGTCCCGTGGCCAAGGCCTCCTGGCCGGTTGGGCCCAGTGCCCAGGTGTAGGTGGAGAGGTCGTGGGCGGTCTGGATCGGGCCGGTTCGGGTGATCACCGTGCCGGGAAGCTGCGCCTGGAGCCCGGAGATTGCTTCGGTCATGCCGTCGTGACCGTCGTAGGAAGCGCCGGGCTCGCCGATCAGCACGTCGGGCGAGTAGATCTCCTTGATGGCCTGTTCCCGTTCGGGGCCCGCGTACGCATTCCAGGCGTCGAGGTGGGCGACAATGAGGTTTTCGAGTGAATCGGACATCGTGCGTTTCCTTTCGTTGCTTCCGCTCTTGGTGACTCCGGGGTAGGTCCCGTCCTAGCAGTGTGTTATCTAGCGATGTTCCGCTGGCGGCCAGACGTATGACACCGGCGGTATCGAGGTCGATCGCGGATTCCTATCGTCGTCCGGTCAGGCGTTGTGGCCGAAGACGTGGCATCGCTCACAACTCGGAGGTCGTAAGGCCCGCGACCGAAACATCCTTGGCGCCACGAATAGGCGGACCGTCCTGGTCAACGTGCTCGGCGCCGAAGGACCGGTACAGCAGTGAGGGGCGGGCTCCAGATCCGCTCGCGCATCGGTGAGGGACGGTCAGCCGCGGACTGGCCGAGCCGGGGACCGCTCGTCTGCGGGCACCGCACGGAAGGAGTTGGTCCGAATCAGTAGCACCGATGTAGCGGCCAGCACCCCCGGAATCGCGAAGACCAGGAAGTTGGCACTGAGCGGCACGGCCGCATCGAGCAGAATTCCTCCGAGCAGCGGCCCAACGATCGCACCGACCCGCCCCACGCCGAGCGCCCATCCGAGCCCTGCGGTGCGGAGCACCGGGGGGTACAGCTCGGCAGCGAAGGCGTTCGCAAAGATCTGGGCAGAGAATGCCGCACCTCCACCGACCGCAATCACCGCGTACACCAGAATGAGCGGCGCGCCACCGAGGTGCCCGAGCAGCGTTATGAGGGCCGCAGCAAGCAGGTACGCGACGACCAGCACACGACGTGAGCCGAGACGGTCTGCGAGGTAGCCGCCGACACAACTGACGATCGTCGCAGCGATGAACAGGGTGAGCAAGAACGACAAGCTTGAGCCTAGGGCGTAGCCGGACTTCACCATCAGCTGGGGAAGCCACGTGAGCAGGCCGTAGATCATCAGTAGGACCATGAAAAAGGCGACCCACAGCAGGGCGGTCGGCGCGGCAAAGCCGTCGGCGAACAGTTGACGGAGCGTGGCCCGCTCCTGGCGCTGCACATCAGCTTGGAAGGTTGTTCCTGGAACGATCTGTACAGACGGGTTGGCCCGGCGAACCGCAGCCGACAGGTCGGCCGTGCGGTCCATACGCAGAAGATAGCTCGGAGACTCCGGAAGGTAGCGCACGAGTGCTGGCAACACGAGAACAAGTGGGATGGCGCCAATAAGGTAGATCGATCGCCAGCCGAAGGCCGGAATGGCGACAATCGCCACCAATGAAGCGAGGATGCCGCCGACCATGTAGCCGCTGAACATGGAGCTGACCAGTGTGTGGCGGTTCTTCGCCGGAGCGTAGTCGGCGACCAGTGCGACGGCATTCGGCATGACTCCGCCGATGCCGAGACCCGCAGCAAAGCGGAGGAGTGCGACCTCGGTCGGAGTATCGGCCCAGAACACCGCGCCGGTGAAAACCGAGTAGAGGAGGACGCTGCCGACGATGATCGGCTTTCGCCCGACCCTATCTGACAGCGCGCCTCCGAAGATGGCGCCAAGCATCATGCCGACGAGTGCCCAACTGCCGATGGCGCCCGCCTGTGCCGGGCTGATCCCGAACTCCTTGATCATGGACGGCAGCGCCGCGCCGTAGATCGTTAGGTCGTAGCCGTCGAAGAGGATGGTGAGGCCACAGAGCGTAGCCAACCCCCCGTGGAATCGGTTGAAGCGGCTCTCGCCGAGGACAGTGGTGACGTTCATGGCATCACCTTCTCCGGGTGTGACGAGGGTCACCAGCGAAAGCCACGCAGATTCCGTCATCCCGAATTGGACCTCCAATCTCGGTGCGGAACGGATTCCGGATGCCGGAACGTACTGAAGATCCGATTGCTGCCCCGCGACAGGCAGGGGAACTCTCAGCCCATGGAACTGAACGAGAAGACCTTCATCGTCACGGGGGCGGGCGGCGGCATCGGCGCTGCCACCGCTGCCCATCTGGCTGGCATGGGTGCACATGTCGCACTCGTCGACATCAGCACGTCGACCAAGGCCGTCGTCGACGGCATCGTCGAAGACGGAGGATCGGCCGAGTTGTTCATCGCAGATGTCGGCAACCCGGAACAGGTCGAGGAGATGGTCGCGGCAGTCGTGACGCACTTCGGCCGTCTCGACGGAGCCTTCAACAATGCCGGTGTCGAGCAGAGCGGCATCCCGCTGCACCAGCTCACTATCGAGCAGTGGGATCGCGCCGTACGGATCGACCTCACCGGGGTATTCAACTGCTTGAAGTACGAAGTCCAGGCGATGCTCGAGACCGGCGGCGGCTCCATCGTGAACACCGCTTCGGGGCTCGGCAAGGTGGCGATCCCGAACGCAAGCGAGTATGTCGCTGCTAAGCATGGCGTCATCGGCCTGACCCGAGCCGCAGCCGCCGACTACGGCCAGCTCGGTATCCGGGTCAACGCAGTTCTCCCCGGAATCATCAACACGCCGATGATCGAGCGTCTGGTCGACGACCCGCAGCTCTCGGCTCATTTCGCCCGGCTTCGTGAGCGTCACCTCATGAACCGCTTCGGCCAGCCGTCCGAGGTCGGCGCGGCGGTTGCGTGGCTGCTCTCGAGCGACTCAGCTTTCGTCACTGGTGAATCCCTGGCAGTTGACGGCGGCTTCCTGGCCAACTGACCAGGATCGGATCCGGCAATGGCAAAGGGTCGCCCCGACGCAACGATCGGGCCGACCCTTATGCCGTGATCCGGCAGTCATGCCGGCGATGTGCCGCACCTATTGCTACGAAGGTGCCTCGCGACGGCCGATAGAGACCGGACGACCATAGACACCCGTGCTCGCCGTTGGATGTGGCGCGCCTCCAGGCAGGAGAACCGACAGACGCGGACGGCTCCCCGTTGCCCTATTCGGAACACCCCGACCGATCCCGCGACGCGCTAGAGCCAGGGGCCGAGGCGAGGGGCCGATTGCGCTCTCCCGGTAAGCCAGGCAGCGAGGCCGGGTCCCTCGCCGAGGTTCGAGCGACGACGTACGACGTCGATGAGCAACGCGTTCACGAAGTCGTCAGGCAGGTTATCGAACGTGACACCGATCCCGAGGTCCACGGCATGAATCGCAACCTCGCGGGCACGGAGCCACGGGATCTCGGTCGCTGGGACGATCCTTCCCTGCGCGGTTACGACCTCGCGAAGCCATGACTCGTCTGTCAGGGCCGCGAGGTCTTCGGCAAGCAGCGCGGCGGAGTGCCGTACCACCAACCGGAGCGTCGCCGGCGGCAACCTGCTCCCGGACGCGATCTCATCGTTCCGCTGCTCGCTCGAGGCGTACATGGGATGGGGGTCTCCCGTCGCTGCCCAGCGAGCGAGGCGACGCAGAGCGAGCGCGTTGAAGTGCACATGTGCAACCAGGTGAGCCTTCGTCCAGCCTGGGAGCCCCGTCGGCGAGGCAAAGTCCGCGTCATCGAGATGATCGACACCGTCAAGGAAGAGCTGAGTGGCTTCCTTGACCCACGTGCGGGATCCCGTGATCATCCCCTGACGGCCACGTTCGCCAGGCGCCCGATGCCACCAACTTCCACGGTCACGACCTCGCCATCCTGGAGGTACCGCGGAGGCTTGCGCGCATGGCCGACGCCGCCGGGGGTGCCCGTCGCGATGACATCGCCGGGGCGCAGCGTGATCATCGACGACACATATCGGACGAGGTCAACCGGGTCGAACAGGAGGTCAGACGTGTCGGCCTCCTGCATCTTCTCACCTGCAACAGTGGCGCTGATAGGCAAAGCCGGCCGCACACCGCCGGGCAGTTCGTCGGGTGTTGCAACAACCGGACCTAGCGGCGTGGAACGGTCAAAGTTCTTGCCCTGGAGCCACTCACGGGTGCGGAACTGCCAGTCCCGCGCCGATACGTCGTTCATCGCGGTGAATCCCGCAATCGCAGCCACCGCCTCAGCCTCGCTGGCGCGCCTGATCTTCGCACCGATGACGACAACCAACTCGGCCTCCCAGTCGATAGCATCCGATTCAGCCGAGAGCTCGATGTCATCCTGGGGGCCGATGAGTGTGTCGGCGAACTTAGCGAACAGTGTCGGGAACTCCGGCAGAGGCCGGCCCATCTCCAGGATGTGGCTGCGATAGTTCAGGCCAACGCAAATGATCTTGCCCGGCCGCGGGATGACCACGTCGAGCTCCGTGTCCAAGGGGTACGCAGGCCCGTCCACGGCTGCACGCTCCTGCCACCCCTCCATTGCGAGCAAGGCACCCACGTCGGTCGCGTCGAGGCCGACGTAGCGTTCCTCCTCTACACGAGCAGCAACGGTGCCCTCGCTCGTCCGCAGGGTTGCAAGCCTCATGCCTGGGTCTCCTCGATGATGGCGCGGTGGCGGCCCAGGTCGAGCCGCTCGAAGATTGGGGTGTCGCTGAACCGGAAGAGGTCCATGCCGTTCTCGGACTCAAGCCGGAGCTCCTGCCAGGAGGGAACGACGAACAGGTCGCCTCGCTCTACATCCCAGAAAGCTGAGCCGACGTTGACTCGGCCCTGGCCCTCGAAGACGGTGTATACCGACGACCCCACCTCACGCGACCCCGAGCTGGCCGTGCCGGGGGCGAGACGGTGGAACTCCGCGCGGATCGTGGGTAGCACGTCCGAGCCCGTCGTAGGATTCGTGAATCGGACGGCCGCGTGCCCGGGCTCCAGAGTCGCGGGGTACCCATCCTTCTCCAGAGCTAGTTGGTCGTGGAGCGCGCGGTCGGTGTTCTCCCAGCGGTAGGCCAGCAACGGGGACGCTGGCGAGGGAGCCATGTGCGTCAGCGGGCGTAGGCCAGCGTGCCCCCATAGGCGCTCGGACTTCGACCGATGGGGCGCCTGGCGCGTCGGGACTTCGTCCGGCCCGAACTCGAAGAAGGTCGCATCGGTCTGATATTGGAATGGAATGTCGAGGCCGTCGATCCATGCCATCGGCGTCTCGCTGAGGTTGTGGTGGCCATGCCAGGCCCACCCAGCCTGGGGCAGGAAGTCTCCACGTCGCATCGAGACGGGGTCACCGTTGACGACAGTCCACACACCTTCACCCTCGATCACGAAGCGGAAGGCATGCTGGCTGTGGCGGTGGACTGGGGCATCCTCACCTGGGTTGAGGTACTGGATCGCAGCCCACAGTGTGGGCGTCGCAAACGGCCGCCCGCCAAGACCGGGGTTGGCAAGTGCGATCGCGCGGCGCTCGCCGCCGCGCCCGACGGGCACGAGGTTGCCAGCCTGCCCAGCCATGTCGCGGAGACGGTCCCACCGCCAGCGGTGGGCAGCGGCGCGCGATCGAGGGTCGGCGGGCATCAGGTCGCCGATCTCGGTCCAGAGCGGCACCAGCAGTTCAGACTCGAATTCGCGGTAAAGCTTCGCGAGCTCCGGAGTCGCGGGCGGTTGCCCCGGTCCGTCGGCCATTTGGATGCGCACCGGACCCTCCGAGCGGACGTCGGTTGTCATCGTCAGCTCTTTTCCTCGAAGTTCTGCATGAAGGTCTCCGGCGGCATCGGGCACCACACGGCTGGCGGAACCTCCCATTCGTTGGCCTGCCAGTCGTCGGTGATGCGGTCCATGTCAGCGCTGTACTCGATCCAACTGCCCCACGGATCGCGGACGTAGTGAAAGAGGTTTGACCCAAGCGTGTGCCGCCCCAGGCCGAAGCCGTCCTGGTGACCGTGCTCGTGCATGGTGCGCGCGCCGACCGCCATCTGGTCGAAGTTGGTGACCTCCCAGCTGGAATGGTGCAGACCGGGGTGAGTGCTGCGGATGAAGCCGAATACGTGGTGGTCGCCGGGTCCAGAATTCATGAACGTTGCCGCTCCGGTGATCTTGTCGGAGAGTTTCAGTCCGAGCACCTCGGAGTAGAAGCGCTCCGAACGGTCGAGGTCAGAGGTGAACATCAGCATGTGGCTGAGCCGGCGAGGGGATGCGGGCGCCCCTGCATCGAGCCATCGTGCGCGATCCACGCGCTGGATGTCGTCGCCGAAGTTGAACTGGGACTCCTCCGGAGCGGCCTTCCGCCACGGCGCGAGCGCATCCTCACGGAGGTTGACGAGGACTCCTTCGGGATCACGGAACCACAAACCGCCTTCTACCGCCGCAAGCGGGGCGTCGACCAGCGTGATCCCGGCGCCCTCAATCCTGCGCTGCCACTCAGGCAGCGAGTCCGTCTCGACGGCGAACGCCACGAACTGCAGTTGCTTGCGAGGCCCCTCGCTGAGGACTGTCTGATCGAGGTCGCGGCCCTCGCACCGGACGGTCAGCGCGTTGTCGCGCTCGGCGACCTTAAGGCCGAAGTCGGTGTAGAAGTCGTGGCCCACCTCATGGGAGGGCACCTGCAGTCCGTAGTGCAGGAGGCCTTGAACGCGCATCGTGAACTCCTCAGGGGCGCGGCATGAATGTGAATGTGCACACACTTTGCGCCCAACCGTGGCCGCGTCCCAAGTTCGACAGATCCGCATTTCATCCTGCGGAATCCATGTCACATGTTTCTCCGCGGAACCCGTTCTCGGTGCCTAAAGTGTGTGCACTTCGTCACTTCGAATCGAGAGAATGAGCGTTATGACCCCTCCGAACTGGGCACTCGTGCAGTACTCCTCCCCCGGGCTTACCGCCCCCTCTGTCGGCGTCCTGGCCGACCGGCAAGTCCGCCGTTTACCCGCATCTTTCACCAGCCGCCCGCTACTCGCGCTGCTCGACGACTGGGCAACGGTCGAGCCTGCTCTGCGTACGTTGGAGGCGACTGATCTCGAGATCGTGCCGGACGCGGAACTACACGCCCCCCTGACCTATCCACGGAAGGTGCTTTGCACGGGCGCGAACTACTACAGCCACACCGAGGAGATGGGCACCGAACGGCCGTCCCCGGATGCGGATCCCTACTTCTTCTTCAAGCCTCCGACGACGACCGTCGTCGGACCTGGCGCTGAGGTCGAGATTGCTGACCCGAAGGAGGGTTGGAACGTCGACTGGGAGGTCGAGCTCGCGGTCGTGATCGGAACGGGCGGGCACGACATCCCGCTCGATGAGGCGCTCAACCACGTCGCTGGTTACACCATCGCCAACGACCTGTCCGCCCGTGGCCTCTTCCACCGCAAGAGCGCGGTCTTTCCCGCATTCGAGTGGGACTGGGTCAGCCACAAGGCACTCGACGGATTCTTGCCCCTGGGGCCTGGTGTCGTGCCGCACTGGTTCGTCGAGGACCCACAGCAGGTCGGCCTGCGCCTGAGCGTCAACGGTGTCGTCAAGCAGGAGAGCTCGACTGCCGACATGGTCGTGAGTGTCGCGGCGCAAATTGCCGCGGCGAGCCGAATCGTGCAGCTCGAGCCGGGGGACGTGATCCTCACCGGTACGCCGGCCGGCGTCGGATTCCCTCGTCAGGAGTGGCTGACTCCGGGCGATGTCGTCCTCGCCGAGATCCACGGAATGGGCCAGCTCGAAACGCGGATGGTGCAGCGATGAACACTTGGCCGGAGCTTCGCACCGTCCCCGCCGCGATGACCGCGGTGACCTTCCGCGAGCACGGGGGACCCGATGTGCTCCAGCCGGAGGTTCTGCCGGTTCCGAGGCTCGGCGGCGACGAGGTCCTCGTCCAGGTCGCTGCCGTGGCCGTGGGCCGACTGCTCGATCTCGCGGCACGAGCAGGCACGCATCCCTATGCCAAGTTCTCGTTCCCCCACGTCCTCGGGGCAGAGCACTCCGGTGTCGTGGCGGCGGTCGGTCGCGCGGTGACTTCCGTCAAGGTCGGCGACCGAGTCGCTGGCTTCCCCGTCGTCACATGCGGGACCTGTCGCCAGTGCGTGGCCGGCCGCGACGAGCTGTGTCAGACGCTTGAGATCATCGGCACCCATCGACCGGGGGCATACGCCGAGTACGTATCCATGCCTGCCTCGAACCTCCATCTGGTTCCGGACGGCCTTGATCCGATCGAGGCGGTTGCCCTCGCCCTCGGGCCAGCAGTCGCGATGAACCAACTCCGCCGCGCAGGAATGAAGGCCGGCGACTGGGTCGTCGTCCAGGCCGCGACATCCGCCCTGGGAAGCGTTACGGCTGCCCTTGCACAGCACCTCGGCGCGCACGTCATCGTGACGTCGCGGGACGAGGACAAGCGGAAGCGGCTCAGCGGGCTCGGGTTCACGCACGTGCTGGACGGCACGCGTCCCGAGTTCCCAGACGAGGTCCGATCACTCAGCGAAGGGGGTGCACAGGTCGTCGTCGACAACATCGGTGACCCCGACCTGTGGCGCAATAGCCAGCTCGCGCTCGCGCCGGGCGGCATCGTCGTCTCCAGCGGCGCGTTCGCGGGGCACGACGTGCCGGTGGATCTCAAGCGTCTCTATTCACTGGGGCAGTCGGTCATCGGCGTCCGCACCGGCAATCGGGAGAGTTCTCGATTGGCATGGGCGGAGGTCGGGCGGGGATTCCGGGCTCCAGCCACCACGACTTTCGCGCTGAGCGAAGCGGCAGCAGCCCATCAGTTCCTCGAGAAAGACCTGAACGTGGGTCGCGTCGCGCTCGTCGTGGGGGCAGAATCGTCAGATGGGTCGTAGCGAACAGGTTTCCTCGGCGGAGAACGTGCTCCGTCTGCTGGTCGCCTTGAGCGAGCGCGACCGGATCAGAGTGGCCGAGGCCGCCGAACTCCTCGCCGTTACGCCGCCGACCGCCCACCGTCTGCTCGCTACCCTCAAACAGCATCAGTTTGCCGAGCAGGACCGTCAGCGTGCATACGTGCCCGGACCCCGGCTCACCCAAATGCGTCGCTCCGGCGGGCCGATGCCTGACATCGTCAGCACGGCACACCCGTTCCTCGCCGATCTCGCCGCCACCACGGGCGAGACCGCCCACCTGGTCGCGCTCGAAGGCAACGGGGTGCGGTTCATCGACGGCGTCGACGGCACCATCCCGCCACGGGTGCGCCGCCGGGTCGGGCTGCTGCTACCTGCGCACACGGTCTCCGGCGGCAAGGTGCTCCTAGCCCACCTCACGGATGCCCAGCTCGCCGCCCTGTATCCCTTGGGCAAGGTGAACCGTCGCGACGGCAGCACCATGGACCTCGCGGCCCTGAGGCGGGAGTTGACGGTCGTGCGACGGCAGGGCTTCGCCCTCAACCTCGGCGAGACCGAGCGGGAGGTCTACGGAGTCGGCGTTCCGGTCGTCCTTCCCTCCCGCCGGGCCGCCGGAGCCGTCGTGATCGGCTCACCCGCGGTCCGTTCATCCAGGACTGCTCTGACCGAGCATCTGCAGGCCCTTCGGTCCTGCGCTACCGGCATCGCAGGCGCGCTTGCCAATGCTCTGACGCACGCCCTGTCCTGAGCGAGCCCTCCCCGACGCTCCTCGTTCCGCAGGGCAGAAGTTGCCATGTGACCCGTGGCACCGCCACTCCAGGTGTATGCACTCTGGTTATCGGACCTACGTGCATCGCGACGGAGACGGCCGAACGAGCCTCCCTCCGCCCGACCCACGACTCAACGTATCGACGGAGGAAACCCGATGACGCTCACCGGGGAAGCGCAGACCAAGTTGCCCGACATCGTCCGGATCAACCCGACCGACGGCAAGTCGGTCCTCAGCATCGTGAAGGAGTCGGGGGCGGGCGGCGTCGACCGCGCCGTCACGGACGCCGCCGCTGCCCAGATCGGGTGGGCGGCCACAACCCTCACCGAACGAGCAGAACTCCTTCACCAGGCCGCGGACGCGGCAGAGGCGCAGGCAGATGCCATCGCTACGACGTTGGCACGCGAGCTCGGCAAGCCCATCAACGACAGCCGCGCCGAGGTCCGCGTGGCGGTGACCCTGATCCGGCAGATGGCCGAGGAGGGCGGCGCGCATCTGGCCGACGAGGAGGAGGACGACGAGCGTGGACACCTACGAGTCATGCACCAGCCATACGGCGTCGTGGCTGCGATCGTTCCCTGGAACGCCCCGCTTGTCCTCGCCGCCACGAAAGTGGGGCCGGCGCTCCTCGCAGGCAACGCGATCGTTGTGAAGCCGTCACCCGTGGCCTCCGCGGCGGTCACCACCCTGATCGAGGCGATCGGCTCCGTGTTGCCCGCCGGACTGGTCAGGGCCGTTCAGGGCGACCGTGCGACTGGAGCCGCACTGGTGGCGCATCCCGGCGTGCGCCGGATCGCATTCACCGGCGGCGAAGCGGCCGGTGCCGCCGTGATGGTGGGAGCCGCACCCCGCGCAGTGCCCGTCAGCCTGGAACTTGGTGGCAACGACGCCGCGATCGTGCTCCCGGACGCACCGTTCTCTCCTGAGCTCTTCAAGCGCGCGGTCCTGGCGAGCTTCCGCACCAGTGGCCAGGTCTGCATGGCCGCGAAACGCTGGTACGTCCACCGGTCTGTCCTAGGCACCTTCGTCGATGGATTCATCGAGGCCTCCCGGAGGCATCTCATCGTCGGCGATCCACTGCTGGAGGAGACCACGATGGGTCCCGTCGCCACCCCGAACCAGCGCGATTTCGTGCGCGGGCTCATCAAGGACGCGGCCGAGCGCGGTGCAACTGTCGTTGAACTTGGCACGATTCCAGATCCCGAGCTGGTGAATGGTCCTGGCACGTTCCTGCGGCCGGCGCTCGTCGTCGGAGCCGAGGACGACTGGCCAGTGGCGCGGCTCGAGCAGTTTGGCCCTGTTGCTCCCGTCATGGTCTTCGACGACCTCGACGAAGCGGTGCGTCGCGCCAATGCCTCGGAGCTCGGCCTCGGGTCGTCCGTGTGGACGGCAGACGAGGACCTGGCCTTCGCACTCGCAGCACGCCTGGAGGCGGGCTACACGTTCGTCAACACCCACAACCTGGACGGCGTCGCGCTTCGTGCCCCGTTCGGTGGCGTGAAGGGGAGCGGATTCGGCAGAGAGTTCGGCCCCGCAACGGTGCTGGAGTACACCGCGACCCACGCCGTCCACCTGCCCGCCCACGCTCGCGAGGCGCGGTCATGACGGCACGGGTCCGCGCAGGCGGCAAGGTGTGGCAGCTCACCGATGCGTTCACGTTCAACGAGGAAATTCGGCCCCTGCCTGAGCCCCGTCCGGGCGAGGTCGTTGTGCACCCGACAGCCGTCGGCATCTGCGGAACCGACCTCCACGCTTGGCGGGGCCGGCTGGACCGCCTGCCGATCGTCCCGACTCACGACGGGATCGGCATTGTCACCAACGTGGGCCCCAGAGCAGACCCGGCCCTGCGCGGCGCACGTGTCGTCATCGACCCCGTCGACCAGTGCGGTACTTGCGCGTCGTGCCGCGCCGGCCACCCGGGCGTTTGCCTGGTGGGCGGTTACCTCGGAATGACCGTGGACGGCCTGCTCGCCGAGCGCGTCGCCCTGCCAGCAGCACGAGTCGTCCCTGTCCCACCTAGCGTCGGCGACGACGCCGCAACCGTCCTCGAGCCGGTCGCGATCGGATTCCGCATTCGCGCCGAGATCGCCGCCCGGAGGATAACGCCGGGCACCGCCCTGCTCATCGGCGGAGGACCGCTCGGCCTCCTGATCGGCCAGCTCCTCGCCCACGATGGCTGGCTCGTGACCATCGAGGAACCGTCAGCCGAGCGCCGAGCGCGCGCACACAACCTGGGTCTCGCTGCATCAGCGCCCGGTGAACACTCCGGCTGGCGTGCAACTCTGGTGGTCGACACCTCGGCCGTCGAGCCAGGGACACGCGCCGCGTTGGCGGCGGCAGTTCCCGGAGCATTGGTCATCCTGTTGGGTCGTTCGCCAGCCGACGTTCCTGCAGGCGACATCCTGCTCCGCGAGATCGACCTCCTCGGCATTCGAGGTGGCGCCGGCCATTACGCCGACGCATTGGCCGCGGTCGCCAATGGCACCCTCGACCCCGCGTCACTCGTCGACGAGATGCACGAGATCAACGACCTCGGCGACCTCGAGAAGGCATTCAGCTCGCACGACCGCCCCATCCCCCCGCTTCGCTCGGTCCTCCACCTCCCGTGACCGCGCAAACCACCTAAGGAGACTGAGATGACAGAGAACAACGACATCCTCATTGCAGGAGCCGGCATCGGCGGCCTCACCCTTGCACTTCAGCTGCACCGCGCTGGCATCACTTGCCAGGTGCACGAGGCAGCGCCCGACCTCATCCCAATCGGTGCCGGAGTGAACCTGCTGCCCCACTCCACCGCCGTGCTCGCCGAGCTCGGCTTGCTTGACCAACTGACGGCCGTCGCTCTTGAGACGAAGGAGTCCGCCTTCTACAACCGCCACGGCCAGCTCGTGTACACCGAGCCAGCCGGCCGCCACGCGGGGCATGACACTCCCCAGCTCTCCATCCACCGTGGCGCACTCCAATCCGTCCTCCTCGAAGCAGTCCGCGAGCGGCTCGGCGCCGACGCCGTGCAACTCGGCAGCACGGTCACGACGGCAACGTCGTACGACGATCGCGTCGAGGTGACCGTCGCCCAGACCGCCGATCAGTCGGTGACGCGCACGATCTCTGTTTCCGGTGTGGTCGGGGCCGACGGAATCCACTCCGCCCTCCGCAAACAGCTCCACCCCAACGACGGCGCCCCGCTCTACTCGGGCGTGACCATGTGGCGCGGAGTCGTCCGCGCTCCGTCGTTCCTCACCGGTGGCTCGATGGTCCGAGCCGGCTGGCTGGCCAGCGGCAAGATGGTGATCTACCCGCTAACCGCGCCCGACGCGGACGGCACTCAACTGATCAACTGGGTGGCCGAAGTCGAGCGGGCGCGCCCGACCGACCGCGAGTGGAGCCGCGTCGGTCAACTCGAGGACTTCATCGACGTCTTCGCCGACTGGACGTTCGACTGGCTCGATGTGCCGGGCCTGGTGAGCTCGACCGAGACCATCTTGGAGTACCCCATGGTCGACCAGGACCCCCTTCCATACTGGGGTTCTGGCCGCATCACTCTGCTCGGCGACGCGGCGCACCCGATGGTCCCCCGTGGCTCGAACGGCGCAGGCCAGGCCATCCTGGATACCCGGGCTCTCCGGGCCGCCCTTGAGGCCGAGGCGACCATCGAGGACGCGTTCGCGGCCTATGAGGCCGAGCGTGTACCCGCCACGGCAGCGGTGGTCCTGACCAATCGCACAAACCCGCCCGACGCTATCCTCCGCGAGGTCTACGAGCGCACCGACGACAAGCCGTTCGGGAACATCGACGACGTCATCAGCCGGGACGAGATCACCTCGCTCGTGCGGGACTACCGCCATATCACCGGAATGCAACCGTCGGTCTGACGACGCCAGGACGGCTAGCTTGAGCGCCATGTCGCTCCAAACCTTGCTCGCCGGCCACCCCGTCCCGGTGGTGAGCGATCCCCGGCAAACCAGCGCGACGGTGCACGGCCACCTTCGCCGGTTGATCATGACCGGGGTCCTCCCACCGGGGACGGTGCTCAACCAGGCCGAGCTCGCCAAACTCCTTGCGGTCAGCAGGACTCCGACTCGGGAAGCGTTTCGCATGCTCCAGGAGGAGGGGCTGGTCGAGGCAGACCTCAACCAGCGCCCGCGAGTCAAGGGCTTCGATTCGGACGAACTGGACACGTTGTACGCCGCACGGATCTCGCTGGAGTGCCTCGGCATACACGCGACCGCAGGTCGACTGACCGCCGCCGAGCGCAAGGAGGCCGCCCAACTCCTACGCGCCATGAAGCAGGCGGGGGGCGCGGATCACCTCGACAGGTGGTCGACCCTCCACGACCGCTTCCACGAACTCCTCGTCATCCGCGTCGGCAGCTTCGTCGGACGCACGATCGCGTCCTATTCGGCCCAGAGCGAGCGCTACAGACGTCTGTACGGCGCCGAGCATCCGAGCGCGGTCGAAGAACGCCACGCGGAGCACGTCGCCCTGCTCGACAGCGTGATCGACGGCGACCGAGATCGGGCCACCCGCCTGATGGCGGCGCACCTCGCCGCCACGGCACGGCTCGTCCTGGCCGACCTCGACAGCGACTTCGAGCCGAACTCGATCACGTGCGCAGTGGACCTCATGAGCCGGAGCCAGCAGTCCTGACGGAAACGGTTCGGCGCCCGCCGATGACTGCCCTCATTCGACGCGGCAAAGGCGCGCGGCCGGTATTCCCGGACGCGCGCCTTTGCGTAGTTTGTTCAGGTTGCCAGCCCAGTCACCAACACCGTATGAAGGCCATCGTCATGGAATGTCGATGATGATCCGGGGTTGGCGGACACCCGGTGTGCTGCCGGCCCCGTCAGTGTGCGAGACCACGCGCGAGACACAGCAGCACATCTTGGCGGACGCGTCCTTCTGTCGCTCGCTGTAGAACACATCACGGTGGTCGATCTCGCCGTCGAGATCGCCCACGCGGACCTCGCAAAGCCCACACTCACCGCGCCGACAGTCGAACATCATGTCAACACCTGCAGTCTCGAGCGCCTCAAGCATGGAGACGCCAGGACCGACGGTGACATTGACCTCGAGCCGGGGAATCGCGACCTCGAACTCCTCGGGCTCGAACCAGCCACTGTTGCCGAAGGTCTCGTAGCGCAGGTTGGGCAGGCTGTGTCCAGCGGCCTCCCAGCTGCGTCGGACGGCATCCATCAGTCGGATCGGACCGCACATGTACAGCTCGGTCGCCCCGCCGGCCTCCTTGACCAGCGCATCGAGGTCGAGCAGCCCGTCCTCGTCGTCGAGGTGAAGGGTGGTTCGCTCCCCGTGTTCCTTCTGAAGCTCGACGCCATAGGCCATGACGTCACTGCTGCGGGCCGCGTAGACGAGGTGGTAGTCCGCCCCGACCTGACGGAGTGCCGACGCCATCGCGGCGATTGCAGTCACGCCGATGCCACCGGCCAGCAGGATGTACTTCGGCGCGCCGATGCGCAGCGGGAAGTTCTGTAGCGGTTGGGTGATCTCGATCCGGTCTCCCGGCGTGAGCGTATGCATGTAGATCGATCCGCCACGTGATGCCGGCGCACGCTGGACGCTGATCGCCAGCACCTTGCCCTCGTCGAGCGATTCGACGATCGAGTACGACCGCTTGTCCGTGGTCTCACCGATCTGGACCTTCACGTCGACGTGTGTGCCCGGATCTGCCTTCGCGGGCTGGTCTGGCTCCAGCTCGATCCGGAGGATGTCGGCGGCGACCGCGCGGGTCGCGACGACCGTCGCGAACTGCCAGACCTCATTGTTTGTGGCACCCATGTGATTCTCCTGGTCCGGTCAGAGACGGACCGGACGTCCTTCCGCCTCCAGGGCGCGCTCAAGGATCCGCCGGATCCACATGCCGCCGCCGTCGATGTTGAGGTTGTAGAACTCGTAGTCCGGATTGGACTCGATCGCCTGCTGCTGGGCCTGAAGCATCGCCGTGTCCTCCTTGAAGACATTGCTGATCCCCGCCCGGATCTGGCTCGTCAGCAACTGGCTCTGCAGGTCGTAGTTGCGCATCCATGCCCAGAAGTACTTGGTCTTTGTCGCTGAGACCGGGGTGATCGCATTCATCACGAAGCCGTTGATGCCCTGACTGCGATCCCCCTCGGGCGCTCCGGTGCCGGTCTTGGCCACACCGACGTCGATCCGGATCACAGAGGGGAAGCCGTACTCGATCAACTGCCAGCGATCGACGTTCCCGTCGTAACCGTGCTGGGCGCGCATCTGTGCCTTCATGAACGGCACGGCGGGAGTGTCGATCATCCAGCGCTGCAGTCGGACCGTGTCGCCCTCGTGCTGCACGGTGAAGTCACTCTCGCTGAGACCGCCGCCGCCGATACTGCTGGTGTGCAGGAACTCCTCATGAGTCAGGTCCATCAAGTTGTCCATGACGAGTTGGTAGTTGCAGTCCAGCTCGATGGTCTCGCCATCGCCAGCCCACGCCGGGTCATCCATCTGGTGCATGTCCGGAATCAGGTCCGGGTTCGCGGCAAGCGGATCACCCACCCAGACCCAGACGAAGCGATGCCGCTCCACCACTGGGAACGACGGCACCAGCGCGCTCGGGTTGAGAGACTCCTGTGCGGGCATGCTGACGCAACGGCCCGCCGGGTTGTAGACGATGCCGTGGTAGGGGCAGCGAATGTCGTCCCCGATCACCTCGCCCATCGAGAGTGGCGCGAGCCGGTGCCAGCAGGCATCAGCCAGGGCCACGGGCCGGTTGTCCTCGGTGCGGTAGAGCACCAGCGGCCGGTCAGCAACCCGAACAGCGGTGGGCTTGCGGGTCACTTCGCGGTCCCAAGCTGCGACATACCAGGTGTTGAGCGGAAAGTTCAGAGTCTTGTTCGTGGTCGAACTACGGCTTTCCGCCTCCGGGATCGTGCGCTCCAACATTCAAAACCTCCGTCAGACCAAGAAATTTCTTAAGTACATACACCTTGGACCGCCAACGTGGCCGACGTCACGGGCAGCCAGACAGATTCCGCTGTGCGAAACGGGCTGTCAGAACTGTTCTGGTAATTGATCATCAGTCCGCTAACGACTCGGTTCCTTCGCCAACCGCTGCGACGGTGCCCGCGTGCTCGGCCCCGAGGATGCGAGGCAGCAGCACTGTCTTGGCGTAAGGGCGGATTGCCGCCCGAGCGCTGAGGCCCAGGAGCCGGTCGATGCTCAACGCCTCTCCATCGAAACGAACATGCTGGGTCACGCTGTACGGGTCTTTAGTTCGTCCTGACTGAATCTCTACGGCTCAAGCTGGACACACATTCGAGCGTGAGTGACATCACGGGTCATCGCGGCGGTGGCGTCGGGAGCACTCAGCAGCAACCGGTGGACGCGCCCTGATCGGATTTCCAGGCCCCCAAGCATGGCGCGACGTGCATACACTCGGCCGCATGAGTGTGAATGCTACCGAGGCGCACGAGCCGAGCGAGAGCAAACGGGGCAGGCGCCTCGCACTGGACGTTCACGCCTCCGTGCGAAACATGATCCTTAGCGGGGAGTTGCCACCGGGCGCGCCCCTGCTGCAAGCGGTCCTTGCACGTTCGCTCAATGTCAGTCGCACGCCGATGCGCGAGGCCTTCCGCCTGCTTCAGGAGGAGGGTCTGATCGAGAGCCAACCTGATCAACGCGCTGTGGTGCGCTCGATCGATCCGGGCGAGATTGATGCTGTTTACGCGGCGCGCCTCACGTTGGAGTCGGTGGCCGTGAGCATCTCAGTTCGCATCGCAACCCCAGATGTCGTGCAGCGTCTCGCCGAGTCATTGGCCCAGATGCGCCAGCATGCTGGCGACGACATCGACCGTTGGCAAGAGACCCACCGAGAGTTCCACCGACTCACCACGGAGGGCGCACCCATGCTCGCGGACTCGCTGCGCGGCCTGGGCGACCGCGCGGAGCGATTCCTGAGGCTGGCCAGGCTCGGCCATGCCCAGGCCAGCCACCGCTGGGACGCCGACCACGAGACGCTGGTCGAGGCCTTCCACGCCCGGGACCACGACCTCGCGGTTTCCACCATCGCCCAACATCTGGCCCGCACGGCCTTCACCGCGATGGCCGACATCGCACCGCGCCAGGATGCAGTGGCCACCCGCTCCGCCCTCAACCTATTATCGCGCGACTGCTGAACCAGCCCTGGCGACCCTCAACAACTTCCCGCCTACCGCGTGCCGGAACTGCGGGCTACTCGTTCAGGACCAACCCGCGAATGGCGATCGGGTGCGACCGGCTTCGAAGGTGAGCTGGCCCATGTCACGCCTGGAGGCGTTCGACTTGTTGGCGCAGGGCGCTGACATCGAACGTGGAGCAGCGTGCACATGGGCGCCACGGCCCCCCAATCGCGACGCTCGTTTGAGCTATACAACTTTCCGGACCCTGAAATTTGCGCGGCGCTCGCGTGATGAACATCACGAGAGAGGAGAAGGTGTACGCACTTTCACCCCAGCTTGAGGAGCGCACATGATCGAGGCCAGCCGCACCCTATCCGTCAACGACGGCGGGCAGCTTCCCCACCTGTCTCTGGACGACATGTGGGAGGGACTGCTGGAGAAGGCACGCAACCCGATTCCGTACGTCAAGGCCATCTCCGACTGCACGATTATTGAGAAGTTCGATGGCGGCCTGGTGCGAGAGGTCGCACTTCACGGTGAGGTCGCGCGCGAGCTAGTGACCTTCTATCCCAAGCAGCTTGTCCACTTCGTCCGCATGCGCGGCATCCCCGGGACGATCGACAACGAGCTCTCGCGGAGTGACGACGGTGACCTGCTGTTGACGTTCCGCTTCAGACTGGTCGTCCCCGGCGCCGAGGCTGGCAGCGACCAGGAGAGGAAGTTCGCTGACGCCATGGTCGAGGACTATCTCGATGCGGTGCGCACGACCATCGCCGCCTGCCGAGACCGTCTCCTGGCGAGGGCCGGACAGTGAGCGGCAACGCCATGGTTAGCGACCTCGCCCAACAGGTGTTCGCTCGCGTCGACACCAAGGACGCCGCTGGCTTTGCGGCTCTCTTCGAGCCCGAGGGCCGCTGCACCTTCGGAAACTATGACGTGCTGGCCGGCCCTGAGCAGATCGAGGCTGCGGCGGCGAGCTTCCTCGCCAGCATCGCAGCCATCAGCCACTCTATTCGCCACGAGTGGGTCATCGGCGACGACACCATCGTTGAAGCACAAGTCGCCTACACAAGACTCGACGGAAAGGCTGTTACGGTGCCCGTCGTCTCCATCTGGCGAACTGGAGCGGACGGGATGATTGAGGACTATCGGGTCTTTTACGACCTGACCCCGGTGTTCGCCTGAGGGGTTGGAACGCGCCCCTCGCTACTTGCGACATAGCTCGACGCGATGTGGAGCGCGATTCACTCCCCGGGCATGCATCACCAGGTGCAAGATTGTGACGGTACTCCGAGGAGGCGCTCATGCTCGCGCGCCACAGGGGAATCGACAGCACGACGACATGGTGAGTGCGTACTCATCCCTGGTCATGGATGAGCAGCATCTCATTGATCCCGGTGATCCTGGTAGGCGAGTGGTACGCCCTCCGCATCAACGGGAGCCCCCGCCCACACGCGAAGGGCGTCCATCGCCGGCCGCAGGGCCTCGCCACGAGAGGTGAGCCGGTAGGTCACCGCGAGCGGCGGCCCTTCATCAACATCTCGGGCGACAAGCCCGGCCGCCTGCAGTTCGGCCAGCCGCTGGGTCAGAACCCGCTTCGTGAGCTGCGGAATTGCACGGACCAGTTCGTTGTACCGAGCCGGGCGCTGCAGCAACAGATCGATGATCAGCCCGGTCCACCGCTTCCCCAGAACGTCGAAGACGTGCTGGGTGTACGTGCATGCATGCAGGTCGAGGCTTGGATCCACCTCGCCAGGATACTTTACTCACTCGAGGAATGTTTTCTATACCTGGTATGTTCTTGATACAGACGAGCTCAATCCTTGAGCTCACCAAATGAAGGAGCGCAACATGTCCACACAGCACTACCCGAACTTCCGACTCACTCGTGATCGCGCTGCCGTGATCCTGGTCGACCACCAGGTCGGCCTGATCCTCGGTGTGGAGGACCACGACAAGGAAGAGCTGCGGCGCAACGTCCTTGCCCTCGCTAAGGTGGCCAAGGCCCACAACCTCCCGGTGCTCCTCAGCACCAGTGCCGACGAGGGCCCGAACGGGCCTATCCTTCCCGAGCTGCGGGCCCTGCTTCCCGACGCACCGCTGGTCCGACGCCCGGGAGAGATCGACGCGTTCGACAACGACGAGTTCGCGGCCACCGTCCGTGACCTCGGACGTGACCAGCTGATCATCGCGGGAATCAGCACCGATGTCTGCGTCGCCTTTGCCTCGCTGTCCGCGATCGACGCCGGCTACCAGGTCCACGCGGTGACTGATGCCTCTGGCACCTGGAGTGAACTGGCCGCGGAGGCTTCCATCAACCGGATGCGAAGTGCCGGGGTCACGATCAACAGCACCGTCGGCGTGGCCGCCGAGCTGCAGCGCGACTGGCGTCAGCCGGGCGGCCAGGAGACTGCGGAGCTGATGGCCACCAATGCCGTTCCGTTCTACGGGTCTCTTGTGGCCTTCACGCGGGCCGGCGAGTCGGCATCGGTCTGAGCAAACCCGAAAGAGCCCCGCGTGGCCGGTCCGGTAGACGTCGGTCGACCGGGCCGGCCACGCGGCGCCTCGACAATCCATCAATCAGGAAGCAGCACAATGCCATTCCCTGTCCTCTTTGGCGTAAACATCGACCCGACGTGGCACGATCCCCTGCTGCCGGCCCGGCTCTCCCAGCATGCAGAACAGCTTGGGTTCGACCTGATCACCGTGCAAGACCATCCCTATCAGCCAGCCTTCTTTGATACCTGGACACTGATCACCCATCTGGCTGCGCAAACCTCGACGGTCAGCTTCGTCCCGACCGTCGCTAACCTGCCACTGCGCCCGCCCGCCATGCTCGCCAAAGCGGTTGCGAGCCTCGACATCCTCTCGAGCGGACGCATTCAGCTGGGCTTGGGTGCGGGAGGCTTCTGGGAAGCAATCGTCGCTATGGGCGGGCCTCGTCGCACGCCCAAGGAAGCCGTGGATGCGCTAAGCGAGGCCATCGACGTAATCCACGCAATGTGGAGCACCGAGCGCTCGGTCCGCTACACGGGTGAGCACTATCAGCTGCAAGGAGTTCACCCAGGACCTGCGCCTACCGACCAGCCAGGCATCTGGCTGGGAGCCTACGGGCCGCGAATGCTGAAACTCCTCGGGGAGAAGGCGGATGGCTGGATGCCTTCCCACGCCTATCTGCCAGCCGACCAACTGCCCGCAGCGTTGGCTCGTATCCGCACCGCCGCAGAGGCGGCTGGGCGCAGCCCTGACGATCTGAGACTGATCTACAACATCGGCGGCATCATTGGCTCCGACCCTGCGACACCGTTCCGAGGGTCGGTTTCCCAATGGACCGACCAGCTCGTACGTCTCACCGCCGACGTCGGCATGAACGGATATGTCTTCTGGCCCGAACGCGACCACGGCGCCCAGGCCGAGATCTTCGCTCAAGAGGTCATACCGCGCGTACGTAACGAAGTGGCATAGGCGAAAAGCGAGTGGGCCGAGCTCGCTGTCGCTACTGCGCTCACCTCGTCGATCGTCCCGGCCGACCACATCGACCCGTCCAGCGATGTCTCTCGGCTTGGAGTCGGGGTTGTTCTCGTCGCCACCCAATAGGTTGACTTCGACGTAGTCGGGCGTGGTCCGGCTGTGGCCAGACCACGCGCGCGGGCCTGCCGGTGGGCAGATCCGCGCGCATGCACAGCACGCTCAGTCCAGCAGCCGGGGCAGCAGAGCTGTCGGAAGACGATCGCGTCGTCCACGTAGTGCGCCGGATCTGAGGTGACCTGCGGGCCGGCGTCGGTTGACGGTCCGTCGTAGATCCCGAGACCGAGCGACACGTCACGGGTGACGTCGGCCAAGCCATGGCCGCAGTGCGCGCAGCCGACCGTGTCGCCGTCGATGACGAGGTTGTCGTCGACGCGACGCGCTCGCGACGTGTCGACCGTGCCGCGGTCCCGGGACTCTGTCCGCGACCGCTTCCGTCGCTCGTCGCACAACTCCGCTCGCCGGGTCATGGTCGCCGCTTGGTCGATCACGCCGTCGGTGAGAACTACGCCGTAGACGGCGACAGCAGCGGTGGGGCCGACCTTGTCCTCGACGATGCCGTGGAGGACGGATTACGAGACCGGCCGGCTGGGAGGATCCGTGCAGGGTGACGGCCAGCGAGGCGCTCACTCCCCCTCGCTGGCGACCCAGGCCGCCGGAGCCGGGTTGCTCGTCGCGCGCTCCGTCTACCGACGATCTGTCGGCTGTCGATCCGATGCACCGCGTCGAAAGGCCGCCTGAGCTGCTCTAGGGCAGGTCAGGCGGCCTTTTGACGTGGTGCGTGATACTGGGTTCGAACCAGTGACCCCTTCGGTGTGAACGAAGTGCGCTACCACTGCGCCAATCACGCAATCGCTTGCCGTCGAGCGGCTCGCTGCTGTCGAAACCCTACCGCAACCCGTCCGTCGGATCACATTCGCCAATCCACGGGCACCGGAGCGGACCCTCACGCGAGGACGCCTCGACGCCTGGGGCCGACCACGGTCCGCTCATGGGCGGGAAGCTTATGACAATGCGCGCCTGAAGGTAGTCGGGCTGCTGCCACGGGCCCGCTTGAATGCCGCACTGAACCCGAACGAGTCGGCGTACCCGACCGCTTTGGCGATCTGCGCGACGCCGAGGTCCGTGCTCGTCAGCAGGTCGGAGGCCTCGTCGAGACGGTGTTCGGTGACGTACGTCAGGGGAGGACTGCCGACGACCTCGCGGAATCGGCGGGCGAACAGCGCCCGGGACACGCCAGCCTCCGCCGCCATCCGAGCCACCGTCCATCGCTCGGTCGGTCGGCGGTGGACCGCCTCGAGGGCCGGTCCGACGACAGGGTCTGCCAGTCCGCGATACCACGCCGGCGCGTCGGCGCCGCTTCGTTCGAACCAGGTACGCAGCGTGCACACCAGGGCCCAGTCGAGCATCCGATCCATGAGTGCTTGCGACCCCGGTTGAAGGTTCGCAGCGTCGCAAGCGACCGTCTCCATCCAGTCGCAGACGCCAGGCTCCTCCTCGACGATCAACACTGGCGGCAGCGTGTCGAGCACTCTGTCCGAACGAAGGCCAGCCGTCCGGTAGACCCCGACCACGAGCGTCGTCGCGTCCACATCGGGTGATGGCGTCACGTACTGGTCCTCGTCGTCGCACAGGAAGCAGGCGACCTCGTAGCGCGTCGCGGGGTCGTCGACGACGTCGGCACGGTCGGCACGATCGGCGAGCAGGAACGGAGCAGGACCGCGAACGAGTGCGGTCTCCCCCGGACTCACCCTCCGGCTGTCTCCGTCGGAGAGATGAAGCACGCCGCCACCGCGCAGCACCGTGACCATCGTCAAAGCCGCCTGGTCCGCAAAATGGATGGACCACGGTGTGCTCAGCACGGCCGAGGTCACGACGGAGCCTTCGGCACGGATGCCTGACAGAAGCGAGCTCAGCGGATCCATGCCCAAAGCGTAGACGATCTCCTATCAATCAGAGCCAGGAAACCATGGATCGTCTAAACACATCGCGCTGTACTCGTCTCATGACAACTACACGAACGCTTGTCGTCGTCTCGCATCACCGACCCGACTCACGAACCGCGCACGTCGCCGAGCTGGTCGCCGAACGTCTCCGTGCAGCCGAGCACGAGATTGATGTCCTCGACCTTCGCTCCGAGGGTTTCGACCCCAGGATGACGCTCGAGGACGAGCCTGACTGGACCGATCGGGACAAGGCGTACTCGGTGCAGGTGCAGCAGCACATGGAACGAATCCTCGCCGCCGACCTACTGGTCGTGGTCTTCCCGATCTACTGGCAGAGCACGCCGGCTCTCCTCAAGGGATGGATCGACCGCGTGTGGAACTACGGGTTCGCGTACGGCCGCAGCGATCCGCGGTTGGCGGGGAAGCGCGTCTTGTGGGTCGGGCTCGCCGGTGCTACCGCCGAGGACCCGATCGTCGCGCCCATGGCCGACCTGCTGGAGGCTCAGTTGAGTGAGGGCATCGCCTACTACTGCGGTTTCGCGAAGTCTGCCGTCGCAGTGCTTCCGGATGCCGAGGACCAGCCTCAGTCGGTCGATGAGCTGGGGAACCTCGTCGTCGGTGAAGCGCCGGCCGGCGAGGAGCTTGCCAGCCAGCACCGCGCTTTCGACCGCCGGGTGCTGGCCGCGGTCGACGAGTTCGCCGCATGAGCGTGGCTGCCTGCCGCGTCGGAGTGGCACACGCTCTTTGATCCCGCCGAACCCGCAAATCGGGACACGCCGGACGTACGCTCTCAGTCCTCGGCACAACGCCCAGACGCAACCGAAGGAGCGAAGATGCTCGCGTACGAACGGACCGGCAGCGGGGAGCCGCTGCTCCTGATCCATGGCATCGCGCACCGCAGGCAGGCGTGGGGCGGGGTGGTGGAGCGGCTGGCCGACGAGTTCGAGGTGATCACGATCGATCTGCCGGGGCACGGTGAGTCGCCGGCGTTCGATCTGGCAGGGCGTACGGTGCGGGAGGCGGTGGCCCACGAGCTGAACGAGCTGCGAGAAGAGCTCGGGATCGAGCGGCCGCACGTCGCCGGCAACAGCCTCGGCGGGCTGCTCGCGCTGGAGATGGCCGATGCCGGGCACGCGCGTTCCGTGACGGCGCTCTCCCCCGCCGGGTTCTGGATGAACGGCGTCGACTACCTCTACGTCAGGGGCCTGTTCGCCGGGATCCAGGCGGTCGCGCGGCCGTTGGCGCCGGTGGCGGGGACGCTGCTGCAGTCGCGGGTGGCGCGTACGGTCACGATGGGCTGTTTCTTCGCCCACCCCGACCGGCTCGACCCTGCCGTCGCGGCCGCCGACACGGCCAACATGGTCGCCTCTCGCGACGGGATCAGGACGTTCTTCAGCGGCGTCTACCGCTACAGCTACCCGGGGCCGACGCAGTCCTACGTCCCCACCACCGTCGCCTGGGCCTCGCGCGACCTCACGCTCCTCCCCTACCAGGCGAAGGTGGCCGCGCGGCGCCTTCCGCACGCGACCCACCGATGGCTGGCGGGCTGCGGTCACGTACCGATGAACGATGACCCCGACCTGGTGGCCGAGGTCATCCGCGAGACCGCACGACCGCAGCCGCGCGACCAGCAGGTCGCCTAGCCCCGAGCGGCGAGGATCCCGCGCGGGTCGAAGGCGACCCGGATCTCGCTGATCAGCCCGTCCTCGACGCGCATCCAGTTGGCGGTGGGGGCGGGCTCGGCGATGGTGGTGTGCAGGTCGAACCAGGTGATCACGCTCGGCCCGTCGGCGAGCCGTTCCTTCACCTCGATCTTGTCGAGCACCTGGGCCATGCCCTCGAGTCCGGCGACGCATTCGTCGGCGCCCTCGATCGTGGCGAGCGGGCCGGCGAAGCTCACCTCGTCGGCCAGCAGCGAGCGCAGGCGGGTGAAGTCACGCTCCTGCCAGGCGGTGAAGTACGCCTCGGCGAGCTCGGCAGCGGATGCGGTCATCGGATCTCCTCAGGTCGGTTCGGCTTTCACCACCCAGCCTGACCCGGTTCCTGCGAACACTCAAACAGATAGTTCTGCTGGTTGCTAGCATCAACGATGATGGAAATCGGACAGCTCCGCTACTTCGTCGCCGTCGTCGACCACGGCTCGTTCACGGCCGCGGCGCAGCGGCTTCACGTCAGCCAGTCGGGCATCAGCGCCCAGCTGGCCAAGCTCGAGCGCGAGCTCGGCCACGACCTGCTCGTCCGGGGTCCCCGCAACGTACGCCTCACCCACGCCGGCGAGACGCTCCTCCCCCGCGCCCGCGACGCGATCCGGGCGATCGAGGGCGTGCGGCAGAGCGCCGACGAGCTGAGCGACCTGATCCACGGCCACGTACGCCTCGGGATGATCGCCGGCTGCACGATCCCCGGCTTCCTCGACGCCGTCGCCACCTTCCACCGCGAGCATCCCGGCGTCAGCGTCGAGCTCGCCGAGGACGCCTCCGACCGCCTCCAGCGACGTACGCTGGCCGGCGAGCTCGACCTGAGCCTGATCTCCCACGCCGGACCCGTCATCGACGGCCTGGCCACGGAGTCGGTCAGCGACGAGCGGCTCGCGGTGATCACGCCGGCCGGCCATCGCCTCGCCGGCGCCCGCGTCC
Organism: Nocardioides luteus; assembly: GCF_000960475.2. Lineage (GTDB taxonomy): Bacteria > Actinomycetota > Actinomycetes > Propionibacteriales > Nocardioidaceae > Nocardioides > Nocardioides luteus_A. The sequence continues at coordinate 54,817 of NZ_JZDQ02000008.1, read as the reverse complement.
GGCTCGCCGACCTCCACCAGGAGACGGTGCTGTGCATCCCACCGGGGACGGGCGTACGGACGGCTCTGGAGCAGTCGTGCGCCCGGGCCGGGGTGGAGCCGAAGGTCGACCTGTCCGGGTCCAACCCGGAGACGCTGCTCGGGCTCACCGCGCGCGGACTGGGGGTCTGCGTGCTGGCCGAGTCGATGGCCGCCGGGACCGATCTGGTGGCGACGCCGATCGTGGACGCCGAGGTGCGCGCCGGGCTCGCGCTCGTGATCCGCGACGGTGACCAGCAGCGCGCGACCCGGCGGCTCTACGACCTGCTTCAGGCCGCGCTGACCTGAGGATGACGCAGCCCGGGGTGGTCCTCGGGCAGCGAGCGGCGCAGCACGAACCAGCTCACCACCAGGCAGAGCGCGACCAGCGGCCAGCTGAGCCCGACCCGGGCGATCGCCAGGGAGACCACGTCCCCGGACCACCACAGCGGGCCGAAGATCGCGACCCGGATGACGTACTGACAGACCCAGACCCAGCTCGCCAGCGCATAGCCGCGCAGCAGGACCGGGTCGCGGCGCCAGGTGCCGCGCTGACGCAGGATCAGACCGACGACGACCCCGAGCAACGGCCAGCGGAACGCGATGCTGACCACCCACACCAGGGCGCTGGCCGCGTTGGCCGCGAGCTGGACCACGAAGAAGTCCTCCGCCCGCCCCGTACGCAGCGCGATCATCGCCGCGACCGCGACCCCGGCCACGCCCAGCAGGACGGCGCGCGGCTTACGGCCCTTGCGCCACTGCCAGACGGCCACCAGCGCGGCCAGCCCGAGCGCCACCACGGTCGCCACCCACAGCTCGCCGCTCAGCAGCCATCCGGCCACGAACGCGACCGGCGGGATGGTGGCGTCGATCGCTCCACGCGCGCCTCCGAGGAGGTCGGCGAGGGTCTCGGCGTCGTCGTCGCGGCGGTCGGTCGTCGTCACGCGAGTAAGGGTAGCCTTACTCGCAAGCGGTGGTGACGTCTCGGCCTGCGTACGTGACGCATCGGCCGACGGGGGTGACGCCTCGGCCGACGTACGTGACGCCTCGGCCTGCGGGGGTGACTTCTCGGCAAGATTTTACCCGGATGGCAACCGGGCGACGTACCCCGGCCACTCGGCGCCGATTGGCTCGCAGCGCCGCTGCTCGGGCACGCGGAAACCCCTTTCTCACGCGGAGGATCCAACGTGTCGCACGAGCACCACCCCCACTCGCACGGGCCCGACGGTCACCACCATGCCCATGAACACGACCACGAGCACGGCCACTCCCACGCTCACTCCCACGAGGTCGACGAGATCACCCTCGCCGCCTCCTCGGACGCGTCCGACAGCGACCTGCGTCCCGCCGAGGTCTCCCGGCGCAACCTGCTCCGCGCGGCCGGCATCGCCGGCGCGGTGACCGCCGGGATGGCGGGCATGACCGGCGTGACCCCGGCGATGGCCGAGACCGCCACCGCCACCGCGCGCACCGGCAGCCGGACCACGATCCGGCACTGGCTCGCCGGCGACCACCACATCCACACCCAGCACAGCTCGGACGCGATGTACCGCGTCATCGACCAGGCGCAGCACGGCGCGGCGTACGGCCTGGACTGGCTGGTCATCACCGACCACGGCGGCGCGACCCACGCGAAGCTCGGCGTCGAGCTGGTCAACCCCGACATCGTGGCCGCGCGCAAGGTGCTCCAGGACACCCTGATCTTCCAGGGTCTGGAATGGAACATCCCGGCGGCCGAGCACGGCACCGTCTTCGTCGCCCCGGGCGCGAACGAGGTCGCGGTGCTCAAGCAGTTCGAGAACGACTACGACGGCTCCGTCAAGGGCGCCAGCGGCAACTCCCCGGAGAACGAGGCGCTCGCCGTCGCCGGCATCCAGTGGCTCGGCAAGCAGGTCGACAAGCGGCGCGTCGCGGACGCCCTCTTCCTGGCCAACCACCCGGCCCGCAACGGCATCGACAGCCCCCACGAGGTGCGCGGCTGGCGCGACGCCGACCCGCGGATCGCGATCGGCTGGGAGGGCGCGCCCGGCCACCAGGCGGCCGGCCTGCCCGCCGGCTACGGTCCGGGCAGCGCCCGCGGCTACTACGGCAACGGCCCCGGTCCGAACTCGTTCCCCGGCTACCCCGCCGAGTCCTACCGATCCTGGGGCGGCTTCGACTGGTTCACCTCGACCGTCGGCGGCCTGTGGGACTCGCTGCTCGCCGAGGGCAAGCCGTGGTCGATCAGCGCCAACTCCGACTCCCACGTCAACTGGGGCGACACCTCGCGGCGCCCCGACGGCTCCGACTCGGCCTTCTTCAACGCCAACGGCCGCTACGGCGACCCGGTCTACGCCGGCTCGGTCAACAACACCGCCGGTGACTTCTGGCCGGGCTACTACAGCCGCACCCACGTCGGCGCCACCGAGCGCAGCTACGGCGCGGTCATGAAAGGCCTGCGCAACGGACGGGTCTGGGTCGACCACGGCGCGCTGGTGAAGTCGGTCGACGTCCGTGTCGTCTCGTCCGACGGCGGCTCGGAGAGCCTCGGCGGCACCCTGAAGGCCAAGAAGGGCAGCCGGATCTCGCTGGTCGTCACCATCGCCGCCCAGGACGTCCCGAACTGGTCGCAGTTCGTGCCGAGCCTCAACCGGGTCGACGTGATCCGGGGCGCGGTCGACCCGACGTACGTCTCCGACAAGGACACCTGGAAGGCACCCGACACCAAGGTGATCGAGCAGACCGACACCTCGGGCCGCACCGGCACGTTCCAGCTGCGCTACGACCTCGGCCGCGTCGAGGAGGCGTTCTACGTACGCGTCCGCGGCACCGACGCCAACCGGTCCCAGCCGGGCTACCTCGGTGCGAGCATCGACCCGGCCGGTCCCGCCATCGACGTCGTGGGCGACGCCGACCCGTGGGTCGACCTGTGGTTCTACACCAACCCGGTCTGGGTCGTCCCGACCCGATGACCACCCTGGCCGTCGACGCCGACGCCCGGGACCTCGCCGCCGCCGAGCACCTCGTCCACCGTCTGGACGAGGCGCTCGGCGGGGGCCCGCCCGAGGACGCGTACGTCATCAGCACCCATGTCGTGCGTGAGCCGACCGCCCGCTTCGTCGCCGTCGTCGACTGGCCCGGCGGCCCGGCGGCCGAGGACCTGACCGGGCTCCTGACCGACCGTCTCCCCGAGGCGTACGTCACCCCCGACTCCCCCGCGATCGCCGAGGCCGCCGCGCGCACCGCCGGGCGCCTGGCCCGCTATCACGGCCGGACGCGGATCGAGACCGTCACCACGGTGGCCGCGGTCGAGGCGGACAGCGTGGTCGACACCGTCGAGGGGCTGGCGGGCATCACGCTCGCGCCGGACGACGTCCTCGATCTCACCGGGTTCGCGCGGCCGGTCTGGCGCGAGGGGCGCTGCGTGCTCCTGGTCCAGCGGGCCGCCGCCGGTCTGGTGCCGTTCGAGGCCCGCCACCAGATCCCGTGCTGCTCGGACCACTGAGCGATCAGACCGACGCGGAGCCCCGCGGCAGCGGAGCCTCCCAGTGCCGCCACATCGCCAACAGCCGCCATCCGGAGCAGACGATGAAGGCGGCGGCCATGGCGAGGCTTGCCGGCAGCGCGGCGTACAGACCGAAGGCCGCGACCGAGGCACCGGCGAAGGCCGGGATCGCGTAGAAGACGCTGCGGCGCAGGATGATCGGAACCCGGCCGGCGAGGACGTCACGGAGAGCGCCGCCACCGACACCGGTGGCCAGGCCCATGACCGCGGCGGCGAGCGGGGAGAGCCCGAAGTCGAGGGCCTTGACCGCCCCGGCGATGACGAAGAGACCCAGGCCGAGGGCGTCGAAGACGTTGACCAGCGGCTCGAGGCGACCGAGCGCGGGATGGAAGAAGAAGGTCAGCAGACCGGCCGTCATCGGCACCACCAGGTAGCGCCAGTCGGAGAGCGCGGCGACGGGCGTCGCACCGATGGCCATGTCGCGCAGGAAGCCGCCACCAAGGCCGGTGACGCAGGCGAGGACGATCACGCCGAAGATGTCGAGCTCCTTGCGGACCGCCATCAGGCCACCGGAGAGGGCGAAGACGAAGCACCCGACCAGGTCGAGCACAAGGAGGGTCAGCGTCTGTTCCACCGACAAATGGTCGCCTCGTTCGTCCCGAAAACCCCAAATGCCACGGCCTCGCGGCATGGGCACCCCATACGATGACGGTCAGTGGCGTAGGGTCGTCACAACCGTTTCTAGAATTGAGAAGAGGATGTCGGCCGAAGGATTACCCCTGACTCCGGGCCAGCTCGAAGAGCAGGCTCCGGATGAGGCTGGTCCCGTCCTTCTGCGGCTCATCTCGGTCAGTGACGATGGTCTACGCATGCTTCTCGTCGATGACGAGGATCGTGAATACACCGCCGACATCGACGACCGTCTCCGTGCAGCACTCGAGGCTGTGTCGACCCGCCGATCGGAGCAAACCGTGAACAAGACCCCGAGCAGCAGCCTGCGGCCCCGTGACATTCAGACCCGTATCCGTGCGGGCGAGAGTGCCGAGGAGGTCGCCGCTGTCGCCGGCACCACGGTCGAGAAGATCTTGGCCTTCGCCGGTCCCGTCCTCGCCGAGCGCGAGCACATGGCGCAGCGTGCCCAGCAGGCTTCCGTACGCCGTCGGCCCGGTGAGGCCGCCAGCACCGCCCGCACCCTGGGAGAGGCCGTCAGCGCCCACTTCCAGACGATGTACATCGACCCCGAGACGGTCAACTGGGACTCCTACCGGCGTCCCGACGGGCGCTGGAAGCTCACCGGTGAGTACGAGACCCCCGAGCGCTCCGGCATCGCCGAGCTGACCTACGACGCCCCCGGCAACTACGTCGAGCTCGACAACGACGACGCCCGCTGGCTGACCGGCGAGAAGCTCGAGGCCGCGGCTCCCGAGCCGGAGCCGGTCGTCACCGACGACATGCTCGCCGCCCGCCGGCGCCGCGCGAAGAGCCCCGCCGCACCGGCCACCCCGCCCCCGGCTCCCAAGCCGGTCCCGGCGGCCAAGGCCGCACCGTCGGCCCCGCTCGACGTGGACACCCCGCTCGAGGCGTTCCTGGGTGACGAGAGCCCGACGGAGAAGCAGGCACCGGTCCCGGCCGAGCCGGAGCCCGTCGCCGAGCCGGCGGTCGTCGAACCACCGGCCGCCGAGGTCGAGCCGGAGCCCGCCGAGGAGGCCCAGCCGAAGCCGGCCAAGAAGTCCTCCGCGCGTCGCAAGCGGGCCTCGGTGCCGAGCTGGGACGAGATCATGTTCGGCGGCGGCAAGCAGGACTAGCAGACTCCTCACACCACGTTCACGGACCGGCCATCGGCCGGTCCGTGATGCGTTGGGGAGCCGACCGACCAGTGTCGGACAGGCGACGGACGGCGTTCACGCGCCGCCGATGAAGTGGGTGGAGGCAGCTCTCCCACCCCTTCTCGGAGGCCTCGATGCTCCTGCCCGTCCCGTTGAGCCGACGTACGTTCGTGACCGGATCCACCCTCGCCGCAGCCGTCATGATGGGGACCGGTTCGATCCCCGCCGAAGCGGTCTCGGCCCTGGGAGCCAAGCCGCTCTCGGGCTACCCGTTCACCCTGGGTGTCGCCTCCGGCGACCCGCTCCCCAACTCGATCGTCCTGTGGACCCGGCTCGCCCCCGAGCCCCTCGCCCCCGACGGGCTCGGCGGCATGCCGGCCATCCCGTTCAAGGTGCGCTGGCAGGTCGCCGAGGACCCGGCGTTCCGCAAGGTCGTGAAGGCCGGTACGGTCACCGCGACCCCCGAGCTCGGCCACTCGGTCCACCCGGAGGTCTGGGGCCTGCGCCCCGGCCGCGACTACTGGTACCGCTTCATGGCGGCCGGCGAGGTCAGCCAGACCGGCCACACCCGGACGGCCCCGGCGTACGGCTCCTCGCTTCGCCAGATGAGCTTCGCCTTCGCCTCCTGCGCGCTCTACAGCCACGGCTTCTACACCGCCTACCGGCATCTGGCCGACGAGGACCTCGACGTCGTCTTCCACCTGGGCGACTACCTGTACGAGTCCGGTGTCACCGCCGAGAACAACTGGCGCAACACGCCGGTCTCCCCCGCCGTCGGCGGGGAGGCCCTGGACCTGGCGCGCTACCGCCTGCAGTACGGCCTCTACAAGTCCGACCCGGGCCTGATGGCCGCCCACCAGGCCCACGCGTTCGTGGTCGCGCCCGACGACCACGAGGTCGAGAACAACTGGGCCGACGAGACCCCCGAGGAGCGGAGCCAGTCGCAGGGCGACCTGTGGATGCCGCGGCGTACGGCTGCCTTCCAGGCCTACTACGAGCACCTGCCGTTCCGGGCCAGCGCGCTGCCGGACGGCCCGGACATGCAGATCTACCGCAGCCTGCGCTACGGCGACCTGGTCGACTTCAACGTGCTCGACACCCGGCAGTACCGCGACGACCAGGCCTACGGCGACGGGTCCGACCCCGCCTCCCCGGACCTGACGCCGGACATCTACGACCCGTCGCGCTCGATGATGGGTTTTGAGCAGGAGGCGTGGCTGCAGCGCAACTGGCGGCTCTCGACCGCCCGCTGGCAGGTGCTCGCCAACCAGGCGCCGATGGCCGAGACCGATCTCGACGAGACCGAGGCCAAGACCCTCTACATGGACCCGTGGGACGGCTACATCGCCAACCGCAACCGGCTCCTCGCGGGCGCCCGCGCCAGCGGTATCGAGAACCTGGTCGTCATCACCGGCGACCGGCACCACAACTACGCCAGCAACCTGCTGGCCGACTACGACGACCCCGAGTCGGCCGTCGTCGGCAGCGAGTTCGTCGGCACCTCCATCGCCAGCGGCGGCGACGGCGCCGACATGACCACCGGCGGCGAGAGCCTGCTGCGCGCCAACGACCACCTGAAGTTCTTCAACAGCCAGCGCGGCTACGTACGCGTCACGGTCACGCCCGAGGAGTTCTCCAGCGACTTCCGGGTGGTGCCGTACGTCCAGCGCCGCGGCGCCCCGATCTCCACCCGCGCGACGTACGTCGTCGAGAACGGCCGCCCCGGCGTCCAGCTCGACACCCAGAACGCCGCCGTCGGGACGAGGTACGCCGACGTGCCCATGCCGACGCTCAACCACTGACCACCGCTACCGCCGGTCGAGCGGCGCGGCGATCAGCCGAACGGCAGCGGCTCGGGCACCAGGGAGACCGACTGGGCCCGGGCCGCGGTCAGGCGGCGGCGGTGGTGCTGGCGGCAGAGGACCTCGTAGGAGACCGCGCTGGGTGCTGTGCCGGATTCACGGTCGGTGTCGCCGACGACGACCTGGTCGCCCTCGGTGACCATGACGCCGTCCTCGACCCGGGCGTTGTGGGTGGCGCGCTTGCCGCACCAGCACAGCGCCTCGACCTGCAGCACCTCGGTGCGGTCCGCGAGCTCGACCAGCCGGGCGGCGCCCGGGAAGAGGCGGGTGCGGAAGTCGGTGAGGATGCCGAAGCAGAAGACGTCGATCTGCAGCTCGTCGGTGATCTTGGCCAGCGCCTCGATCTGCTCGGGGGTGTAGAACTGGGCCTCGTCGCAGATGAGGTAGTCGATCCGGGCACCGTGGGTCAGCGCGTCGACGGCGTGGCGCCAGAAGTCGAAGTCGTCGGTGACCTCGATGGCGTCGTGGGTCAGCCCCAGCCGCGAGGTGACCGCCGCCTCGCCGGAGCGGTCGTGGGCGGTGAAGATGAGCCCCACCCTGCCGCGTGCCGCGTGGTTGTGGTTGGTCTGCAGGGCGAGGGTCGACTTCCCCGCGTCCATCGTCCCGGTCCAGAAGGTCAGCTCAGCCACTCGCGGAAGCCTAGTGGTCCGCGCCGCGGCGCGTGGCGGGACCCTCGTGGCTGGACGTGTTCCGTCGATAGTGGCGAGCGACCCGGGCCCGGTTGCCGCAGCCCGCGGAGCACCACTCACGCCGGGGGTGGTCGCGGACGAAGTAGAGGACGCAGCCCGGGCCGCCGCACGCCTTCAGCTCCTGGGGCGGCTGCCGGGTGAGCAGCTCGGAGCCTTCCAGCGCGACCAGGTTCAGCTCGCGCTGCAGGCCGGAGCCGTCGGTGAGCCACTCGCGCACGTAGCCACCCTGCGGGCCGTGACGCAGGACCGGCGCGCAGTGGGAGACGAACTCGTTGAGCACGGCCAGCGCCGCCTCGGCGCCGATCCCCTCCGGGACGCTGTGCGGCCGGCTGTCGCCGGTCACGTCCGCGGCCAGCCGGCGCAGGGCGTCCCTCAACGCCTGCGCCCGGCCCAGGTCGTGCTCGCCGAGGTCCTCGTGGTGCCCGAGCCCAGCCTCCCCGGCCCAGGCCCGCAGATGCGCCTTGCTCTCCAGCGAGTCGTGGACCGAGGTCCGGTCGGCCCAGATCGTGTTCATGAGGCGTACGGCCCGGGGCTGGGTCGGGTACAGCACCGGCACCTGCAGCTCCACGGGCGTCTCCTCCGTCATCGTTCTAATGGTCAGTCTAGGCCTCGGCCGTTAGCCCGCCGCGCGCGGCAGCAAGCTGAGCCTTGAGCTCGCTGATCCGCTCGGTCAGCTCCGCGACGGTGTTCCGGGCGACCGCCAGGGGCACCAGCTGCGGGATGTGCTGCTTGCAGTTCCAGTCGTACGCCTCGACGTCGATCAGGATCCCGCGCTCGACCCGTGCCGGATGACCGACCGGAGCGAGCGAGGCGACCAGCTCGGGATCGTCCTCGGGCTCGACGACCCGCGCGCGACCGAAGATCTTCATCCTGGCCTGGAGCTGGTAGTCGATCAGGAACAGCGAGACCCGTTCGTCGTGGTCGAGGTTGCCGCGGGTGATGTACTGCCGGTTGCCGCGGAAGTCGGCGAACCCCAGCGTGGTCTCGTCGACGACCTTGAGGAATCCGGGCGGCCCGCCGCGGTGCTGGACGTAGGGCCACCCCGTCTCGCTGACCGTGGCCAGGAAGAAGCTGTCCCGCGACGAGATGAACGCCGCCTCGGCCCTGCCGATCCGGTCCGGCACGCCGTCGACCTCGGCCATGCGCGCGTACGCCGCCGCGCTCCCGTGGATCGCCTGGTGCTCCGCCACCAGTGGCGTGAACGCGACCTGCCCGTAGTGCCCGGTCATCGCCGACCCTCGATCCTGTGCTCGAATCCGTGCTCGATCCTGTGCTCGCCCATGACACACCTCTCCCGCCGGACACGGCACGTGTCCCTAATGGATAGTCATGCAGCAACCATTAGATGGCGAGGATCATTCCCGGCTAGGAGACGAGCAGCGGGATGAGCATCTCGTCGGGCGTCAGGGACCCGTGCAGCCCGACCAGCGTCGTCTCGTACTGGAACAGGCTCGTCGAGACCACCGCATGCTCACCGTGGGAGGCGACGATGACGTCGCCGAGCCGCGGCAGCACCGACGGGGTGACCGGTCCGAACCAGCCACGACGGATCGCGGTCTCCCGGGTCATCACCTCGGCCTTGTCGCCCAGCGTCTCCGCCCAGGTCGCGACCACGTCGTCGACCGCGCCACGGGAGCAGTAGAGGTGGCGGAAGCGGGCCTCACCGCCGACCAGGGCGACGCCGTGGCGCAGCTCGGGGAAGTCGTCGATGTCGGTGCGGGAGGTGGCGGGAGAGTCGACCATGCCGTGGTCGGCGAGCACCAGCAGGCGTACGGACGGGTCGAGGGCGTCGCGCAGCTGCTCGGCCTCGGCGTCGATCATGGAGAGCTGCTGCAGCCACGGCGAGGAGGCGACCCCGTACTTGTGGCCGGTCCAGTCCAGGTCGCCGTCGTAGAGGTAGGTCAGCGATCCCGGCACCCGCGACAGCGCCACGGCCGAGGCGATCCGCTCCCCCACCCGGTCGGCGCCGACGAACTCCGCGCCCCGGTGGGCGGCGATGGTCAGACCGGAGCCCCCGAAGGCCCGCTTGTTGATCACCGTGACCGGCACCCCGGCCTCGCCCAGCCGCTGGAAGACCGTCTGGTTGGGCTGCCACTCGACCGGGTCGACGTCCTTGCGCCACTGCAGCGCGTTGAGAAGATGCTCGGTGCCGGGGATCCGGGAGGTGTAGCCGACCAGGCCGTGGCCGCCGGGCGTCAGCCCGGTCCCGAACGAGGTCAGACTGGTGGCCGTCGTCGAGGGCACCCCGGCCGTACCGGCCTCCTGGTCCTCGCTCAGCGAGGCCAGGAACGGCGCCGCGTGCGCGTAGCGCCGCAGCAGGTTGGTGCCCATCCCGTCGACGAGGAAGACGACGTACGCAGCCGCCGACGGAAGCTCGAGACCGGATCTCGCCTCCGAGGTGCCCAACGGGACGCCCATGGCGGCGGCGACCGCCGGCAGGACATCACCCAGTGAGCGCTCCCCGTAGGCGGGGGCGAGAAACCCGGTCACCCTGCTCTCACCGGTTGTGGGTGCGAGCCGAGAGCGATTCCGCGAAGGAGAGCAGGCGGGCGACCGAGTCGTGACCGTCGGCGGCGGCCGAGACGCGCAGGGAGAAGTCGTCGGGGGTGAGGACGCCGGTGTAGCCGTGGTCGGCGTCGCAGTTGGGGTCCGAGCAGCCCGCGGGCTCCAGGTCGACCCGGTTGACGCCACCCCAGCCGATGGTCATGACCACCTCGGCCGGCTTGCTGGACCCCTTGGTCGGGTTGGTGATCATCCGGGTCACCACGACGGAGTTGACCGAGTCGATGCGCACGGCCTCGGTCGAGGTCGAGGTGTAGGGCTCGGGCAGCAGGTCGTCGCCGGCGTGCTCGTCGGTGTGGGCCAGGATCAGCCGCGTCGGGGTCAGCACCAGCACGGAGAGGTGGCGGCGCACCTCGTCACGGTCGAAGGTCGGCTCGTGGTGGAGGAAGAAGGAGGACACCTTCTCCCCCGCGACGGCGGACGCGACGCAGTCGGCGACCACCTCGGGGTAGTAGCCGGTGCGGTCGATCTCGGCGCGCAGGTCGTCGGCGCGGTCGAGATCATCGGTGCGGGTGCTCATGGTCCCCATCCTTCCATGGGCCGCCACAGGCCGCCTAGCCAGGAAGGGTGTCGCCCACCGCAGGGTTGAGACGGCGTACGAACCAGTCGGACCGCGGGTCGGCGACCAGGTCGACCCTGGCGCTGGCGGTGAGGACGGCGGAGTACTCCAGGCCGACCAGGACCAGGGACAGGTCGAGGGAGGAGATCTGGGGCAGGTCGTTCTGCAGCTGGGCGACCTTGAGGACGAGCCGCTCGATCTCGTCGACATCGACCATGTCGCCGCCGCGGTAGCCGAAGAGCATCGGCGCGGACTTGATCTCGCGCACCATCGAGGCCGCGTCGCGCTGCGACAGCGGCGGAATCCGGTAGGCGCGATCGGCCAGCAGCTCGGTGATCGGCCCGGCGATGCCGAAGGAGACCACCGGCCCGAAGAGCGGGTCCTCCATCGACCGGATCGTGACCGGGACGCCCGGCGGAGCGGTGCGCTGCACCGCGAACCCGCCGGTCTCGGGCGGGATCCGGCTGGTGATCAGCTCCCAGGCCTCGGTCATCTCGTCGACGTCGTCGATGTTGCGTACGACGTGGGCCTGGTCGGGCCGCTCCCGCACGCTCTCCACGGTCGCCTTGAGCACGACGTCCCAGCCGAGGTCCTCCGCGGCGGAGATCGCCTCCTCGAGGGTCGTGACCTTGTGGGTGTTCCACAGCTTGATGCCGTACGCCGCCAGCACCATCGTCAGGTCCTCACGACTCAGCTCGCCACCCGAGGGGCGCGCGGCCAGCACGTCGGTGACGATCTTGCGCGCGGTCCGCGGGTCGCACTCCTCGGCGCTGAGCCACGGCGTCTCGCCGTCGGCGGAGCGCAGCCACACCGCGTACTCCACGACCTTGGCCAGCGCGCGCACGGCCGACTCCACCGAGGAGTAGGACGGCACCGAGCCGCGACCGGCGGTCGAGCCGGCGACGTCGGGGACGCGCAGGAGCTCGGGCACACCCTCGGCACCGAGGAAGCTGGTGACCAGCGGCTTGTCGGACTGCTCCCCCACCGCGGCGAGCACGTTGGCGATCTCCTCGCCGGAGACGTTGAGCGGCGGGATGTAGACCGAGATCACCGCGTCGACCTCGGGGTCGTCGATGGCCGCGTCGAGCGCGTCCTCGAAGTCCTCGGCAGAGGGCTCGGTGGGCAGCGGGACCTGCTTGTTGACCTGCAGCCCCACCGAGACGGCGGCGTCGGCGGCCAGCAGCCCCAAGGCGTCGGAGTTGCCGACGATGGCCACCCGCCGGCCGCGCGGGAGCGGCTGGTGGGCGAGCAGCTGGGCGACGTCGAACATCTCGTCGAGGGTGTCGACCTGGATGATCCCGGCCTGGCGGAACATCGCGTCGACGGCCGCCGGCGGGGCGCTGATCTTCCGCACCGCGTGGCCCATAGGCACACCCTGGGTGGTGCGCCCGGAGCGGACCGCGACGATCGGCTTGCGCTGCGAGACGCGGCGGGCGATCCGGGAGAACTTCCGCGGGTTACCGATCGACTCGAGGTACATCATCACGACCTCGGTCGAGACGTCCTCCTCCCAGTACTGGAGGAGGTCGTTGCCGGAGACGTCGGCGCGGTTTCCGGCGCTGACGAAGGTGGAGAGGCCCAGGCCTCGGTTGTTGACCTTCTCCAGGATCGCCGAGCCGAGCGCACCGGACTGGCAGAAGAAGCCGGCACGACCACGTGGCGGCATCGTCGGGGCGAGGCTCGCGTTGATCCTGACCTGCGGGTCGGTGTTGATGACGCCGAGCGCGTTCGGCCCGATCAGCCGCAGCCCGTAGGAGCGGGACAGGTTCACCAGCCGGCGCTGCCGCTGACGGCCCTCCTCGCCGGTCTCGGCGAAGCCGCTGGAGATGACCACGAGCCCGTGCACGCCCTTGGCGGCACAGTCGAGCACGACGTCCTGCACGGCGTCAGCGGGCACCGCGACGATCGCCACGTCGACGTCGTCGGGGATGTCCTGGACGCTCTTGTAGGCGGGCATCCCGCTGACCGCGCTGGAGCTGGGGTTGACCATGTAGACCCGGCCGGTGAAGTCACCGATCACCAGGTTGCGTACGAGCGCCTGACCGACGGTCTCCTGCCGCCGGCTGGCGCCGATGACCGCGACCGAGCGCGGGTTGAAGAAGCGGTGGATCGAGGCGGCCTCGGCCTCGTGCTCACGCAGGGCGAGGCGGCCGACCGCGGTGTCGGTGACGTCGATCCCGAACTGCAGCGAGATGACGCCGTCCTCGTAGACGCTGGCGACCTTGTAGCCGGCGTCGCGGAAGGTCTGGATCATCCGGGCGTTGTCGGGGAGCACGTCGGCGGTGAACTTGGTGACCCCACGCTCGCGTCCCGCCTGGGCGAGGTGCTCGAGCAGGATCTGCGCGATCCCGCGCCCCTGGTAGTCGTCCTCGACGAGGAAGGCGACCTCGGCCTCGCCGGGCTTGACCACGTCGTAGCGCCCGACCGCGATCATCCGGCCCCTCAGGGTGAGGATGAACGCGACCCGGTCCTTGTGGTCGACCTCGGTGAAGCGCGCGACGTCCCGGGCCGAGAGGTGCGGCATCGGCGAGAAGAAGCGGTAGTACTTCGACTCGTCGCTGACCCGGTGGTCGTAGAAGTCGACCAGCAGGTCCTTGTCCGCCGACCGGATCGGCCGGATGTGAGCCGTCCGACCGTCGCGCAGCAGCACGTCCGCCTCCCAGTGGGAGGGGTACGGCGGGGTCTGCTGCGCGGTCACGAGAGAAATCTAGCGGTTGGTCCCAGGTCGACGCTCATGGCGAGCCCTGCCGGATCGTCACGGGAGCTGGAGAGCGCTCGCAAGCCTGCGCCACTCGGGCAGCGGCAGATCGGAGAGGCCCCGCTCGGTGAGCACCTGGACCAGCACGTGGTCCGCTCCGGCGTCACGGTGAGCATGCAGACGGGCCGCCACCGCATGCTCCTCGCCCCAGGCGGCGCCCAGGTCCACCCAGCGGTCGCTGCCCTCGCCCTCGAAGTCCTCCGGCACGAGGCCGTAGTCCAGCAGTGCGTTGGTGTAGTTGGGCAGGCCGAGGTACATCGACAGGCGCTCCCGCGCGACGGCGCGGGCGCGTGCCGGGTCGGTCTCGAGGACCACCTTCTGCTCGGCCGCCAGCAGAGGTCCCGCTCCGAGCACGGCCCGTGCGTGCGCGGTGTGCTCCGGCGGCATCAGGTAGGGGTGCGCGCCGGCCGTGCGGTCGCCGGCGAGGCCGAGCATGCGCGGACGGAGGGCGGCCAGCAGCCGACCCTCCTCCGGGACCGTGCCGGCAGCGTCGAGCTCGTCGAGGTAGGCGACGGTTCGGCTGTACGGCTTGACGTACGTCTGCTCGCCGACCTGCTGAGCATGGCTGTTGCCGAGACCGAGCACGAACCGGCCCCCGTACGTCGCGTCGAGCTCCGCGTAGCGGGCCGCCACCGCGGCCGCGGGGTTCTCCCAGATGCTCACGATCCCGGTCACGACGAGCAGGTCGGTGCTGCCGGCGAGCAGGGCCTCGTGCAGCGCGAACGGCATCGAGGAGGACCCGACCCAGATCGCGCCGTACCCCAGGCTCTCCACCTCGGCCGCCACCTCACGGGCCCGGCCGAGGTCCGTCCACTGCCGCGCACCGGTCCACACCCCGTACGACGTGAGCCGCTTCTTGAGCTCGTCCACCTTCTGCTGGTCGGGCATGCCGGAATCCCTCCGATCGACTATGTTCGACGATGATCGAACATCCCAACCTTGTACGACGGAGATCGAACATGTCAACCGATTCCCGCACCCCGGCAGCCGACTCAGACCTCCAGCGCGCCCTCGATGCGGTCGGCGACCCCGTGCGCCGCTCGATCCTCCGGCAGCTGGCCGACGCCGACCCGTGGACGATCGCGTGCGGTCAGTTCGACCTCCCGGTGGCGAAGTCGACGCTGACCCATCACTTCAGGTCCCTCGTCGACGCCGGTCTCCTCGAGCAGCGCGACGAGGGCAACCGGCGGATGAACCGGCTGGTGCGCGACGAGTTCGACCGCCGGTTCCCCGGGCTACTCGACCTGGTGCTCGATCAGTGACGTACGACGTTGGCGCGGTCGCGCTCGTTGAGCACCCGCCAGCCGTCGTAGTCCCAGTTCCGCGCCAGCTTCTGGGCATGCTTGGGAGCGTCGCCCTCGTGGTTGCGGATGACGAGCTCGCGGAGGGCGAACTCCACCGCCTCCTGGGGTGTGGTCGCGCCGGAGATCCGCTGGATCTCGGCGAGCAGCTCGTCATCGAGTTCGATCTGGGTGACAGCCATCTTCAAGCACCTCCATGTGCGTTGAACCGGTGACTCCGGACCCCTCCAATGTACGCGGCTGCGCGGCGTACGAAAGGGGCCTGAGGGGTCCCGCCAGCTGCCATCCCGCATTTCCTGACCGTTCGCCCAAGTCGGGCGGCCCCGTCACCCGTCACTCGTAGCTTCGACTTCTCGGGAAATGCTCAGCGCGCCGCCTCGGCGGCGCGCGGTCCTGTCGTCCCAGAGGAGCCCCGATGTCAGCTCGCGCGGCCGTGCATGCGCGCAGTCTCACCAAGATCTTCGGCGACGTGATCGCTCTCGAGGATGTCGATCTCGACGTGCCGGCAGGACAGATCCACGGCCTGGTGGGCCCGAACGGGGCCGGGAAGACCACGCTACTGGGCCTGCTGCTCGGCCTGTCGGTGGCCGACAAGGGGACGCTCGAGATCCTCGGTGTGCCCAGCGGGGACGTGCTCTCGGTCGCCCACGGCGTCGCGGGTTTCGTGGACTCGCCCGGCTCCTATCCCGGCCTCACCGCCCGCCAGAACCTCACCTCGCTGGCATCGCTGCGCGGCGAGGTCCGGGCGAGCGGCGACATCGACGACCTGCTGGACCGGGTGGGTCTCGGTGAGGTCGCCGACGACACCGTGCGCGGCTTCTCTCTCGGGATGCGCCAGCGGCTCGGGCTCGCCGCGGCCCTGCTCGGAAAGCCTCGGCTGCTGATCCTCGACGAGCCGGCCAACGGGCTCGACCCCGTCGGCAAGCGTCAGGTCCACCAGGTGCTCACCGACCTCGCCGACTCGGGCGCCACCGTCATCCTCTCGAGCCACCGGATGGACGACCTGGCCGCGCTGTGCGACGAGGTGACGCTGCTCGCCACCGGCCGCGTGGTGTTCTCGGGCCCGGTCTCGAAGCTCGAGGCCGAGAGCGGCGAGCTCGACTACCGCCTGGTCACCAGCGACCCGGCCGAGGCCCGGCGGATCGCCGAGGAGGAGACCTCTCTGACCCTCGTCGCCGGCCGCAAGCAGGCGGCGGGCGACAAGCCGGCCCTGGTCGTACGTGGCCACGAGGCCGAGATCGACGACCTGGTCCGGCGCCTCGTCGGGGCCGGCGCGGCCATCCGCGAGCTGGGCCCGGTCGTGCCCCCGCTCGAGGCCGCCTTCCTCGCCCTCACCGGCGCCGACGATCAGGAGCTCACCCGATGACCGCCCTCACTCTCGACGAGCCCCGCCGGACCGAGCCCGTGGCCCTGCGGCGCGGCTACCGCTTCGAGATGGTGAAGCTGGTCTCGCAGTGGCGCCTGCGGGTGGTCCTCCTCGCCTGCCTGCTGGCCCCGGCGATCTACACCGCCGTGGTGAGCCGGCAGACGACGCTGCCCGCCGACGCGGTCTACGGCCGGCTGATGAACCAGTCCGGCTGGGCCGGCTCGCTGACGATCCTGGTCTTCATGGGCACGCTCGCGCTGCCGCTGCTCACCTCCGTCGTCGCCGGTGACATCTTCGCCGCCGAGGACCGGCTCGGCACCTGGCGCCACCTGCTGATCGCCGTACGCTCGCCGCGTCGGATCTTCTGGGCCAAGACGCTCGCGGCGCTGACCGCCACCCTGGTGCTGCTCGCCGCGCTGGCGCTCTCCTCGGTCGTCGGGGGCGTGCTCTCCGTCGGCGCCCACCCGCTGCCCGGCCTGGACGGGCACCAGCTCTCCTCCGCGGCGCTGGCCCGCACGATCGCGCTGGCCTGGCTGAGCGTCGTACCGCCGACGCTGGCGTTCTCGGCCGTCGGCCTGCTGGGCTCGGTGGCCCTCGGCCGCTCGCCACTGGGGCTGCTCATGCCGGTCGCCGTCGCCCTCGTGCTCGAAGGCGTCCAGCTGCTGCCGATCCCGGTGGCTCTGCGGATGGCGCTGCCGATCAACGCCTTCCTCTCCTACCGCGGCCTGACCACCGAGCCCGCTCAGCTCTCCGCGCTGTGGATCGGGATCGCGGTCAGCCTCGCCTGGACGGCCCTGGCGACCTTTCTCGCCTACCGGATCTTCACCCGTCGCGACTTCACCAACATCGCCTTCGACGGCAACGCGAGCCGCTTCGCCCTGGTCGGTCTCGCCCCGCTGGTCGCCCTGGCCGTGGTCTCGACCGGCGTCATCGCGGCGGCGACCGGCGCCGTCGGCAACGGGGTCGAGCGCGTGAAGCTGGAGTCGGCCCTCTCCACCTCCTTCTCGCACCTGTACGTCCTGCAGACCGAGCGGCTGGGCCGCCCGGTCGTCACCGAGGGCGAGCTCCACGCCACCGCGGCCTGCGACAAGGGCGGCGAGCGGGTGGAGGACGCCGGACCGGGAGCCGACTGGCGCTGCGTCGTCACCTGGACCCTGCCGGGCGCGACCGCCGAGGGCAACGCGATCTACCAGCTCGACGTGCTGCCCGACGGTCGGTTCACCGCCGACGGCGACGGCCCCAAGGAAGTCAACGGGTTCTTCCAGGTTCGCACCCCCACGGGCGACGCGCCGAACCCGTTGTGGCAGTTCGACGGGCTCGTCGACCTGCTTGCTGAAGCGAAAGGACAGGAATGAACATCACGCGCAACCGCGTTGTGAAGCGGTCCCGTCGGCTCCCGTCACGGCGCCGCACGGTCGCCGCGCTCGCTGGTGGACTCGCGCTCGCGGTCACCGGCGGCGTGGCGTACGGCACCACCGCCGGGTTCGGCGAGAACCTGGTCGGCCAGGAGTACGCCGACGGCCTGCAGATCTCCTCCAACCAGATCCTGAAGCCCCTCGGCGACCGGCTGATGACCGAGTACGGCAAGTTCATGGGCTCGACGGTCAGCCCCGACGGGCGGTTCCTGGCGGCGACCGCCAACGACCGCTCGGTCTCGCTGCAGATCTTCGACCTGCAGACCTACAAGTTGATCTGGCGCGGCGGCACCGCCTCCGGCGTGGACGCCAAGCTGCCGGACAACACCGTCGGCCAGGAGGGTCCGCGCTACTCCCCCGACGGCGCGTTCCTGTTCATGCCGAACGCCAAGGGCATCACCCGGTTCCCGGTGAACGCGGACGGCAAGCCGGGCACCGGCTCCAAGATCGCGCTCCCCGACGTCGACGGCAGGCAGGCGCTGACCGCCGGGATGGCCTTCTCCCCTGACGGGTCCACCCTGTACGCCGCGGCCAACGGTCAGAACTCGGTCGTCGCGATCAACCCGGCCGACGGCACGGTGAAGCGGACCTGGCCGGTCGGCATCGCCCCGCGCCAGCTGCGGTTCGTCGGCACCAAGCTGTACGTCAGCGACGAGGGTGGCCGCACGGCCCACGCCGGCGAGGACACCATCGGGTCCTACGGCACCGAGGTGCCGGCCGACCCGCACAAGGGCACCTCGACCACCGGCGTACTCAGCGTCATCGACACCGCCGACGCCGGCGCGCCCGTGGGCCAGATCGAGGTCGGCCTGCACCCGACCGCCATGCACGTGCAGGGCAAGGCCCTCTACGTCGCCAACACCAACGACGACACCATCTCCGTGGTCGACGTGGCGACCGACAAGGTCGTCCAGACGATCTCCGCCCAGCCGTGGCAGAGCTCGAAGGTGGGCTACGAGCCCACCGGCATCGCCGTCCAGGAGGGACGTCTGCTGGTCAGCCTCGGGCGCGCGAACGCGATCGCGGTCTACAAGCTCGGCGCGAGCGCCCTCGACCCGGTCAGCTACGTGGGCCTGGTCCCGACCGACTACTACCCCGAGGACGTCTTTCCCGTCGGTGGAAAGGTCTACGTGGCCAACCGCCGCGGCATCGACGCCCGTGGCCCGGAGATCACCTTCAACAAGGGCCCCGAGGTCCCGGTCGTCAAGGGACACGGCACCCACGGCACGACCGCCTCGCTGACCCGCTTCACCCTGCCGAGCGATGCCGAGATCAAGGCGACGTACACCCCGCAGGTCTTCAAGCAGAACGGCTGGGGCGGCGCGGACTCCGACGTCAAGCACGCCGTGAAGGGCAGCAACGTCTCGCCGGTCGCGGTGCCCAAGCGGATCGGCGACCCCTCGACGATCAAGCACGTGTTCATGCTGGTCAAGGAGAACCGCACCTACGACCAGATCCACGGCGACCAGCCCGAAGGCAACGGGGACCCGTCGCTGGCCCAGTTCGGCGAGGACGTCACCCCGAACACCCATGCGCTGTCGCGCCAGTTCGGGCTCTACGACAACACCTACGACACCGGCACCAACTCGGCCGAGGGTCACAACTGGATCATGCAGGGCGACAACCCGGAGTACACCGAGTCGAGCGCCGGCGAGTACATCCGCAGCTACGACACCGAGGAGGACGTCCTGGGCCATCAGCGCTCGGGATTCCTGTGGACCGCGATCAAGGACGCCGGCCACTCGGCACGGAACTTCGGCGAGTTCATCTACACCACCGGGAAGCCCTCGGGGACCTGGCAGCAATACTACTGCGCGACCAAGTCGGTCCAGGAGGGTGGCGACCCCGCTCAGCTGACCTCTCCCGAGCTCAAGGGTGACTACGGCTCGCCGATCCCCTCGCTCAACGACATCACCGTGCCGACCGCGCCGCCGTTCGACATGCAGATCCCCGACCTGTACCGGGCCGAGATCTGGAAACAGGACTTCCGCACGAACGGTCCGTCGGACTTCAACATGGTCTGGCTCTCCGACGACCACACCGGCGGCCCGGTCTCGTCCCGGTCGAACGTCGCCAGCGGCGACCTCGCCGTCGGCCGGATCGTCGAGGAGATCTCGCACAGCAAGTACTGGAAGGACTCCGCGATCTTCGTGGTCCAGGACGACTCCCAGAACGGCGCCGACCACGTCGACGGCCACCGGGCACCGATCCAGGTGATCAGCCCGTACGCCGCGCACGGGAAGACGGTCTCGACCTACTACTCCCAGATCAGCATGATCCGCACCATCGAGCAGATCCTGGGTGCCGAGCCGCTGAACCAGAAGGTCGCCGCGGCCACCCCGATGTTCGACGCGTTCCAGGTCAAGCCGGACTTCACCCCGTTCGAGGCGGTCCCCAACCGGATCTCCCTGACCGAGGGCATCAAGACGCCGCCCGAGTGCGGTCTCGACGAGCCCACCGGCCCGCAGGCCGTGGCCCCGCGGAGCACCCCAGAGGCGTACGTCTCCTACTCGGAGGAGTGGCAGAAGTGGGCGAGCAAGCAGCGCCTGACCACCAGGGGTGACGTCTCGGCCGCACCCGACTACGCCAACCCGGAGCTGATGAACCGCTACACCTGGTACGACGCCCACCACTGGCAGCTGCCCTACCCGGGCGACAAGAAGATCTACCTCCCCGACGAGGTGCCCGGCGCGGCACTTCCGGGCGCCGAGGTCGACTGATCCGTCGCTGAGGAGAGGGTCCCGGGCGCTTCGGCCCCGCTACCAACAGGTGACGGGCCGGAGCACCCGGGGCTCTTCTCGCCCCGGGGCTGCGAGGTGAAGATGACGGCCGTGTACGGCTCGGGCGTCTCGGCGATGCTCACGAGCGGTCCCCGCCCACGGCGGCCAGGGCCTCGGTGCCGGGCTCGAGGGGCAGCCGCAGGGCGCGTACGGCGAACGAGATCGCGTGGTACCAGCCGGCGAGCAGGGTCAGCTCGACTGCGGCGTCCTCGCCGGTCGCGCCGATCAGCGCGACCCAGGTCACGTCACTGATGTCGGCACCCGCGTGCAGCTCGTCCACCGCCCGAAGAACCGCGCGGTCGGTCGGCGTCCAGCAGGGGTCGTCGGGCAGGCCATGGGCGAGCGAGGCGAGCTGTGCCGGATCGAGCTCGGCCTTCTCGGCGAAGTGGGCGACATGGACGCCCCATTCGTAGTCGGCTCCACAGAGTGCCGTGGTGCGGTCGATGACCAGCTCGCGCTGCCGCAGGGTCAGCGCCGAGCGCCGGGAGAAGTAGTGGCGGCCCCAGCCCGCCACGCCGCGAGCCAGCTCGGGACGCCTCGCCATGACGCGGAAGAGCTGGATCGGCGGACCGAGGAGGTCCAGGGCGGCCTGGGTGTCCTCGTCGTAAGGCGGGTGCACAGGGTCGACCCGAGGCTGCTTCGATTTCAGAGGCATGGCCTGGATGCTAGCGTCGGCGCTTCGGAAAGGAAAGCAAATATGACGACACCCATGCCTGGCCGCCCGGTCCGAGGCTCCCGGACCGGACGGCCGATCATGGTGCTCCTCGACCTGTTGGGTCGCCGCTGGGCGCTCCGGGTCCTGTGGGAGCTGCGCGAGGGGCAGGCCATGACCTTCCGCGAGCTGCAGCACGCCGCGGGCGGGATGTCCTCGAGCGTGCTGACCGCTCGGCTCCATGAGCTGAGCGAGGCCGGCCTGGTGACCCATGCCGGCGGCTACGACCTCACCGACGACGGCAGGAGCCTGCTCGACCTGATGGCGCCCCTGGACGCCTGGGCCGAGGAGTGGTCCGCAGACCACTGACCGCACCCTTACGGCGAGCCCGGTGGCGCGCTCGCACAGGGATTCGAGACAATGCCCCTTATGGCACGCGGCAAGACCACCCAGGATCTCCCCGACGACTTCGAGGAGCACATCCTCGACACCGACATCGGGGAGGAGATGCGGTCCTCCTTCCTGGAGTACTCCTACTCCGTCATCTACTCCCGGGCGCTGCCCGACGCCCGCGACGGCCTCAAGCCCGTGCAGCGCCGGATCCTGTTCACGATGAACGACATGGGCGTACGTCCCGACCGCGGCCACGTGAAGTGTGCCCGCATCGTCGGTGAGGTGATGGGCAAGCTGCACCCGCACGGTGACGGCGCGATCTACGACGCGCTCGTGCGGATGGCGCAGCCGTGGGCCATGCGGCTGCCGATGATCGACGGGCACGGCAACTTCGGCTCCCCCGGCGGCGACGACCCCGCTGCGGCGATGCGTTACACCGAGGCCCGGATGGGCCCGGCCGCGCTGGCGATGACCGATGACATCAAGGAAGACACGGTCGACTTCCGGCCCAACTACGACTCGCGGGAGATGGAGCCGAGCGTGCTCCCCGCGGCGATCCCCAACCTGCTGGTCAACGGCGCCACGGGCATCGCGGTCGGTATGGCCACCAACATGGCCCCGCACAACCTGATCGAGGTCATCGCCGCCGCGCGCCACCTGATCAAGCACCCGGGCGCCGAGCTCGACACGCTGATGAAGTTCATCCCCGGCCCCGACCTCCCCACCGGCGGCACCATCGTCGGCCTGGACGGGATCCGGGATGCGTACGAGACCGGCCGAGGCTCCTTCAAGATCCGCGCCACCACGCGGATCGAGACGTTCGGGCGCCGCAAGGGCATCGTGATCACCGAGCTGCCGTTCAACATCGGCACCGAGAAGATCATCGAGCGGGTCAAGACGCTGGTGCAGTCCAAGAAGATCCAGGGCATCGCCGACCTCAAGGACCTCACCGACCGTCAGCACGGCACCCGCCTCGTCATCGAGGTCAAGAACGGGTTCGTGCCCGAGGCCGTGCTCGAGCAGCTCTACAAGATGACGCCCCTGGAGGACTCCTTCGGCATCAACAACGTCGCGCTCGTCGATGGCCAGCCGCGCACCCTCGGCCTCAAGGAGCTGCTCGAGGTCTTCCTCGGCCACCGCTACGACGTCGTCCGCCGCCGTTCGCAGTTCCGCCGCGACAAGGCCGCCGACCGGCTGCACCTGGTCGAGGGTCTGCTGATCGCGATCCTCGACATCGACGAGGTCATCCAGCTGATCCGCGCCTCCGACAACGCCGGCGAGGCTCGCGAGCGCCTGATGTCGGTCTTCGACCTGAGCCAGCCGCAGGCGGAGTACATCCTCGACATGGCCCTGCGCCGGCTGACGAAGTTCTCCAAGATCGAGCTGGAGAAGGAGCGCGACGAGCTGCAGGCCACCATCGAATACCTCGACTCGATCCTCGGCGACGACGAGATGCTCCGGAAGGTCGTCTCCGACGAGCTCGCCGAGGTGGCCAAGACGTTCGGTACGCCACGCCGCACCGTGCTCCTGGCCTCGGCCGGGACCCCGGCGCTGGAGGCGATGAGCCTCGAGGTCGCCGACGACCCGTGCTTCGCGCTGCTCTCCTCGACCGGGCTGCTGGCGCGCTCCTCCGACGCCGAGCCGTTCTCCACGGGGTCGGCGCGAGCCAACCACGACGTGATCGTCTCGGTGGTCCCGGCGACCGTCCGAGGCCAGATCGGCGTGCTCACCTCCCGCGGCCGTCTCGTACGTCTCGGGGTGCTCGACCTGCCGGCGATGCCGCCGACCGCCGGTGACCCGAACCTGTCCGGCGGCCTGCCGCTGTCCGCGCTGCTCTCGCTGGAGTCCGACGAGCGCGCACTGGCGCTGACCACGCTGGCCACCGACGGACCGGGCATCGCGCTCGGCACCCGCCTCGGTGTCGTGAAGAGGGTCAACCCCGAGGTGCTGCTCAACAAGGACGAGTGGGAGGTCATCAAGCTGGCCGACGGCGACGAGGTCGTCGGCGCGGCTCAGCTGCGCACCGGCACCGAGTCGCTGGTCTTCGTCACCTCCGACGCCCAGCTCCTCCACTTCCCCGCCGACACGGTGCGCCCGCAGGGCCGCAGCGCCGGCGGCATGGCCGGGGTCCGGATGGCCCACGGGTCCAAGGTCGTCTTCTTCGGCGTCGTCTCCCCCGACGCCCCCGAGGGTGCCGCGGTCGTCACCGTCGCCGGGTCCTCGAGCGCTCTGCCCGGCACCGAGACCGGCAGCGTGAAGACCACGCCGTTCAGCGAGTTCCCGGCCAAGGGCCGGGCCACCGGCGGCGTACGCGCTCACCGGTATCTCAAGGGTGAGGACTCGATCGTCTTCGCCTGGGTCGGTGCCGCCCCAGCAATGGCGGCTGCAGCGTCGGGCGCACCGATCGACCTGCCCGAGATCGACCCCCGCCGCGACGGCTCCGGAGTCCCACTCGAGCAGCCCATCGACGCCGTAGCCGGCCCCCCTCGCCCACAGATAATCCGCCGAGACGTCGATTTCTGACCGCGAGGAGTCAGTTTCTGACCGCGAGGAGTCGATTCTCCGACGTCAGGAATCGACTCCTCGACGTCAGGAATCGACCCGTCGACGTCAGGAACCGACCCCTCGGCGTCAGGAATCGACTCCTCGGCGTCAGCGCAGCGCGATGGGGTTCACTGGCGCACCTACGGCCCCGGTGACTCGCAGCGGTGCGGCGGTGAGCAGGAAGTCGTAGCGGCCGTCCGCAGCACAGGCGGAGGCCAGGCCGTCGAGGTCCCACATCTCACCCAGGAACAGCCCGAGGTGCGGGATCGCGACCTGGTGGAGGGGCTGGAAGGCGTCGTCGAACTCGTTGGGCCGCACCTCGAAGCCCCAGGTGTCGGTGGCGATCGCGGCGATCTCGGTGCGGTGCAGCCAGTCGGCGGTGGTGAACGACAGGCCGGGCGCCGGTCCCCCGGCATAGCCGCCCCAGCCCTCGCCCGCCGCGAGGCCGCGGCGGGCCCGGGTGAGCTGGCCGGTGCGTACGACGACGATGTCGCCGCGTCCCACGGCCGATCCCTGCGCGGCGATCGTGCGCTCCAGGTGCTCCTCGGTGATCGCGAAGCCGTCGGGGAGCTCGCCGTCCGTGCCGAGCTCCGTGTCGAGCTCTGCGCCGAGTGCGCGGCCGACGTCGAGCAGCACCCCGCGGCCGCAGACCACGTCGGCGACCGTCTCGATCCCGGTGACGCCGTCGCCCAGCGAGGTCACGACCGACTCCGCCGGGCGGCCGTTCCAGGCCCGCCCGTGGTCGAAGATGTGGCCCAGCCCGTCCCACTGGGTCGAGCACTGCAGCGGCATCGCGATGACGTCGTCGGCGCCGCCGATCCCGTGCGGGAAGCCCTGGACACCGGCGACCGCGTCGGTGCCGGTGTCGAGCATGGTGTGCACCGGGTTCGTACGCCGCCGCCAGCCGTTCTGCGGCCCGTCCATGTCGAAGGGCAGCGAGAGCGAGTAGGACCGGCCGGTCCGCACCAGCCCCGCGGCCTCGACCCGCTTGGTGTCGGTGAGGAAGTTCATCGTGCCGCGGACGTCGTCCTCGCCCCAGCGTCCCCAGTTGGAGACCCGGGCGACCGTCTTCGCGATCTCACCCTCGGGATCGGTGCGGTCCAACCCCGTCATGACGCGTCCAGCTCGGCGAAGGTGTCCGCGACCCAGTCGGCGACGAAGCCCATGACGTGCGGCAGGTGGTCCAGTCCGATGTGCTCGGTGGCGCCCTCCTCGGGTGTGAAGATCCGCAGCTCTCGCTTGGGACTGCTGACCGCCTGGTCGTAGGACCGGTGCGCATAGGACAGCGGGATCTGGCGGTCGTTCTCGCCGTGGGCGATCAGGAACGGCACGGTGATCTTCTCGACCACACCGTCGAGCTTGATCGACTCGGCAAACTCGATGAACGTGTCGATGTCGGGCTGACCCCACACCCACAGCACGTGGTCCCAGTAGTGCGGCACCGGGTTCTCGCCCTCGCGGTCGAGCCGGCGCTTCTGCACCGCGCCCCAGTCGTGGTTGGCACCCCAGGCCACGCACAGCGCCAGCCGCTTCTCGAACGCCGCCGCGCGGGGCGCGTAGTAGCCCCCGAGCGACCAGCCCACGAGCCCGATCCGGTCGGCGCGTACGTCCGAGCGCGTCTCGAGCCAGTCGACGCAGGCCGCGGCCCAGGCCTCGGTGTCCACGCGCGCGGTGAGACCGTCCAGGCGCAGCGCCTCCCCGGCACCACCGCAATCGACCATCAGCGTGGAGATGCCGCGGGCGGCCAGCTCGGTGTGGACCCCCGCGCTGACCATCATCTCCTTGGTCGAGTCGAGGCCGTTCCACACGATCATCACCGGCGCCGGTTCGCCGTCGCGGCCGGCCGGGTGGAAGTAGGCGGGCAGGCTGGTCTCGCGGCCGTTCTCGACGTACGGGATGGCGACCTTCGTCGTCGGCTGGTCGAGCAGCTCGAAGGAGCGGACGAGCAGGTCGACGCTGCGCTGGTACTCGGCGTTGCGGCCGGGGTCCTTCGCGCTCTGCATCCGCTCGGCCTGGGAGACGTAGACGGAGGCGCGGAAGAGCTTCTGCCCGGCCGTACGCCGGTGGCCGGCCTTCTCGGCCTCGCCGGCCTGCTCCTCGAGCTGGTCGGCGACGCGCCGCCAGGCGGCCATGAACTCGGCGGTGCCGACGTCGGAGCCCTGCGCGGCCAGCTCGCGCAGCGGCCGGCAGGCGCGGTCGACCTCGTCGATCAGGCCGCCGGAGTTGAGCGTGGCGACCACGCCCAGGTTCCAGACGTAGTTGCCGGGAAAGTACTCGAACATCTCATGTCCTCTTGGTTGTGATGGATCTCAGCGCAGGGCGTCGGAGACGGCCTTGGCGCCGGCATGGGAGGCGGCCCCGCCGTCGACGGGGAGCTCGGCGCCGGTGACGTACGCCGCCCCGTCGCCGAGCAGGAAGACCACGACCGACGCGACCTCCTCGGGCGTGCCGACGCGGCCGAGCGGGGTGGCGGCGACCGAGGCGTCGCGGAACGCAGCGGGCGCGGAGGCGGTCATGGCGGTCTCGATGAAGCCGGGGTGGACGGCGTTGACGCGGATCCCCCGCTCCCCCAGCTCGAGCGCCGCGGTGTGCGTGAGCCCGCGAACGGCCCACTTGCTGGTGGTGTAGGCCACCGGGTAGTGCCCCTGCAGGGCGGCGAGCGACCCGATGGTGACGATCGATCCGCCGGCCGGCATCAGCGGCGCGAGCGCCTGGATCCCGAGCAACGGCCCGAGCACGTTGACGTCGTGGGCGTCCCGCATGTCGGCGACGCTCGCGGCACCGACCCGGGCCCGCCGGGTCACGCCGGCACAGCTCACCAGCCCGTGCACCGGCCCGGCGAGCTCGGCGGCCAGCTCCGCCCAGCTGTCCTCGTCACGCACATCGAAGGTTCGGACGCCGGATGCGGCCTCGCGGTCGAGGCCGACCACGGTCCCGCCCGCCGCGGTCACGGCGGACGCCACGGCGGCCCCGATCCCGGAGGCCGCTCCGGTGACGACGACCGTGCGTCCGGCCAGCCCGCTCATCGGGCCACCGGGTCGTGGCGGCACGCCGGCGGCAGCTCGGGCGCGGGTGGTGCGATCGCGACGGTGTTGGCGAGCGTGCCGATGCCCTCGACCTCGAGGGTGACCACGTCTCCCGGCTGCAGCGGCTTCGGCTCCTGCACGCCACGACGGCCCCAGAGCTCGGCCAGGCACCCGCCGTTGCCGACGGTGCCCGAGCCGAGGACGTCACCGGCGACCACGCGGGAGTCGCGGGAGGCGTACGCGATCATCGTCTCGAAGGTCCAGCCCATGTTCGAGAGGCGGTCGCGGCCGACCTCCGTGCCGTTGACCGACACCGTGCACAGCAGGTCGAGGAAGCCGTCCTCGTCCCGGTACGGCTCCAGCTCGTCGGCGGTCACGATCCACGGCCCGAGCGTGGTCGCGAAGTCCTTGCCCTTGGCCGGCCCGAGACCGACCTGCATCTCGCGGCCCTGCAGGTCGCGGGCCGACCAGTCGTTGAGGATCGTGTAGCCGAAGACGTACGTCCCGGCCTCCTCGGACGCGACCGACCGGCCCTCGGCGCCGACGACGACGGCGACCTCCAGCTCGAAGTCCCGGGCCTCGCAGGACGCCGGGAACGGGACCTCGGCATCCGGCCCCAGGATCGCGTGCGGGTTGGTGAAGTAGAAGGCCGGGGCGTCGTACCAGGCACCGGGGACCCCGGCCGCGCCGTCGACCGAGCGGCGTACGCCCTCGACGTGCTCCTCGAAGGCGACGAAGTCGCGGACCGAGGCCGGCTCGAGCGGCGCCAGCAGCTGGACCTCGGCGAGGTCGAAGGGGGTCGCCGCGCGGGCGTGGTCGGCGGCACGGTCGAGCACGTCGCGCCCGGCGGCGATCAGCGAGCGCATGGAGTGCCGGACGGCGAACGGGTGCAGGGCGTCGCCGGTGACCAGCCCGACACGCGGCAGCTTCAGGTCCGGGTCGCGGAAGGTGGCGAGCTTCATCGTCCCTCCTCAGACCGGCGGGGCGACGAAGACGCCCTTGTCCGGGTCGTTGAAGGACTTGCCGGCGATCAGCTCGTTCATCGGGTTGGCGGTGCCCCACTGGTCGGTGACCTCGGGGTCGCTGAAGTCGTAGAGGTGCGGGTGCCAGGTGTCCTCGGCGAGCTCCTCGAGCTCGGTGGTGTACTCGATGGTGTTGCCGTGCGGGTCGAGGAAGTAGCTGAAGGTGTTGTTGCCGGCCAGGTGCCGCCCCGGCCCCCAGATCTTCTCCACGCCGGCGCGCAGCAGCCGTCCGGTGCCGCGCATGTACTCGTCCAGGCCGCGCATCTCGAAGGAGGCGTGGTGCAGCGCGACGTGCGGACCGCGGGCGATCGCGAGGCTGTGGTGGAAGGTGTTCGTACGCAGGAACCACATCATCGAGCCCAGCCGCGGGTGCATCAGGGTGTCGGAGAGCGCGAAGCCGAGGTGGCGCTGGTAGAACGCCACGGTCTGCTCGGGGTTCGGCGAGTTGATGACGACGTGAGAGAGCTTGACCGGGACCGACTCCCCCTCCTCGATCCTGCGATGTTGACGCACGGCAACATCGCAGGAGACCTCGACCGTACGCCCGTCGTTGTCGAAGAAGCGGAAGCCGTAGCCGCCGCCCGGGGTGAGCACCGGGCCGGGCTCGCTGACGAGCTGCACGCCGGCGCGACCGAGCCGCTCGGCCATCGCGTCGACGTCGGCCGGGCTGGCCGCACCGAAGGCGATCAGGTCCAGGCGCTTGTCGTCGGAGCGGCGCAGGCGCACGGAGTACTGCTCCGGGGAGCCCTCGGCGGCCAGGAACGCCAGGCCGGAGTCGGTGGTCTCCGCCTTGAGCTTCCAGGTGCTCGTGTAGAACTCCAGCTGCCGCTCGTAGTCGGGCACGGCCAGGTCGACGTGGCGCAGGTGGGTGATGAGCCGCTCGGCGGGCGGAGTCTCGGCGGCGGGGTCGATGATGGTCACGGTGTTCTCCTTCGTGAGGCAGGTTCGTGAGACAGGTGGTCAGGCCGGGTCGCTGACGAGGGCGGCGACGCGGGCCATCAGGCCGGGTACGTCACCGCGCTCGTGCGCCTTCAGCCAGGTGCAGAGCTGGAGCGAGGCCTCGACGACGGCCTTCGCGCGCGGCAGCCGGCGCTCGGTGAACGCGGGCCAGACGGCGTCCAGATCGTCGAGACCGGTGAGGAGCTCGCCGAGAACGGCGGCGTCCTCGAGCGCCTGAGCCGCGCCCTGGGCCATGGTCGGCGGGCAGCTGTGCGCGGCGTCGCCGATGATCACGACCCTGCCCCGGTTCCACGGGCCGTCGACGACGTGGCTCTCGAAGTGGGTGTGGTTCACCCGCTCGGCATCGGTCAGGGAGGCGCGGATCTCGTCCCACGGCCCGTGGTACGCCTCGGCGAGCTCGCGCATCACCGCCAGGCCCTCCGCCGGCGAGAGGTCGGCCCGGTCCTGGGCCGGCTCGACGACGTAGGCGTAGAGGCTCTCCTCCGACGTCGGGCAGTAGCCGGCGATGTAGGAGGGGCCGCCGTAGAAGAGGTCGGTGCGGGTGACCTCGGCCGGTCGACGGGTGAAGGCGCGCCAGATCCCCATCCCGACCGGCTCGGGCTCGACGTCGATGCCGATCGCCCGACGGGTCCAGGACCGCACCCCGTCGGCGCCGACGACGAGGTCGTAACGACCGTGGGACCCGTCCGCGAAGGTGACGTCGACGCCGGTCTCGTCCTGCTCGATGCCGGCCGGCGTGACCCCGAAGCGCACCTTGGCGCCGGCCGCGGCGGCCCGGTCGGTCAGGATCCGGGCGAGCGCGGGGCGGTACATCCCCACCGTCGCCGGCAGGTCCGGCCCGCCGGTGCGGTGGTCCTCGAGCTCGACCAGCAGGCTCCCGGCCGGGTCGGGCGCGCGCAGGCCGAGGGTGTCGTAGCCGTAGCCCTCCGTCCGCACCTGCTCCCACACGCCGAGATCGCGCAGCACCCGCAGCGCGTTGCCCTGCAAGGTGATCCCCGAGCCGAGGGCGGAGAGGTCCGGCTTGGCGTCGACGAGGTCGACCGAGACGCCGCGCTCGGCGAGCAGGATCGCGGTCGCCGTCCCGGCGGTTCCGGCGCCGATGACGAGAACCGAGCTGATGGCGGGCATGAGATCTCCCAGGAAGTGCGGGGGTGGAGTGACGAGCACCACTCTCGCTCTCGCAAAACTATTCAGGAAGAGCAGATCCCCTATCCCACCTATACATGGTGTTTATAGTCAGAGCATGGCCGCCGATCCGCTCCACAACCTCGACCTCAACCTGCTGCTCTCCCTCGACGCGCTGCTCGAGGAGCGCAACGTGACCCGGGCCGCGGAGCGGCTCGGACTGAGCCAGCCGGCGGTCTCGGCGGCCCTGCGGCGCCTGCGGCGCCACTTCGGTGACGAGCTCCTCGTCCGCACCGGCAACCGCTACGACCTCACTCCGCTGGCCACGCAGCTGCGGGGCACCACCACGACGGCGCTCGCCGGTGTGCGACGGGTCTTCGAGGCCGAGCCCGGCTTCGACCCCGAGACCTCGACACGCGAGTTCACCGTGGTCGCCTCGGACTACTCCGCGACCGTCCTCGGCGACCATCTCGCCACCGAGGTCGCCCGGGAGGCCCCGGGGGTCCGCCTGCGGTTCCAGCTGCAGACCCATGCCGACGTCGACCAGGCGCCGGAGTCCCTGCGCCACGTCGACGGGATGGTCCTCCCCCACGGCTTCGTCCACGAGGTGCCCGCCGTCGAGCTGCACACCGACAGCTGGGTGCTCGTCGTCTCCGCCGACAACGACGCCGTCGGCGACGCGGTCACCATGGAGGAGCTCGCCGAGATGCCGTGGGTCGTCACCCACCACGCCCCGACCGCGTTCACCCCAGCCGTACGCCAGCTCAGCATGATCGGCCTCGATCCCGACATCCACGTGGTGACCGAGAGCTTCCTCCCGGTGCCCTTCCTGGTCGCCGGGACACCGCGCGTCGCCCTGCTGCAGCGCCAGCTCGCCACCCGGCTGGCCGGAGCCGCCGGCGTCCGCACCCTCGACTGCCCCTGGGACGTACTCCCGCTCAAGGAGGCGTTCTGGTGGCATCCCTCCCACCGCGCCGACCCGGCGCACGGCTGGCTGCGCCGGATGATGGCGCGTGCCGCAGCACGGTTGGATCAGCCGCACTGACCCCACGTCATCGACCGGACTGATACCCAGCAGAAGCAGATTTGGCTTCCGCAATACCTCCCGCGTCTCCCACGATTCTGTGACTGCTGTCACACAATCTCGGCCGACCGTGGGAGACCCCATGCCCGACACCACCACGCCGTCCCGGCGAGCCGGACGCCCCCAGGGCTTCCTGCTGATGTTCATGAGCTGCCTGCCGATCCTCGGCGCGGTGCTGCTCGCTCCTGTCCTGCCCCGGATGCAGGACCACTTCGGCGACAGCGGCGCAGCCACCGCGCTGGTGCCGCTCTCGCTCACCGTCCCGGCCCTGATGATCGCGCTGCTGGCGCCGTTCGCCGGCCGCATCGTGGACAGGTTCGGCCGCAAGCGGCTGCTCCTGATGGCCCTGGCGGTCTATGCCGTCTTCGGCACCGCGCCGCTGTGGCTCGACGGGCTCGCCGCGATCGTGCTCAGCCGCGCCGGGGTAGGCGTCGCCGAGGCGGCCATCATGACCTGCTGCACGACGCTGATCTCCGACTACTTCTCCGGCACCGAGCGCGACCGCTGGCTGGGCATGCAGACCGTGTTCGCGTCGCTGTCGGCGACCTTGTTCTTCGCTCTCGGCGGAGCGCTCGGCGCCCAGGACTGGCGCACCCCGTTCTGGCTCTACGCCTCCAGCCTGCTCTTCCTCGTCCTGGCCGCGACGCTCATCTGGCAGCCCGCCGGCGAGACCGCACGGGCTGGTGAGCGCACACCCCTGCCGCCGCTGCCGGCCCGTGCCCTCGCGCTGCCGTGCGCGGTCACCCTCGTCGGCGGCATCGTCTTCTACACCCCGATCGTGGAGCTGCCCTACGTCCTCGACGCGGCCGGGATCACCGCTGTCCCCGTCATCGGCGCGTTCACCGCGCTGGCCTCGCTCGCGACGGCCGGCGGTGCGTACGCCTTCGGCCGGGTCTCCCGCCGCGGCACCGCGTTCCTGCTCCCCCTGGCCTTCCTGCTGGCCGGAGCCGGTCTGGTCGTCCTCGGTGCCACCTCGGTGGTGCCGGTCATCGTGCTCGGCGCGGTGGTCGCCTCGGCCGGCACCGGCCTGATGCTGCCCACCCTGCTCGTCTGGGCGCAGTCCGGGCTCAGCTTCGAGCAGCGCGGCCGCGGCACCGGCCTGTGGACCGCCGCGCTGTTCCTCGGCGAGTTCGTCTGCCCGCTGCTGGTCGTGGCCTTCACCGGTGCCCTCGGTGGCCTCGGTGCCGCCGTCGTCCTGGTCGGTGCCGTCGCCGTCCTCCTCGCCCTCCTCACCCGTCGCGTCCTCATCCGGCGCGTGCCGGTCACCGCGTGAGGACCTGAGGAGGTCAGGAAACCGGCATACCGGGTACCGGATCACTCCGTCGCCGAGCGAGGGAGCCTGCCATGACATCTGCCGTCACACCCGAAACCGGGCGATCGGCTCGCCTCCGGGCGCGCCTCCGTCGGCTGCCGTGGGGTCAGGCCCTGACGACGGCGGTCGCGGGAGCGATCGCCTTCTGGGTCGGCGCGGTCTTCCCCGGGCCGGCGGGCGAGTTCCCCTACTACGCGCCTCTGGGTGCCGTGGTGGCGATGTCGTCGACCGTGCTGGGCTCGGTTCGTACGTCGGTGCAGAGCATCGTGAGCATCTGGCTCGGCTCGGCGATCGCCCTGGCCATCGGGGCGGTGCTCTCGCCGAGCCCCGCGACCGTGGCGCTGGTGATCGGGGTGGGGACGATCGCGGGAACCTGGCGTTGGCTCGACGATGCGGGCCACTGGGTCCCGACGGCCGCCCTGTTCGTGCTCATCATCGGGACCGAGGATCCGGTGGCGTTCGTGAGTGCCTTCGGCGGCCTCACCCTGATCGGCGCCGCGATCGGGGTGGTGATGACGATGCTCTTCCCCCAGCTGCCGCTCGCGCCCACGGAGCGGGCGATCAGCGACGTGCGCAGCGAGGTCCTCGTCCAGCTCCGGCGCCTGGCACATGCCCTGCAACGGGACACGCCACCGACACAGACCCAATGGAGCGACCTCCTGGCGCAGCTGGAGCCCGCCCTGCAGAGCATGCGCGCCGCGAGGCAGCTCGTCCTCGATGCGTCCCGCGCGAACAGGCGCCGGGAACGCCACCGAGACCGCCTGGACAGGCAGCTCGAGCAGGCGGCGAGCCTGGAGCGGGTGTGCCTGCTGGTCGAGGAGCTCACCCAGCTCCTGGAAGAGGAGGAACGAGAAGGCAACGACCAGCTCGGGCTCGGCCCGGAGCTGCGTCCTCCCACGGCGCGGGCGCTGCTCGCCCTCGCGGATCTGGTGGAGTCGGGAGACGGGCTCACCGCCGACCCGGAGGCCAAGGTGGACTCACAGGCCGCTCTGGCGGCACTGGTGGATCAGATCCACGACGTACGTGTGAGCGAATCCTCCGACGACGAGCTCTTCACCGCCGGCAGCATCGTCACCACCATCCGGCGGTGCATCGAGACTCCGCGACCCGTCCACCGATGAGGCCACCGACGACACCACCGATGAGCCACCTGGGCACCACGACGGTTGCAGGGCGTGGCATTCTGAGCCGCATGCCCCTGAGCCTGCCACGCCTCGCCTTCGCTCTCGTCGCCCTTCTGGCCGCGCTTCTCGTGATGACCTCGTGCGGCGACGAGGAGCCGACCAAGGGACGTACGCCGAAGCAGGTGCTCGCCTCGGCGCAGAAGCACCTCGACGAGACGAGCGGGATCAACTTCTCGATCGCCTCCGACGACCTGCCCGAGGGCATCACGACGCTGAAGGCGGCGACCGGGACCCTGACCCGCGAGCCGGCGTTCCAGGGCACGCTGACCGTGCCCGTGATGGGCGCCGAGGCGCAGGTCGAGGTGGTCTCGGTCGACGGCGTCGTCTACGCGAAGCTGCCGTTCACGACCGCGTTCCAGGAGCTCGACCCGGCCGACTACGGCGTACCCGACCCGGCGGCGCTGATCGCGCCGGAGACCGGCATCTCCTCCCTGCTCTCCGCGACCCAGGACGTGAAGATCGGCAAGTCGGTGCGCGGCGGCGCCGACAACGACGAGATCCTCTCGACCTACACCGGCACGCTGCCGGCCACCGCGGTGCAGAAGATCCTCGCCGGCGCGGCCGGTGACTTCGACGCCACCTACGTCATCAACGACTCCGACGAGCTCACCGAGGCCACCATCAAGGGCCACTTCAGCGGCGAGGGCGAGGCGGCGTACTCCTACACGATCGACGTGACCGACTACGGCGTCGAGAAGGAGATCACCAAGCCGTGAGGGCGGTCCTCTGGCTGGCTGCGATCGCGGTGGCGTTCGCCGCCGCGGACACCTACGTCGTCGTGCTGGCGCTGCCGGACATGATGGCGGGCGTCGGGCTCTCGATCGAGGAGCTGCAGCGGGCCGCACCGCTGATCTCCGGCTTCCTGCTGGGCTATGTCGCGGTGCTGCCGCTGATCGGACGGCTGGCCGACCTCCTCGGGCATCTGCCGGTGCTCGTCGGCGGGCTGGTGGTCTTCGCCTTCGGCTCGTTCCTGACCGCGCTCTCGTGGGACCTGGCGGCGATGGTGGTCGGCCGGTTCTTCCAGGGGCTGGGCGGCGGCGCCCTGGTGCCGGCGACCCTCGCCCTGGTCGCCGCGCTCTATCCGGCCGAGCGCCGTGGGGTGCCGCTCGGGCTGGTCTCGGCGGTCCAAGAGCTCGGCTCCGTGCTCGGGCCGCTCATCGGCGCGGTGGTGCTCGCGATCGCCGACTGGCGGGCGATCTTCCTGCTCAACCTCGTCGTCGGCGTCGTGCTGGCAGTCGCGATCCGGCGGCTGGGCCGCTCGGGCACCCCTGCCGAACCGTCCCTCCGGCCGGACCTGATCGCGCTGCTGCTGTTGCTCCTCGCCGGCGTCGCCTTCGTCCTCCTCGCGATCGAGCCGACCGCCCTCGTTCAGGACCTGACCTGGGGTGCGCTCTACGTGCCCGCGGCCGGGTCGACGCACTGGCTGACCCCGCTCGGCCTGGTCACGATCGTCGCCACGCTCGCCTTCCTGCTGAAGTGGGGCCTGCGGCCGGGCGTACGCCGCGTGCTCGGCCGGATCACCGAAGAGGTCGATCTGCTCGGCGCGCTGCTGCTCTCGATCGCCCTGGCCGGGGTGATCCTCGCCTTCGCGACCGCCGACCCCGAGGTGGCGGTCTTCTCCGAGCAGGGCACCTGGTATCTGGTCGCCGGCGGGCTGGCGCTGCTGGGCTTCGTCTTCCACCTGCGCCGGGCGCAGGACCCGATCGTGCCGCGGGGCGCGTTCGCCCGGATGCCCGCCTGGGGCTCGGTGCTGATCTCGTTCTTCGTCGGGGCGGCGCTGGTGGCGGCGCTGATCGACGTGCCGCTCTTCGCCCGCACCACCATCTACGGCGACAGCCAGCTGAAGGCGGCCCTGGTGCTGCTGGAGTTCCTGGTCGCCCTACCGGTGGGTGCCGTCGTGGGCGGCTTCCTCACCCGGCGGCTGCCCGCCGGCGTGATCGCGGGCGGCGGGATGCTGCTGGCGGCGGTGGCGTTCGTGCTCATGGCCCGCTGGGACGCCGACGCGCTGCGCTCGGCGTCGGCGACGGTCGTGCTGGTCACCGGCGGACTCGGGTTCGGTCTCGCGCTGGCGCCGGTCAACGCCTCGATCCTGGCCACGACCGAGCAGTCGATGCACGGTCTGACCACGTCCTTCACCGTGGTGGCCCGCATGGTCGGCATGCTCGTCGGCATCTCGGCGCTGACCACGCTCGGCCTGCGCAGCTACTACGCCGCCCAGGCCGACCTGCCGTCGCTGTCGTCGGTGTGCACCGGCGGCGGCATGTGCGAGGACTACCAGGACCTGCTCATCGGCGCCGCCATCGCCCAGGAGCACACCGTCTTCGCCGGCGCCGCGGTCAGCGCCGCGATCGCCGCCGTCCTCGCCGTCGTCCTGCTGCGGGGCGCGCCGACCCGGGCCCTGTCGCCGACCGAGACCGTCACCGCGCTCTAAGGGGTCTCGACGTACTCCGGACGAGTGGAGCCCATCCGCTCGTGCGTCGCGTTCCGTCGTCCGCCGGCCCGCTCGACCGCGCCGAGCGCAGCGCCGAGGCCGAACGTCGGCATGTTGCCGTAGAGCGTCTCGACCTGGTCGGCCGGGACCCGGTAGGTCTCGTGCCAGATCCCGATGTCGCCGGTCGAGGCCGCGCGCCGGTTGAAGGCGGCCCAGGCCGGAGCGTGCGTGAGCGACGGGTCCTTGGCGAACCGGCCGAGCTCCTCGACGCTGCGCCAGTACTGCACCGTCATCAGCACCCTCCCCGACCAGTAGCTGCGCGCCGAGAGCAGCCCGAGGTCCGGGTTCTTCGCGAGCTCGGCGAGCATCCGCGGCATCGCGACGAACACCGGGAACCAGCTGCGCACCTTGCGCCAGCGGTTGACGCGCATCCCGATCAGGAACACGACGACCTCGCCGGTGCCGGCCTCGGCGACACGGTGGCCGGGCGCGACGCCGCTCGGCACGTTCTTCGGAGCCTCCCGGTAGGCCCGGGCGATCTTCGACATTCCCGTCTCCTCACTGGATAGTTACAGTATCTAGTCTAGGATAGTGCTCCTATCCAGCAGGACTGTCAACCACTTTCACGGAGGAACGATGCGGATCTCCGAGCTCGCCGACACGACCGGCGTCAGCGTCGCGACGATCAAGTACTACGTACGCGAGGGCCTCCTCTCCCCCGGCAGGAAGCTGTCCGAGCGCCTGGCCGACTACGACGACCAGCACGTACGCCGCCTCCGCCTGCTCCGCGTGCTCCGCGATGTCGGCTCCGTGCCGGTCGGAGCGCTCAAGGCGCTGGTCGACGCCACCCAGGACCGCCGCGCTTCGGTGCACGACATGTTCGGCAGGGCCTGCGACGCGCTCCGCACCGAGACGGCCGTCCCCGAGGTCCCCGACGAGCACACCCGCGCGCTCGCCGACCAGATCGTGGCCCGGGCAGGGTGGACGAAGGTCAGGCCGGACGCACCCGAGCGCGACCGGCTCGCCGGCATCATCAAGGTCATCCTCGACAGCGGCCTCCCCACCGACCCGGAGGGCGCGGCGACGTACCTCCCGCTCGTCGACGCGATCGCCGCCTACGACCTCGATCAGATCGACGACACCCGGGACCGCGAGGCCATGATGGAGCAGATGGTCCTGGGCCAGGTCGTCCTCGGCGAGTTCCTGCTCTCCCTACGCCGCCTCGCGCACGAGCACCACAGCGCCCTGCGGTTCGCCGGCCGCCGCTGACCCGGTCACTG
This sequence comes from Nocardioides luteus, assembly GCF_000960475.2. Lineage (GTDB taxonomy): Bacteria > Actinomycetota > Actinomycetes > Propionibacteriales > Nocardioidaceae > Nocardioides > Nocardioides luteus_A. The sequence goes on along the minus strand of NZ_JZDQ02000008.1, from coordinate 17,185 downwards.
GTCGATCCGGATCCGCAGGCGCTCGCGAGTGGGGATCCGCGGATAGGTGCTCCCGCGCTCCACCACGCTCCAGGAGGCGCCGGCGAAGATCTCGACGGTGGCGGCGATCATCGCGATCGTGGACGGCTCGCCGGGACACCGGTGGCCCTCGGCCGGGTCTCCCCCGCCCTGCGGCACCAGCTCGAACGGGTCGACGTCACGGTCGACGAACCGCTCGGCGGAGAAGGTGTAGGGCGCGGTCCACGACCCCGGGTCCAGGTTGGTTCCCGGGACGTCGAGGACGACCCGCTGGCCGGGTGCGACGGGCTGGCCGTCCCAGTCGGCGTGCTGGCGGGCGATGCCGGCCAGCGCGGGGACGAACGGGAAGAGGCGGCGTACCTCCTGGGTGAAGGCGTGCCGCCGCGAGGGGTCCTCGGCGAGCGCCGGACGCAGTCGTGGCTCGTCGTCGAGGGTCTGGACGGCGAAGGTGCCGAGGTAGGCCACCGCGACGGCGGGCCGGAGCACGTTGAGCAGCTCGACGGCAGCCACCGAGACCGGCAGCAGCTCGTCGTGCGGGTCCCGCCAGGCGGCGATGATCTCCACCGGCGTCGAAGGCGGGGCCGATGACCGGGTCGTGGCGGACCGCGCCTCGCGGATCAGCCCGCGCGCCCAGCGGTTGGCCCAGAGCCGGGCCGCCCAGGCCGAGGCGTAGGACGGGCCGGAGAACCCGAACCCGTCGACGATCGCGGCCAGGCGCCGCCCGACCCGGTCGGGATGGGGCACCGAGATGCCGGCCCACTCGAGGACGGCACGACCGTAGACCTCGGACAGCAGGGTGAACACGCCCACCGTCTCCCCGCGACGGTCCCGGAAGGACGCGCGCAGGTGGCGGCGTACGAGGTCGTGGAGGGTGGCGTCGGCATCGTCGAGCAGGTCGAGGAAGTGCGCCTTGCGGTGCAGGTGGTCGGGGCCGTCCAGGCCGTGGACGGCGCCACGGCCGAAGAGCAGGAACGCCAGCGGCGCCGGCACCGCGCCGGCGCGCCGGATGAGCTTGGTGTCGTAGAAGCGGCGTACGGAGGCGGGACCGCTCACGACCAGGGCGTCGTCCCCGAGGAGCTTGACCGGGCAGACCGGCGGATCGCCGGCCCGTCGCCGAGCGTCGGGGATCGCGTGGTAGCCGTGCCGGAGCAGGTCTGCGGCGAGATCGCGGGTCATCCGGATCCCGCCGTCAGGAGCCGCTGGTGACCCGGTCGCTCACCCCGGTCACACCGACCTCGTGAGCGCAGTGCGCGCAGCAGAAGATGTGCTGCTCGTTCTGTACGCCGTGACCGAGGATGCGGGTGCCGCAGTTCACGCACACCGGCGCGATCACGGAGACCGCGCACTCGATCGAGTCGAAGACATGATGCTCACCCGAGGCCGTGGTGACCTCGAAGCTCTCGTCGTACTCGTTGCCGCACGTGGCGCACTTACCCATGGTGGGTCCTTTCCATCGACTTCGTCACCGGACTTCGTCACCGGACTTCACACGGACACCACGCGGCCCGGGGCCCACGAGGGGCACCGGACCGCACGGTGTCTAGGTGAAGATGCTCACCCCACCGGGGCCGACCAACAGACCGACCACGATGAGGACAGCTCCCCACAGGATTTGGCCACGGACCAGCGCCAGGATGCCGCCGATCACCAGGACTGCCGCGATCAGCCATAGAAGTAGTGCCATTGTGATCTCACCTCGGTGTGTAGTTGTTGCGGGGGGAAGCTCAGACGTTTCCGTCCAAGCGGCTTCGGAGCAGGGCCTTCGCCTCCTCGGCACCCTGCACGGAGTTGGCCTGCGCACGGAGGAACAGGTCCTCGAGGTCGCTGTCCTTCGAGCGGCGCGCGTCCTGGATGTAGGTGTCCAGACGCAGCGCGTTGTCCAGGCAGGCCTCGGTGAACCAGATGAGGTTGTAGTCCTTGTCAGGGGTTCCCGTGACGGTTCCGGTCTCAACGCTCTTCGTGGTCATGCGGATCACTCCTCATGAGTTCTCTCTTGCGTACAGCCCTGCCGGTACCCACCCCCGCGCGACCGCAAACCTCCCGTCCCGGGAAACCCTCAGGCGAGTGCGAACCGCTCCCACGAGCGGTGCGCACCGAGGAGATCGGGAAGCTCGGCGGCGGCGATCGAGCTGGACTCCTCGGCCTTGACGCCGGGCGCCGGCACCGCGATCCCCGCGGTGGCGACCACCTCGACGCCGTTCCCCCAGGCCAGCAGCGCCTTGCCGTGCCGGAAGATCTCCTCGACCAGCAGCATCACGTGCGGGTCCGAGCCGACGGCGGCCGCGCCGTCGGCGACCACGAGCGCGTCGAACTCCACGGAGCGAGCGGTGGAGAACGTACGCTGCACGGCCACGTCACCGCCGAGCGGTGCGGCCGTCGGCGCGACGACCATCGGCATCATCAGCGACCCGCGAAGCGCCGCGCACAGCCCGTCGATCTCCTCGGCCGGGCTGTCCGGGCCGACGACGATCCCGACTGTCCGGCCGTCCGGCGGGTAGGAGCCACCGAGCATCGACAGCGCCGGGCTCGGGTCCGGGTCGGCGAGCTCGCCCTTCGGCGAGGGCGCCGTCAGCCCGAGGGCGGCGGCGACGCCGCCGCACAGGTCGGGGGCGATCTCGGCCAGGCACTGGAGCTGTCGCTCCCGGATCGCCGGCTCGTGGACCTTGCCGAGCTCGAAGGCGTACGCCGCGACGATGTGCTGCTTCTCGACCGGCGTCATCGAGAGCCAGAAGAGGCGCGGCTGGCTGAAGTGGTCGTCGAACGAGGCCGGCTGCTCACGCTGCTTGGCCGTCTCGGGCACCCTCACCGGGTTGTCCAGGAAGGCTCCCTGCGGGTCACCGGCCAGGAACGGGCAGCCCGCGTCGAGGGAGTTCGGGTGGTAGGGCGCGACCCCACGGTGCACCTCGTCCTGATGGAACCCGTCGCGCAGCATGTCGTTGACCGGCGCGTGCGGCCGGTTGACCGGGATCTGGTTGAAGTTCGGCCCGCCGAGCCGGGTCAGCTGGGTGTCGACGTAGGAGAACAGCCGCGCCTGCATCAGCGCGTCGTCGGTGACGTCGATGCCGGGGACGAGGTTGCCGACGTGGAACGCGACCTGCTCGGTCTCGGCGAAGAAGTTGTCGGGGTTCCGGTCGAGGACGAGCCGGCCGATCGTCTGGACCGGCGCGATCTCCTCGGGGACCAGCTTGGTCGGGTCGAGCAGGTCGATGCCCTCGTACGTCTGCTGGGGTGTGTCCGGGAAGACCTGGACACCCAGCTCCCACTCGGGGTGGGCGCCGGCCTCGATCGCGTCGGCGAGGTCGCGGCGATGGAAGTCAGGGTCGAAGCCGCCGAGCATCTGGGCCTCCTCCCACAGCAGCCCGTGCACGCCGAGCTTCGGCTTCCAGTGGAACTTGGCCAGGCTCGTCTCCCCCGCGGCGTTGATGAGCCGGAAGGTGTGGACGCCGAAGCCCTCCATCATCCGGTAGGAGCGGGCGATGCCGCGGTCGGACATGTTCCACAGGGTGTGGTGCTGGGCCTCGGTGTGCAGGGAGACGAAGTCCCAGAAGGTGTCGTGCGCGGACTGGGCCTGCGGGATCTCCCGGTCGGGGTGCGGCTTGCCGGCGTGGATGATGTCGGGGAACTTGATGCCGTCCTGGATGAAGAAGACCGGGATGTTGTTGCCGACGAGGTCGAAGGTCCCCTCCTCGGTGTAGAACTTGGTCGCGAACCCGCGGGTGTCGCGCACCGTGTCGGCGCTGCCGCGCGATCCCAGCACCGTGGAGAAGCGCACGAAGACCGGTGTCTCGCGGCCCTCGGCGAGGAAGCCGGCGCTGGTGACCGTCTCGGCGGTGCCGTACGCGGTGAAGGTGCCGTGCGCGCCGGCGCCGCGGGCGTGGACCACGCGTTCGGGGATCCGCTCGTGGTCGAAGTGGGTGATCTTCTCGCGCAGGTGGTGGTCCTGGAGCAGGGTCGGGCCGCGCTCGCCCGCCTTGAGGGACCGGTCGGTCTCCCGCAGGCGCACACCGCCCGAGGTGGTCAGCCACTCGGTCTGGTCGGGGGCACCGGAGCTCGGCGTGTCGGTCATGGCGGTCCTTCGGTCGGGTACAGGTCTTTACCTCCCGTACCCGCACCCGGGCCGCACGATGCCCGCACGGTGCCCGGGCGCGCTCGGGCGCGCCTGCGTCAGCCGGCGCTGCCGCTGGCGACCCAGCGGAGCACGTCGTCCCACTCGTCGAGGAACCGGTCGAGGCCGTAGCGGCGCCGGGCGTGCCGGCGCCCGATCAGCCCGGCCTCCTCGGCGACGTCGGGATCCTTCATCAGGTGGCGTACGGCCGGGACGATCTCGTCTCGGCGGGTGGTGACGTAGCCCGCCTCATGAGGGACCGCGAGCGGTGTCTCGGTCGTGGCGAGGGCGACGACCGGCATGCCGAGGTGCATCGCCTCGATCAGGGAGAGCCCCAGCGAGGTCCAGCGGTTGAGGTGGACATAGACGCGACGCCGCGCGAGGTGGTCGTGCAGATCCTCCTGCGAGAGGTTCTCGTACGTCCGCAGCCCCTGGTACGCGGGCAGCTGCTCGACGCGCATCCCGAAGACGTCGGCGCCGACGCCCTCGGCCAGCGCCGGAAGGAGATCGGCGCCGACCGAGCGGCCGCGGCGTACCGGATCGTTGACGACCACACCGGCGCGCTCGATGTCACCGGTGTAGCGGCGGCCCGGGTCGACGATGCCGTGCTCGATCACGGTGGTCGGGGTGCCGCTACAGTCCCAGACGAGGTCGTTGAAGCCGGTCACGTGCACGATCGGGATGTCGCCGCCCGCCATCGGGTGACGGGTGTCGGGGACGCTGCCGGCCGGGGTGTTGTGCTCCAGGTAGACCGCGGGGATGTCGCGTCCCGGCCGTCGTCCGCCGAGCCACCGCTCGGCCAGGTCGACCTCGTGCGGGCGCTGCAGGACGACGACGTCGACCTCCTCCTCGACGAGGGCGTCGGCGGCGACCTCGCGGGCGGACGACGGCCACTCCCAGGTGCGGGCGCGGCCGAGACCGTCGGGACCGCGGTCGGGCGTCACCGGGAGGAGGTAGTCGTGGCGGCCGTGCACGAACGCCGTCGTCCAGGAGCCGTGCACGTGCCAGATCAGGATTCTCATTCCCCATCGGTGCCCGGGAGCACCTTCGGTGATGCGGCGGAGCGAGACAAGTTCCGCCGCGAGGCGACTCAAAGCGCTTCGCGTCGGGTACGGGAAGCACTTCGCATCCCTATCCGGTCCGGAAGGCAGCACAGATGAAGGTCCTTGGCGTCAACGCCCTCTTCCACGACCCCAGCGCAGCACTCGTCATCGACGGCAGGACGGTCGCGGCGGCCGAGGAGGAGCGCTTCTCGCGCCGCAAGCACGGCCACCGGCCGGTGCCGTTCGCGGCGTGGGAGCTCCCCGACCACGCGATCCGATGGTGCCTGGAGGAGGCCGGGCTCGAGCCCGGTGACCTGGACGCCGTCGCCTACTCCTACGACTGCTCCCTGGCCCGGCCGGCGGACGAGATGGGGCTGCACGACCCGTGGGACGGCCTGCGCCAGGCGTACGCCGCCCATGCACCGGACTTCCTGACCAACATCCTCCCCGGCCTGGACCGGGCCGACGTACGTTTCGTGCCCCACCACGTCGCCCACGCCGCCTCCGCGGCGCTGGCCTCGCCCTACGTCGCCGAGGGCAGCGACGTGCTCGTCCTGGACGGGCGCGGCGAGTGCCACAGTCATCTGGCCGGCACCTACGACGCGAACGGGTCGCTGACGACCCTGCGCAGCCAGGAGCTGCCGCACTCGCTCGGCCTCGTCTTCGAGGAGCTCACCGAGCATCTGGGGTTCCTGCGCGCCAACGACGAGTACAAGGTGATGGCGCTCGCCTCCTACGGCAAGCCGTTCGCGGCCAGCGGTCACCGGATCGAGGAGCTGACCGAACGGATCCGGCTCACCGGCGACGGCGGGTTCATCACCGAGCCCATCGACTGGTCCGCTCTCGCGCCGCGGTTGAGGCCCGGCGAGGACTGGACCGCCGACCACGCCGACCTGGCCGCGAGCGTGCAGCTGCGCTTCGAGGAGGTCCTGGTCGAGCTGGCCCGGTGGCTGCGCGGGAAGACCGGCGGCAGCCATCTGACGCTCGCCGGCGGGGTGGCCCTCAACTGCGTCGCCAACACCAGGCTGGTCGAGCGCAGCGGCTACGAGAACATCTGGGTGCAGCCGGCGGCCGGCGACGCCGGTACGGCGCTCGGCGCCGCCCTGCAGATCGCGGCCGACAACGGCGACGTCCTCGAGCCGATGCCGGGCGTCGCGCTCGGGCGTGGCTGGTCCGAGGAGGAGATCGAGGCTGCGCTGAGCACCGCCCGGGTCTCCTACGAGCGGCCGGCCGACCTCGCCGCCACCGTCGCCGAGACGCTGGCCGGCAACGGGATCGTCGCGTGGTTCCAGGGGCGCAGCGAGTTCGGTCCGCGCGCGCTCGGGCACCGCTCCCTGCTCGCCCATCCCGGACGCCAGGAGAACCTGGAGAGGATCAACGACGTCAAGGGCCGCGAGCAGTTCCGGCCGGTGGCACCGATGGTGCTCGCCCAGCGGGCCGCGGACATCTTCGAGCGCGGGCCGCTGCCCTCGCCGTACATGCTCTTCGTCCACGACGTCGCGGCCGAGTGGCACGCCCTGATCCCGGCGGTGACCCATGTCGACGGCACCGCCCGGGTGCAGACCGTGGATCCCGCCGAGGAACCCCTGGTGGCACAGATGCTCGCCGAGTTCGAGGCCCGGACCGGGCTGCCCGTCGTGGTCAACACCAGCCTCAACACCGCGGGACGGCCGATGGTCGACTCGCCGCGGGACGCGCTGGAGTGCTTCGGGTCCGCACCGATCGACCTGCTCGCGATCGGCCCGTTCGTCGTACGCCGCGGAGGGACGTTCCGATGACCATCGACACCACCATCGTCATCCCGACGGTGGGCCGCGACAGCCTGTGGACGCTGCTGGACGCGCTGGCGGAGCAGACCGTGCCGCTGCACCATCCGGTGATCGTGGCCGACGACCGTCCCGACGGTGACGACCTGGTCCTCGGGGACCGGACGATCGACGTCGAGGTCGTCCGCACCGGAGGTGGCGGTCCGGCCCGCGCCCGCAACATCGGCTGGCGGCACGCCCGCACCCGCTGGATCTCGTTCCTCGACGACGACGTGGTGCCCGACGTGTCCTGGTATCGCGACCTCATCGCCGACCTGCGTCTGCTCGAGGACTACCCCGAGCAGGAGATCGTCGGCAGCCAGGGGCGCCTCACGGTCCCGCTCCCCGAGGGGCGCCGCCCCACCGACTGGGAGCGCAGCACCGCGAGCCTGGAGACGTCGGCGTGGATCACCGCCGACATGAGCTACCGCCGCGACCGGCTCGCCGCGGTCGGCGGCTTCGACGAGCGGTTCCACCGGGCCTTCCGTGAGGACGCCGACCTGGCCCTGCGCCTGGGCGCCGAGCGTGGCCGGATCGTCACCGGCAGCCGGCACGTGACCCATCCCGTGCGGCCCTCCGACGACTGGGCGAGCCTGCGGGCCCAGGCGGGCAACGCCGACGACATCCTGATGCGAGCGGTCCACGGGCCCGGCTGGCACGAGCGCGCGAAGGCTCCCGAGGGGCGCCGGAAGACACACCTGGCGATCACGGCGGCAGGCGTGGCCGCCGTCGCCGGACTGCTGTCGCGGCGCCGGTCGCTCGCGGCGGCGGGCACGCTGGGCTGGCTCGCCGGCACCGCCGAGTTCGCCCGCCACCGCATCGCCTCCGGCCCGATGACCGCCGGTGAGATCCGGCGGATGCTGCTGACCAGCGCCGCGATCCCGGCCGCCGCGACGTGGCACCTGCTGCGGGGCGTACGTCTCCACCACGGCGCTCCGCCGTGGCGAGGCATCCCGGAGCTGGTCCTGCTCGACCGCGACGGCACCCTGGTCGAGGACGTTCCCTACAACGGCGACCCCGACCTGGTGCGTCCGCTGCCCGGTGTCCGTCAGGCCCTCGACCGGCTCCGGGCCGAGGGGGTCCGGCTGATGATCGTGACCAACCAGTCCGGTATCGGCCGCGGCATCATCTCCGAGCCGCAGGCCGACGCCGTCGACGAGCGGGTCGTCGAGCTGCTCGGTCCGTTCGAGGCGGTGCTCCGCTGCCCGCACTCCCCCGACGACCAGTGCTCGTGCCGCAAACCCTCCCCTGACCTGCTCAAACAAGCGCTCGCCACGACCGGCGTGCACCCGGACCGCGCGGTGATGATCGGGGACATCGGCAGCGACATGGACGCCGCGACGCACGCGGGCGTGCACGGCTTCCTGGTCCCGACGACGCAGACGCGCCGCGAGGAGGTCGACGCCGCCCCACGCTCGGCCGCCGGCCTCGTCCAAGCCGTCGACCAGATCCTGGGAGGCGCGTGGTGAGGACCCTTGTCGTACGCCTGGACTCGATGGGCGACGTGCTGCTCGCCGGGCCGGCCGTGCGCGCGATGGCCGCGACCAGCGACCACGTGACGATGCTGTGCGGCCCGCGGGGCCGCGAGGCCGCCGAGCTGCTGCCGGGGGTCGACGAGGTGCTCTGCTGGGAGGCACCGTGGATCCTCGCCGACCCGCCGCCGGTCGACCCCGACGACGTCGAGCTGCTCCGCAAGCGGCTCGAGACCGGGCTGTTCGACCGGGCCGTGATCCTCACCAGCTTCCACCAGTCGCCGCTGCCCACCGCACTCGTGGCCAGGCTCGCCGGGATCGGCCGGATCGGCGCGGTCAGCACCGACTATCCCGGCTCGCTGCTCGACCATCGGGTGCGGGTTGAGGAGGACATCCCCGAGCCCGAGCGGGCGCTCGCCGTCGCCACCGCGTGCGGTGGCCGGCTGCCCGCCGGCGACGACGGCCGGCTGGCGGTCCGCGCCGCTCACCGACCGCCGCCGGTGGACCCTCCCTACGTCGTCCTCCATCCGGGCACCTCGGCACCCGCCCGCGCCTGGCCGGCACAGCACTTCCGCGACCTCGGAGACCAGCTGGGGCTGCTCGGCCTCGGTGTGGTCGTGACCGGTGGCCCCGAGGAGCAGCCGCTGACCGCGTACGTCGCCGGCGAGACCGGCACGGACCTCGGCGGGTCCCTCGGCCTCGACGAGCTCGCCGGCGTGCTCGCGCAGGCCGAGGCGGTCGTGGTCGGCAACACCGGCCCCGCCCACCTCGCCGCCGCCGTCGGCACCGCCGTCGTCTCGCTCTACGCCCCGACGATCAGCGCCGAGCGCTGGGCACCCTACGGCGTCGACCGGGTGCTCCTCGGCGACCAGAACGCCGCCTGTCGCGACACCCGCGCTCGCGAGTGCCCCGTCCCGGGTCACCCGTGCCTGACCGAGGTCACGCCCGACGATGTGCTCACCGCGCTCGGCACCCTCGGCGTACGTCCATCCGAAACCGTGGGAAGGAGCCGCTGATGCGCGTCGCACTCGTCTCGGAACATGCCAATCCCCTCGCCGCCCTGGGAGGTGAGGACGCAGGTGGCCAGAACGTCCATGTCGCCGCCCTGGCCGCAGGCCTGGCCGATGACGGCCACGAGGTGACCGTCTACACCAGGCGCGACGACCTCAGCACGCCGGCGCGCGTGCGGACCGACGGCTACGTGGTCGAGCACGTCCCGGCCGGGCCGCCGGCCGAGGTGGCCAAGGACGACCTCCTCCCCTACATCCCGGAGCTGGCCCGGCGGCTCCAGGAGGCGTGGCTCCTCGAGCCGCCCGACCTGGTCCACACGCACTTCTGGATGAGCGGGCTCGCCTCGCTCGCCGGTGTCCGGGAGCTGGGCGTACCGCTGGTGCAGTCCTTCCACGCGCTCGGCTCCGTCAAGCGCCGCCAGCAGGGCAGCGCGGACACCAGCCCGCCGGAGCGGATCGGGCACGAGCGCCGGCTGTGCGTCGAGGCCGACACGGTCATCGCGACCTGCACCGACGAGGTCCGCGAGCTCCGCCGGCTCGGCCTGCCCGACGGCCGCGCGACCGTCATCCCCTGCGGTGTCGACACCGACCGGTTCCGGCCCGGACCCGGCGTGCTCGCCGACCGCCTGCGGCTGCTGGTCCTGGGCAGGATGGTGCCCCGCAAGGGGATCGGCAACGTCATCGAGGCGCTCGGCCGGCTCGTCCACGACGAGGGGCTCGACGTCGAGCTGGTCATCGCCGGCGGTCCGGCACGCAGGGACCTCGACTCCGACCCCGAGGCGATGCGGCTGCGGGAGATCGCGGCACACCACCGTGTGGCCGACCGGACGATCTTCCTGGGCAGCGCCGACCGGGACGACGTGCCCGGCCTGATCCGGAGCAGCGACGCCGTGGTCTCCGTGCCCTGGTACGAGCCCTTCGGGATCGTGCCGCTCGAGGCGATGGCCTGCGGCCGCCCGGTGGTCGGCACGGCCGTCGGCGGGCTCCTCGACACCGTGGTCCCGGGGGTCACCGGCGACCTGGTGACGCCGAGAAGACCCGACGAGCTCGCCCGCGTCCTGGCCACCCTGCTGCGCGATCCCGAGCGCCGACGGCGCTACGGCGACGCCGGCCGGCGACGTGCCGTCGAGCGCTACGACTGGCGCCACGTCCTGGCTGCCACCGAGGACCTCTACGAGCGGGTCACCCGAACCGCCCGATCCCCCCGATCCCGCCGCTCCAACGGAGCCATCGATGCGAAGGAGGCAGTCCGATGACAACCCCGTGCGCTCACGAGCATCTCGCCGAGCTGAGCCAGACCCTGCAGAAGTTCGGCGGCTGTGTCGACATCGCCGACGAGTGGGGCGTACGCCTCGCCGCGGTCCTCGAGGCCGGCGGCCGGCTCCTCGCCGCGGGCAACGGCGGCAGCGCCGCCCAGGCCCAGCACCTGACCGCCGAGCTGGTCGGCCGCTACCGCGAGGACCGCGCACCGTTCTCGGCGATCTGCCTCTCCGCGGAGACGTCCAGCCTGACCGCCATCGGCAACGACTACCCGCCCGAGGAGCTCTTCGCCCGGCAGGTCGAGGCGCACGGGCGGCCGGGTGACGTCCTCGTGCTGATGTCCACCAGCGGTCGCAGCGGCAACCTGCTCGCGGCCGCCCGTCGCGGGCGCCGGGCCGGGCTGCAGGTGTGGTCGATGACCGGGCCGGTCCCCAACCCGCTGGCCGACCTCTCCGACGAGCACTGCTCCGTCGACGCCCGCTACACCGCCACCGTGCAGGAGATGCACCTGGTCGCACTGCACATCATGTGCGCCGCGCTCGACCGCGAGCTCGGCGTCGGGGAGCCGGCACGGCCCTCGGTCGAGGACCTGGAGGTGCTCTGATGGCTATCCGGATGGTCGTCGTCGGCGACGTGCTGCTCGACGTGGACGTCACCGGAGACGTACGCCGCCGGCTGCCGGAGGCGGACGCGCCGGTCATCGACCGTCCGCGCGAGCGATTCCGTGCCGGCGGGGCCGGGCTGGCGGCGGCCCTCGCCGCCGCCGACGGTCACGACGTCGTCCTGGTGACTGCGCTGGCGGCCGACGCGGCGGGCTCACGGATCCACGAGCTGTGCCGCGACGCGGGCGTCACCGTCCTCGCCGTGCCGCAGGACGGCAGCACCCCGGTCAAGCGCCGGATCATCGCCGATCGGGGTCCGGTCGCTCGGCTCGACGAGGGCTGCTGTGGCTCGATCGAGCCGGTTCCGTTCGATGCGCTCGACGCGATCGGGTCGGCCGACGCCGTCCTCTTCTCCGACTACGGCCAGGGGATGTCGAGCGTGGCCAACCTCCGTCGCGCCCTGAGCAGCGTGACCGCCACGACCTCGACGCCCGTCGTCTGGGACCCCCACCCGCGTGGCGACATCCCGGTCCCCGGCGTACGTCTCGCCACCCCCAACCGGGCCGAGGCCGCCGCCTTCGCCGGTCAGACCGCCGACACGGGTGCGAGCGAACATGCCACCGCGCTGGTGGAGGCCTGGCAGGCTCGCGCCGTCTGCGTCACCCTGGGCTCGGAAGGTGCCGTCCTGGCCGAGGGCGAGGCAGCAGCGCCGGTGGAGATTTCCGCCCGCCGCGTCGGACGCCAGGACACCTGCGGGGCCGGTGACCGGTTCGCGGCCACGGTGACGGCGAGCCTCACCGGCACGACGGCGACCGAGGCGGCCGTGAAGACCGCCGTCGAGGCTGCCGGCGACTTCGTGGCCTCGGGTGGAGCAGCCGCGTTCACACCCGTCGAGCGGCGCAGCAAGGACCGCACGATCGTCGCCACCGGCGGATGCTTCGACCTGCTCCACGCCGGGCACGTCGCCACCCTCCAGGCGGCACGCCGGCTCGGCGACCGGCTGATCGTGTGCCTCAACTCCGACGACTCCGTCCGCCGACTCAAGGGCGCGGACCGCCCGGTCGTCCCCGAGCAGGACCGCGCCCGGATGCTGGCCGCGCTCGACTGCGTCGACGACGTCGTCCTCTTCGACGAGGACACGCCCGCGCACGTGCTCGCCGAGGTCCGTCCCGACATCTGGGTCAAGGGCGGCGACTACGACGAGGACAGCCTCCCCGAGAGCGACCTGGTGGCCACCTGGGGCGGCCGTACGGTCGTGGTCCCCTTCCACGAGGGCCACTCCACCACCGCGCTGATCGAGACCGCCAGGGCCGTTCCCCACCGATGAGGACGGCGCTGGTCTACCGCGCGCTCGGGCTCGGCGACCTGCTCGCCGGAGTGCCGGCGCTGCGCATGCTCCGGCGGGCCCTGCCGCACCATCACATCGTGCTGGCCGCGCCCGCGTCCCAGATCCGGCTGATCACCCTGGCCGCCGTCGTCGATCAGGTCATCGCCACCGAGGAGCTCGAGCCGGTCGCCTGGACCGGCCCGCCTCCGGACGTCGCCATCGATCTGCACGGCAACGGGCCTGCCTCCCGCAACCTGCTCCGGGCTCTCGGTCCCCGGCGTCTGATCGGCTTCGAGGAACCCGACGGGCCAGCGTGGGACCCGGCCGAGCACGAGCGTCACCGCTGGTGCCGGCTGCTCGCCACCACGCTGGGGGCCGACGCCGACCCCGACGATCTCCGGCTCCCGCCTCCCGACCTGGACCCGCCACCCGAACGGGACGCGATCCTCATCCATCCCGGCGCGGCCTCCGCGAGCCGCCGCTGGCCGCCCGACCGGTTCGCGGCCGTGGCCACCCGGATGACCCTGACCGGCGCCCCCGTCCTCGTCACCGGCTCCCCCGCCGAGCACGATCTGGCCGAGGAGGTACGCTCCCGCGCCGGTCTCCCGGCCACGGCGAACCTGGCAGGCAGCACCGATCTGATGGCGCTCGCCGCCCTGGTGGGCGCGGCTCGGCTGCTGATCAGCGGGGACACCGGGATCGCCCACCTGGCCTCAGCCCTGGGCACCCCCTCGGTGGTCCTGTTCGGGCCGACCCCGCCCTCGGTCTGGGGGCCGCCGCCGGGCCCGCACATCGCGCTCTGGCACGGCGACGGTCCCGGTGACCCGCACGCCGACGTACCCGACCCGGCGCTCCTGCGCCTACGGGTCGACGAGGTCAACGACGCGGCGTTGCGTCTGCTGTCGGGTCGGTGACGTCCTCCCGCCACCGAGCCGTACGCTTGAGCCCCTCCTCGAGCGACATCTCCGGCTCCCAGCCGAGGAGCAGCCGGGCACGGGTGAGGTCCGGGCGGCGTACGTGCGGGTCGTCCGCCGGCAGCGCCACGTGATGGATCCGCGAGTCGGACCCGGTCAGCTCGATGATCAGCCGGGCGAGCTCGAGCATGGTGACCTCGTGGTCGTTGCCGATGTTGACCGGTCCCGCCACGTCTGCGCAGGCGAGCCGCAGCAGGCCCTCGACGGTGTCCTCGACCCAGCACAGCGAGCGGGTCTGCGAGCCGTCACCGGCGACCGTCAGCGGCTCCCCGCTCAGTGCCTGGCCGAGGAAGGCCGGCACGACCCGGCCGTCGTCCAGGCTCATCCGGGGGCCGTAGGTGTTGAACAGGCGCGCCACCGCGACGTCGACGCCCCGCTCACGGGCATAGGCCATCGTGGTCGCCTCGGCGAACCGCTTCCCCTCGTCGTAGACGCTGCGCAGGCCGATCGGGTTGACGTGGCCCCAGTACTCCTCGCGCTGCGGGTGCACCTCGGGCTCACCGTAGACCTCGGAGGTCGAGGTGAGGACGAACCGGGCGCCGTGACGCGACGCCAGCTCGAGGGCGTTGACCGTGCCCTCGCTCGCCACCTTCAGTGTCTCCAGGGGAAGCCGCTGGTAGTGCACCGGTGAGGCCGGACAGGCCAGATGCATCACCAGGTCGACACCACCGGGGTCGGGGATCGCGTGGCTGACGTCGGCGAGGGTGATCGCGAAGCCGGGACGGCCGAAGAGATGCTCGATCTTGTCGGCCGAGCCGGTGAGCAGGTTGTCGACGATCCACACCTCGGCACCGGCGTCGAGCAGCCGTTCGCTGACCCACGATCCGACGAAGCCGGCCCCGCCGGTGACCACCACGCGGGCACCGCACAACGACTCTTCCCAGTCGTTCATCGCGGATAGCCTTCGTTGCGCAGCATCACCACGGCGCTCTGCAGACAGGCCTCTTCGGGGAGCGTGACCGCGAACCGGATCAGCTCCGCCACGATCCTCGGGTCCATCATCCGCTCCGGCGGCAGGCCCCACTGGTCCATCATCGGGGTGGCCATCGCGGCCGGGTTGATCGCGCTCACCCGGACCGGCCACTCGCGCTCGCGCGCCTCGGTCTGCATCACCTCGGTGAGCTTGAGCAGCGCCGCCTTGGAGGAGTTGTACGCGGCTGCGCCGGACCCGACCGTCAGGGCGCTGATCGAGGCGATGCTGACGATGTCGGCCACGGGCTGGGCCGGTCCGTCCTCGAGCGCCAGGCGGTGGCGTACGAAGGCACGGGAGAGTCGCATCGGGCCGTCCACGTTGACGCCGAAGACGCCGTCCCACTGGTCGTCCTCGATGTCGACGAGGTCCGAGCCGCGGTCGGTGCCGGCGTTGTTGATCAGCAGGTCGAACCGGGCCCCGAACCGTTGCGAGAGGTCGGCGACCGTCTTCTCGACCGCCGAGGGTGAGGTGACATCGAGGTCGACGGCCTCGGTCTCGCCGCGCCGGGGTTCGCCACGGATCAGCTCGACGGTCTCCTGGGCAGCGTCGGGGTCCCGGTCGCTGACCGCGACGTACGCTCCGGAGACACTGAGCATCCGGCTCGTGGCCCGTCCCAGCCCGCTCCCGGCGCCGGTGACCAGCGCAACCCTGCCCTCGAGACCGTTCATGCCGAACGTTTCGTTCATGGTGTTCCTCCCAGCGCGTTTGTCCGTACATCTGCACCGGTACCCGCAGCCACCTGCCACAGCCCGGCCGGTCCACTTCCCACCCGAAAGGGTGGTTGCGGCGGCGAAGAGGCACACCCACGAGGGTGAACTTGGCGCCGAAGCCGTTGGGGAGGGCTCGATCCGGGCACTAACCACCCATGACGACGATGACTTTCGAGACGGACCTACCCCGAGCCGAGCGCCAGCGTCTGACCGCAGAGCTGCTGGCAGAGGCATACCAGGCGGAAGGAGAGGACAAGGATCGGATTCTCGAAGAGGTGATCCTGCTCAACGCAGCGGTCGCCCGCTCGATCGCTCACCGTTACACCGGACGCGGCATCCCCCGCGCCGACCTGGAGCAGGTGGCGTACATCGCCCTGGTCCGGGCGGCGAAGAGCTTCCACCCCGACCGCGCCGACGACTTCCTCACCTATGCCGTACCCACGATCCGCGGTGAGGTGAAGCGCTGGTTCCGCGACCACGGTTGGACCGTACGTCCGCCGCGTCCCATCCAGGAGCTGCAGAGCACGCTGCTGCGGATCGGCTCCGAGCGAGGCAACCTGCCCACCTCCGAGCTGGCCGAGATCGCGCACGTCCCGGAGCAGAAGGTACGCGAGGCTCTCGACGCCCGCGGCTGCTTCACCCCCTCCTCCCTGGACGCCCCGCTGCGCTCGAGCGAGTCCCAGTCCTCCTCGGAGGCCACCATCGGCGACATGCTGCCCGGCATCGACGGCGGACTCGCCGACTGCGAGACCCGTCTGGCCCTGGAGCAGGCGATCCACGTGCTCTGCCCCCGCGACCAGCTCGTCGTCCGGCTGCGCTTCATCGAGGACCGCAGCCAGGCCGAGATCGGCGAGGCCATCGGCGTCACCCAGACCCAGGTCTCCCGCATCCTGACCAGGATCATCGACGAGCTGCGCGAGCAGCTCGAGGGCGTCGGTATCGCCGCATGACCCGCATCCACGACGGGTACGGGGACCTCGACAGTCGCCCCACACAGCCGTCTGACACACGAAGGAGATCTGGCATGACGTACTCAACGATCACCGGCGAGCGCGACGACACCGCCCAGCGCTCGCTGTGGAACGGCACGCCCAAGACCAAGTGGCAGGAGTCGTCCTGGGGCAAGCGGATCGCGGCTGTCGCCGCCGTCCTCGTCCCGGTCCTGATGACCGTCGTCACCACCGCCATCCGCAAGAAGGGCACCGACGCCCTGCTGCGAAAGTTCAAGGGAGGTCGGAAGAAGTGAGGACGAAACGAAACCTCTTCACCTTCGCCCTGGGCGGCGTAGCCGGCTACATCGTCGGCCGCTACCCCGCCGCGACCTACGAGACCCTCCGTGACGGAGCGGGGGTGACCCTGGGCATGGCACGCGAGCG
Source organism: Nocardioides luteus (assembly GCF_000960475.2). Lineage (GTDB taxonomy): Bacteria > Actinomycetota > Actinomycetes > Propionibacteriales > Nocardioidaceae > Nocardioides > Nocardioides luteus_A. The sequence goes on along the minus strand of NZ_JZDQ02000008.1, from coordinate 510 downwards.
GATCGGCACCATGCCGCACCCCTTCGGCCATACCGGCGACCACCGGGCGCGCACCACAGCCCCTCCGGCGGCCGATGACGACCTCGAACGTACGTCCACGGCGTACGTCTCCCGGCCGCACCCGTAGTCCCACTCATCGTCGTTGGACCACTCGGCGGCTGTCGGCTCCTTGGGCCGGCAGCCGCCGACCCTTGTGCGGAGGTGTTCCCGGCGGGGTCCGGCGCAGCCGATCCGGTCGGGTTCGACTCGGGAGTCTTGGCAGTCACGCCGCCGGCGACTCATGCCTCCCCGCGCGCCCGCGGCTTCGACTGAGGTCGAAGCTGGACGACGGTGGAACCACCGACCAAAGGGGTGGCGGTGTGGCCATGGCGCGGTTGGTTCAGGGCCTGCGGGTAAACCGGATCGTGCCATCGGGTAGTCGTTCATGAAGGTAGGCCGGGTTGTGGGCCAACCGGTGATGATGCAGACACAGCAGCGCACCGTCTTCCAGATTGGTCTTGCCGCCGGCGG
>NZ_JZDQ02000007.1 GCF_000960475.2 Nocardioides luteus | reverse complement strand
CGGTCGCGAGCGCGTCCGCACCCACCCCGCCGTACGCCTCGGGCACATGCGGTGCGAAGAACTCCGTCTCCACCAACGCATCGTGCGCCTCCTGCGGATAACGAGCCTCCTCATCGACCGCAGCCGCGGCCGGCGCGATCTTGGCATCGCAGATCTCACGGATGGCCCTGCGGATCTCCTGGTGCTCCTCGGAGAGGGCGAACAACGGGTACTGGTCGGTCATCGGGACTCCACTCACCTGTGCGGGCTCAGTACGGGTAGAAACCTTGGCCGGACTTCTTGCCCAGGAGGCCGGCGTCGACCATGCGGTCCAGCAGCGGCGGCGGGGAGTAGAGCGGCTCCTTGAACTCGTCGTACATCGAGATGCCGATCGCCCGGACGGTGTCGAGGCCGATGAGGTCCGAGAGCGCCAGCGGTCCCATCGGGTGGCCACAGCCGAGGACCATGCCGTTGTCGATGTCGGCCGCGGAGGCGTAGCCCGCCTCGTACATCCTGACGGCGCTGAGGAGATAGGGCACCAGCAGGCTGTTGACCACGAACCCGGCCCGATCGGTCGCCTCGATCGGCTGCTTGCCGAGCGTCTTGGCGACGAAGGTCTGCATCCGCTCCAGCGTCTCCGGCGAGGTGGTCAGGCTCGGGATCAGCTCGACCAGCTGCATCACCGGCGCCGGGTTGAAGAAGTGCACGCCCATCACGTTCGCCGCCCGGCCGGAGACCGCGCCGAGCTTCACGATCGGGATGGAGGAGGTGTTGGAGGCCAGGATCGCGTCGTCCTTCTCCAGCAGCGCCCCGACGGTCCGGAACAGGTCGAGCTTGACGTCCTCCCGCTCGGAGGCGGCTTCGACCACGAGGTCGCGGTCGCCCAACCGGCCGAGATCGGTCGTGAAGGTGATCCGGTCCAACGCACCCGCGAGGTCCTCCTCGCTGAGCTTGCCGCGGCTCACCGCACGCTCCAGACTCCCCCGCACCTTCGCCTCGGCGGCCTGCGCCGCCTCCTGACTGACCTCGACCGTGACGGTGTCCAGGCCGGAGCGAGCACACACCTCCGTGATGCCCGAGCCCATCAACCCGCCACCAATGACGCCGATCCGATCCATCCCAGCTCCTTGTCCGCAGGTCGGGCGCGGAATCCCCGATTTACTTGGACATCATAGTATCCGGGAGAGGGAGCCGAGGTCAGGGGACCATCCAGCCGAGGACAGGGGTCGACTGGAGGGCGACGAGGACGCACATGAAGACCAGCATCGCGATGCTCCAGCCGAAGACCTTGCGGAAGATCTCGCCCTCCTTCCCGGCCATGCCGACGGCCGCCGCCGCGATGGCGAGGTTCTGCGGGCTGACCATCTTGCCGAGCACACCGCCCGACGAGTTGGAGGCGGCCATCAGCACCTGATCGAGGCCGGCCTCCTTCGCGGTGGTCACCTGGAGCAGACCGAAGAGGGCGTTGGAGGAGGTGTCCGAGCCGGTCACGGCCACGCCGAGCCAGCCGAGGATCGGCGAGAGGATCGCGAACGCGCTGCCGGTGCCCGCCAGCCAGGCACCGATCGAGCCGGTCTGGCCGGAGAAGTTCATGACGTACGCCAGGCCGAGCACCGCCATCACGGTGACGATGGCGGGGGCGAGCTGCCGGTAGGTGTCGCGGTAGGTCGTCGCGACGGCGCCCGGGCGGATCCTCAGGCAGATCGCGGTGATGACGCCCGAGAGCAGCAGCATCGTGCCGGCGGCCGGGAACCAGTCGAACTTGAAGCCGCCCTGAGCCCCCGCGACGTCACCGAGCCCGGGGAAGACCACGGTCGGGGTGTAGTCGGTCCCGGAGAGCGTGAACGGCCGGTGGGCCAGCGCCTCCTTGATCGGCGGGATGCTGACGATCACGAAGATGACGATGATGATCGCGTACGGCAGGAAGGCCTTGAAGATCTCGCTGCGGCTGTCGCGCACGTCGTGGGCCTCGGCGCCCGGGCCCGAGCCGACGAGCGACTCGGCCAAGATCTTCTCCCGCGGCTGCCACACCCGCAGCAGGCCGACGACCACCACGACCGAGAAGAGCGAGGCGACGATGTCGGCCAGCGGCACGGAGATGTGGTTCGAGGCGACGAACTGGGCGATGCCGAAGCCGAGGCCGCACAGCAGCGCCGGGACCCAGGTCTGTTTGAGACCACGCCGGCCGTCGACCACGAAGACCAGGATGAGCGGCACCACGACCGCCAGGATCGGGGTCTGGCGACCCACCATCGCACCCAGCTCATCGACGCTGAAGCCGGTCTGGTCCGAGAGCGCGTTGATCGGCGAGGCCATCGCGCCGTACGCCACCGGGGCGGTGTTGGCGATCAGTGCGACCGCGGCGGCCTTGACCGGCTTGAAACCCATCGCCATCAGCATCACCACGGTGATCGCGACCGGCGTACCGAAGCCGGCCAGTGCCTCCAGGAGCGCTCCGAAGGAGAAGGCGATGATCAGCGCCTGGATCCGCTGGTCGTCGCTGACCGTGCTGAACGCCCGGCGCAGCACGTCGAAGTGGCCGGTGTGCACGGTCAGGTTGTAGACGAAGACCGCGTTGATGACGATCCACATGATCGGGAAGAAACCCGAGAACAGGGCGCCCTGGGCGCCGGACAGGATCGCGTCGTCGGCCGGCATCCCGAAGAGGGCGACGGCCACGACCAGGGCGACGCCCAGCGAGATGAGGCCGGCCCGCCAGGCCTTCATCTTGAGTCCGCCGAGAAGGACGAACATGGTGATCAGCGGCAGGGCGCCGCACAGCGCGCTGAGGACGAGCGAACCGCCGACCTGGTCCGGTGCTGGCTCAAACATGGCGACTCCGAGGGTCGTGTGTGGGAGATGGGTCGAGCCCCCGAGACGTGGGGGTGTTCAGTTGTCGGGGAATCAGAGGCTGCGGCTGCGCAGCGCCTCGGGCGAGGAGCCGCGGATCGAGGCGTCGAGCACCTCGATGAGATGGGCCATGCCGAGCCGGTGTCCCTGCGCGGTGATCGCGGAGGCGACCTGGAGCAGACAGCCCGGGTTGGCGGTGACGAGCACCTCGGCGCCGGTGGCGACGATGTTGCGCGCCTTGCGCTCGCCCAGCTCGCGGGCGGGCTCGGGGTTGAGGATGTTGTAGATGCCGGCGGAGCCGCAGCAGATCGACCCTTCGGCGATCTCGCGCAGCTCGACGCCGGGGATGCCCTTCAGCAGCGACCGCGGCTGGGCGCGTACACCCTGGGCGTGGGCCAGGTGGCAGGCGTCGTGGTAGGCGATGGTGAGGTCGAGCGGGTGACGCTCGGCGACCGGGCCGAGCTCGTCGAGGATCTCGGAGATGTCGCGCACCTTGGCCTCGAAGGCCGCGGCCCTGGCGGCGTACGCGGGGTCGTCGGCGAGCAGCCGGGCGTAGTCCTTGAGCGTCGACCCGCAGCCGGCGGCGTTGATGACGATGTGCTCGACACCGGCGTCCTCGAAGGCGTCGATGATCCGGCGGGCGTACGCCTGGGCCTCCCGCTCACGGCCGTTGTGCACCGAGAGCGCACCGCAGCAGCCCTGGCCGGCCGGGATCACCACCTCGCAGCCCTCGGCGGCGAGGACCCGTGCGGTCGCGGCGTTGACGCCCGGGAAGAAGGCGCCCTGGACGCAGCCGGTGAGCATGCCGACCACCGCCCGCCGCTCCCCCACCGCGGGCACGAGCTCGGGCAGCGGTTCGGCGTCGGTGATGGTCGGGGTGAGCCGCTCCATCGCGGCCAGGTGCGGCGCCATCCGCTCGAGCAGGCCGGTGCTGCGCAGCCGGCGGTCCAGGCCGGTGCGCTGCAGCAGTCGGAGCGGACCGCGCATCGCGCGCAGCCGCCTGGGGTGCGGGAAGATCGCGAAGATCAGGCTCCGCAGCGCCTTCTCCCTCGGCGTCCGCGGGTGGTTGCGCTCGACCTGGGCGCGGGTCTGCTCGATGAGGGTGTCGTAGCGGACGCCAGAGGGGCAGGCGGTCACGCACGACATGCAGCCCAGGCAGTTGTCCCAGTGCTGCACCATCGAGTCCGACATCGGCTCCCCTTCGAGCCCCTCCTTCATCAGGTAGAGCCGCCCGCGCGGGGAGTCCATCTCCTCACCCCACAGCAGGTAGGTGGGACAGGTCGGCAGGCAGAAGCCGCAGTGCACGCAGTCGTCGAGCAGGTGCTGGTCGGGAGGGTGCTCCTCGTCGAAGGCGCCGAGATTTCGGATGTCCATGTCGGTCATGGGGCTAGATCCCTCCTACGAAGCGGCCCGGGCTGAGCCGGTGGTCGGGGTCGAACTCGTCCTTGACCCGGCGCATCAGGTCCAGGGCCGGCACCGGCCCCCACAGGTCCAGCTCCTCCTTGATCGCCTGCGGGGCGTCGAGGACGACGGTGCTGCCGCCGTGACGGCCGGCGGTCTCGCGCAACCTCGCGAGGACGGCCCGGATCTCGGCGATGCCCCGCTCGGCCGGGACGGCGACGTACGCGACACCGACGCCGGCCGAGCCGCGCATCCCGAGCCCGCCTGCGGCCGCGACGACGTCTGCGAGGCCGGAGAGCCGGAAGGTGACCTTGACCCCGACGTGGCTGGCGGTGGCGTCGTCCCACGGGTAGCGGCCCCAGCCCGCGGGCGGCTGATCGCTCGTCTCGGCGCCGGGGAGCAGTCCGCTCAGGACGGCCGTACGTCCCGCCACACCCTCCGGGCGTCCTTCGACCAGCACGTCGACCCGGGTCCCGTCGGCGGTGGCGTCCACCTCGAGGGCGGAGGGCACCGTCTGGGAGTGCAGGACCGCCTGGGTGAGCTCGGCGGCGTGCGCCGCGTCGCGGGCGGCGACGCTGACCCAGCGACGGCCCTGCGGGACCGGATGGAGCCGGAAGGTCGCCTCGGTGACCACCGCGAGCGTGCCCATCGAGCCGACGAGGAGCTTGCCGACGTCGTAGCCGGCGACGTTCTTGACGACCTTGCCGCCAGCCTTGGCGACCACCCCGTCGGCGCGCACCATCGTCACACCGATGAGCAGGTCGCGCATGGTGCCGGCGAGCATCCGCAGCGGGCCGCTGGTGTTGGTCGCCAGGGCACCGCCGACGGTCGCGCCCGGGACCGCCTCGTCGAGCGCGAGGCGCTGGCCGGCCGTGGCGACGTGCTCGTTCAGCCGGGCCAGGGGCATGCCTGCTCCGACGGTGGCGATCAGGTCGCCGGAGGCGTGCTCGCTCACCTGGTCGAGCGCAGAGAGGTCGAGCAGGATGTCGGCGGAGGTGGGCGGGTTGCCCCAGCTGAGCTTGGTGCCGGCCCCGGTCGGGATCACCGACTCCCCCGCGGCCGCCGCGGCGCGCAAGATCTCGGCGACCTCGGCGGTGCTCGCCGGGTGCTCGGTGCGGCCGGGCGTGACGCCGGAGACGGTGATGTCGGACATCAGAAGACCTCCGCCACGCCGGCCTCCTGGAGCGGATGCGCGCCCTGCCGCCGGCCGGGGCGCTCGCCGCACAGCCGCGGGGTCGGGAAGATCTTGCCCGGGTTGGAGATCCGGTCCGGGTCGAAGGCGCAGCGGACCAGCTGCATGGTGTCGAGGTCCTCGGCGGCGTACATCTTCGGCATGTGGGCCGCCTTGTCGGCACCGACGCCGTGCTCGCCGGTGATCGAGCCGCCATGCTGCAGGCAGAGGTCGAGGATTCCGCGGCTGACCTCTTCGGCGGCCTCCCCGGCTCCCGGCACGGCGTCGTCGAAGAGCACAAGCGGGTGCAGGTTGCCGTCGCCGGCGTGGAAGACGTTGGCGACGCGTACGCCGGAACGCTCGGAGAGCTCGGTGATCGCACGCAGCACCTCGGGCAGGGCGGTCCGCGGGATGACGCCGTCCTGCACGATGTAGTCGGGGCTGATCCGGCCGACGGCGGCGAAGGCCGACTTGCGGCCCTTCCAGATCAGGAACCGCTCCTCGGGCGTCTTCGCGGTGCGGATCTCGAAGGCACCGGTCTCCCCGCAGAGCCGGACCACGTCGGCGTACTCCGCGTCCACCTCGGCGGCCGGGCCGTCGAGCTCGATGACCAGCACCGCGCCCGCGCCGTCGGGGTAGCCGCAGTGCACCGCGGCCTCGGCGGCCTCGATCGCGAGCGCGTCCATCATCTCGATCGCCGCCGGTACGATGCCGGCTGCGATGATGGCCGACACCGCGGCGCCGGCGCGGTCGGTGGAGTCGAAGCCCACCAGCAGGGTGACCACCTTCTCCGGCAGCCGCACCAGCCGCACCGTCACCTCGGTGACGATCCCGAGGGTGCCCTCCGAGCCGACGACGGCGCCGAGTAGGTCGTAGCCGGGGCTGTCGGGAGCGTCCCCACCGAGGCGTACGCGGTCTCCGTCGGCGGCGACGAGCTCGGCGGCGAGCACGTGGTTGGTCGTGAAGCCGTACTTGAGGCAGTGGGCACCGCCGGAATTCTCCGCCACGTTGCCCCCGATCGAGCAAACCTGCTGGCTGGAGGGGTCCGGCGCGTAGTAGTAGCCCACCGGGGTCGCCGCCCGGGTGACGTCGAGGTTGATGACGCCGGGCTCGACGACGGCGCGTTGGTCCTCGCGCCGGACCTCCTTGATGGCCCGCAGCCGCGAGGTGACCACCAGGACACCCTCGGCATGCGGCAGGCTGCCACCGGAGAGCCCCGTGCCGGATCCGCGGGCGACGTACGGGATCTGCAGCTCGGCACAGCACCGCACGATCGCGGCGAGCTGCTCGGCGGTCTCCGGGATCACCACGAGCGCCGGGGTGACCCGGTAGTGGGCCAGCCCGTCGCACTCGTACGTCCGCAGCCGGGCGTGGTCGGTGATCACGCCGTCCTCGGGGAGGAGCGCCCGCGCCCGCCGGATCAGAGTCTCCAGTGGTGTCAGGCCCATGGCTCCCTCGATTTCGTATCGCGGAATCTTCCTTCTGCCCCCTGGAACTTTAGGGCAAGTGGCGCGGCGAGGGCAATGGTTTCCTGTGACTCACGTCACCCGGCATCGGAATCACCAGCGCGGGAAGCGGATCTCGAACGTCGTCGGTCCCGCGGTCGAGACGAGCCGGACGTCGCCACCGGCGGCGACGGCCACCCGCCGGGCAAGGGTGAGCCCCAGGCCGGCACCGTCGGCGTCGTCGTCGGTGAACCGGGTGCCCGCCTCGAAGATCGTCTCGCGGTGATCCGGGTCCACGCCCGGCCCGTCGTCGGTCACGGTGATCCCGATCGTGTTCTCCGACTCGACGGCTCCGATCACCACGCGCCGGTTCGCGTGACGTACGGCGTTGTCCAGGACCGGAGCCACGGCTCGTTCGACGAGCTCCGGGGGTGCCGCGACCAGGTGCCGGCCGGGCGGGATGTCGATCACGACGTCGACACCATGGGTGGGCAGCGCGGCGGTCAGATCCGCCATGACCTCGGCAGGGTCGGCGCGCAGGGTCGACCCGGTCCGGTTCCGGGCGAGGGCGAGCAGGGTCGTGATGCTGGCCGAGAGCCGGTCGACGAGCTCGATGATCCGCACGTAGCGCTCGTCCGCCGGTGTCGCCATCCGGCCGAGCTCGGCCTCGCCGCGGATCGCGGTCAGCGGCGTACGCAGCTCGTGCGCGAGCTCGGCGGTGAGCCGCTGCTCGTCCCGCAACGCCGTGGCCACCCTGTCCAGGAGCGCGTCGAGGGTGTTGCCGAGCTCGGTGAACTCGTCGCTGCCCTCGGTCAGATCGAATCGGGTCTCCAGATCGCGTTCGGACCAGTCGGCGGCGAGAGCGGTCATCCGGTGCACGGGCCGCAGTGTCCGTCCGACCGTCCACGCCGACAACGCGGCGGTGCCGGCCACCACCACCGCGCCCAGGGCGAGCAGGGAGATCAGCGCGACGTCGCGGGTCCGCTCGTAGGGTTCCACGCTCTCGGAGGCGACGAGGACCGCCGTCGTGTCCCGGGTGCCCTCGACACGGACGGGACGTGCCAGGTAGCGACGCTCGCCGCGTACCAGCGTCGTCTCCGTGATGGCTCCCGACAGCGATCGCACCGGAGCCGACTGCCCCGCCACCAGGGGCGGTCCGGCGACGAGGCCACCCTCGGCGTCGAAGACCCAGACCCGGTCGTCGACGTCGTCGGCCTGCGACGGAGCCAGCGCTAGGTCGCCACCGGCGTCCACGCGGAGGCTCTCCGCCGTGGCCTCGACCCGGGAGCCGAGCGCCGCGTCGATCTGGTGCGTGGTGAGCCCGGAGATGATGAACCCCACCGCGCCGACCATCGCCACCATCACGACCGCGGTCACCGCGGCGGTGCTCCACGCCACCCGGGCGCGCAGGCTGCGCCCGAGCAGTCGCTCCCACGGCCTGGTCACCGCAGCACGAACCCGACGCCGCGTACCGTCACCAGCTCGACGGGCGACCCCGCCGTCTCGAGCTTGACCCGGACCCGGCGGATGTAGGAGTCCAGGGTGTTCTCCGAGACGATCGCGCCGTCCGGCCAGCCCGCCGCCACCACGGCCCGGCGCCGCACCACCGCACCGGGCGTGGCCGCCAGGGCGGCCAGGATCCGGTATTCGGTGGGGGTCAGCCGGGCCTCCCCGTCGCTGGTGCGCACCGAGAACCGCTCCGGGTCCATCACCAGCCCCGTCGGAGTCGTCGGAGCCGGTCGCGTCCGCTTGAGGAGGGCGTCGACGCGCACCAGCACCTCGCCGATGGCGAACGGCTTGGCGACGTAGTCGTCGCCGCCGGCGTGGAACCCCGAGATCCGGTCGTGGACGCCGTCCAACGCGGTCAGGAAGAGCACGGGTGCGTGCTGGCCTGCCGTACGCAACGCCTGGCACACGTCGCGGCCGTCCGCGTCCGGGAGGCCGATGTCGATGATCAGCACCTCGACGCTGCCCGGGGTCGCGAACGCCGCCATCGCCTCACGCCCGTTCCGGCTGACCACCACCTCGTGGTCCGCCAGCCGCAGACCCTCGGTCAGGACTCGGCGGACGTCGGCGTCGTCCTCACAGATCCCGACCCTGGCCACGACTCGATCATGCCTCAGCGGGGCGCGCTGACCTGGTCACCCCACGCGGCCCGTGCCCCGGAGTCGCCGACGCGGTACACCTGGACGCCGGCCGCGAGCCCGGCCAGCACCGCCAGCGCGGCGACGACGGTGACCGCGCGATGCCCTCCCCGAGCACTCGCGGCACTGTCGGCGCGGTGCTGTCTGTGTGACATCCAGACCAGCACCGCGCCGAGAATCAGCACCGGAAGCGCGAACCAGATGAGCTGGTCACCCAGCTCGGCATGCTCACCCGGGTTGCCGACGCGACTCTGCAACGCCTCACCGCTCGAGGAGGCCACCGGCACCAGGATCGTCGCCACCAGCGAGGTGGCCACCACCAGATTCCCGTAGCGGACCCGCCAGCCCGGGCGGACGGCGATCGCGATCGTTCCGATGATCGACAGCGGCAGCAGGACCACCACCGCGTGGACGACCAGGGGATGGACGGGCAGACCGTTGACGAGATCGAACACGGGGACTCCTTCGTAGGCGTGCTGCCAGCCTGTCAGGAGGAACCTGCCGACAACCTGACTACGATCCGTCGCCGTCCGAGGCGACCAGCTCGGCTGCGCCCGGGGTGCTTGCGGGGTGGGCGAGCTGCTCGGGGCGGAGCAGGTGAGCGAGCCGCTCGGGCGAGACCAGGCCACGCTCGAGGATCAGCTCGGCCACGCCACGACCGCTGCTGAGCGCGTCCCGGGCGATCTCGGTCGCGGCGACATACCCGATCTCGGGGTTGAGCGCGGTGACGAGCCCGATGGAGCGCTCGACCTGGGCGCGGGTCAGCTCGCCGTTGACCGTGATGCCGCGTACGCAGCGCTCGGCGAGCACCCGGCAGGCGGCGGCCAGGTGGGTGATGCTGGCGACCAGCGAGTGCAGGATGACCGGCTCGAACGCGTTGAGCTGGAGCTGGCCCGCCTCGGCGGCCATGGTGACGGTGACGTCGTTGCCGATGACCTCGAACGCGACCTGGTTGACGACCTCCGGGATGACCGGGTTGACCTTGCCCGGCATGATCGAGGAGCCGGCCTGCATCGGGGGCAGGTTGATCTCACCGAGCCCGGCCCGCGGTCCGGAGGAGAGCAGCCGCAGGTCGTTGCAGGTCTTGGAGACCTTGACCGCGACCCGCTTGAGCACGCCGGAGAGATGGACGAACGCCCCGCAGTCCTGGGTCGCCTCGATCAGGTCCGGTGCGGTGACCAGCGGCAGCCCGGTGATCTCGGCGAGGTGACGGCGGGCGATCTCGGCGTAGCCCGCGGGCGCGTTGAGCCCGGTGCCGATCGCGGTCGCGCCCAGGTTGATCTCGTGCAGGAGGGTGACGGCCTCCTGCAGTCGCAGGCGGTCCTCCCCCAGCATCACCGCGTAGGTGCGGAACTCCTGGCCGACGGTCATCGGCACGGCATCCTGGAGCTGCGTACGTCCCATCTTGAGGATGCCGGCGAACTCCTCGGCCTTCGCGGCGAAGGCGTCCTCGAGGACGCGCATGGCGTCGGCCAGCGCGCCGACCGCGATGATCGTCGCGATGTTGACGGCGGTGGGATAGGCGTCGTTGGTCGACTGGCTGAGGTTGACGTGCTCGTTGGGGTGGAGCCTGTCGTAGCTGCCCTTGTCGTGACCGAGGAGCTCGAGGGCACGGTTGGCGATGACCTCGTTGGCGTTCATGTTGGTCGAGGTGCCGGCGCCACCCTGGATGACGTCGACGACGAACTGGTCGTGCAGCGCACCGGTCCGGATCTCCTGGCACGCGGCCGCGATCGCCTGGGCGCGCTCGGCGTCGAGGAGACCGAGCTCGAGGTTGGCGAGCGCGGCGGCCTCCTTGACGGCGCTGAGCGCGTTCACCAGGTGCGGGTAGGTGCCGATCGTGGTGCCGGTGATGGGGAAGTTGGCGCGGGCCCGGGCGGTGTGGACGCCCCAGTAGGCCCCCGCGGGGACGTCGAGATCGCCGAGCAGGTCGTGCTCGCGGCGGGTCGGTGAGGTCATGGCTTCTCCGTCGTATCGAGAGGTGTCGGGGTGAGCGCTGCGGCGGGGCGCAGACCGGTGGGCGCGAACGGGGCGAGCACGTCGGGAGCGACCCCGCCCTCGGCCAGCAGGGCGAGCAGCGCGGGCAGGCGGGCCCGGTCGGCACCGTCGGCGACCTTGAGCGCGAGGCTGGTGCCGTCGGGCAGGGCGGCGACCTGGACCCCTTCGAACCCGTCCTTGGCCAGCAGCCCGGGCACGGCCTGCATCAGCGTGGTGACGTCCCGGCGGCTGCCGGCGACCATCTCGGGATGACGGCGCATCGCCGCGGCGACCCGGTGCTCGGCGCCGCCCTCGGGAGCGAGCACGAGACGCTGGGCGGCGCGGGCGAGCCCGTACAGCGAGATGCCGAACAGCGGGGTGCCGCAGCCGTCCGCGGTGACGGTCGCGACCCGTTGCCCGGTGAGGTCCTCGACGGTGGCGCGGACGGCGACCTGGAGCGGGTGCTCGGGATCGAGGTAGCGATCGTGCGCCCAGCCCGCCGCTGCGCAGGTCGCGACCATCGCGGCGTGCTTGCCCGAGCAGTTGTGGGCGAGGCGGCTCCGCTGCCCGTCGGCGCGCAGCCAGCTCTCCCGCTCGACCGGGTCGTAGGGCAGGTCCGGCGGGTTCTGCAGGGCGTCCTCGCCCAAGCCGGCGGAGGCGAGCAGCCGGCGCGCGCCGGCGAGGTGGAACACCTCGCCGGAGTGGCTGGCCGCGGCGAGGGCGAGCAGGTCGTCGCCGACGTCGAGCCCGGCGCGCACCATTGCGACCGCCTGCATCGGCTTGGCGGCCGACCGCGGGTAGAACGCCGCCTCGATGTCACCCACGGCCAGGCGTACCCGGCCGTCGGGGTCGAGGAGGACGGCCGAGCCGTGGTGGACGCCTTCGACCATCTCGCCGCGCCAGAGCTCGACCAGGGGCTGGTGCGCCGGCACCCGCATCGGAGCAGCGTCGGCGACCGGTGTCACCAGGTGGGGCAGGCTCATCACACCTCCATCGCGGAGGTGTCGATGCGGTCGCGGACGAGGAACCAACCCCCGACCAGCAGCACCAGCAGCACCGGCATCGCGAGCAGGGTGATCCGGCCGACGTGGTCGAAGAACATCAGGATCAGCACCAGGGCGAGGAAGGCCAGCGCGACGAGCTGCGGGAACGGCGAGCGCGGCACCCGGAAGGAGGGTCGCTCGACCTCGCCGGCGCGGCTGCGGCGTACGAAGAGCGTGTGGCTGATCAGGATGATCGCCCAGGTCGCGATGATGCCGACCGAGGCCAGGTTGAGGACGATCTCGAACGCCTGGGCGGGCACGACGTAGTTGAGCCCGACACCGAGGACGCAGACGGCGGCGGTCATCAGGATCCCGCCGTACGGCACCTTGTGCCGGTTCATCGCCGCGGCGAAGCGGGGCGCGGTGCCGGCGGCGGCGAGCGAGCGCAGGATCCGGCCGGTGGAGTAGAGCCCGGAGTTGAGGCTCGACATCGCGGCGGTGAGGACCACCAGGTTCATCACGTCGCCCGCACCGGACACGCCGACCCGGGACAGCACGGTCACGAACGGGCTCTCGTCGGCGGAGTAGGACGACCACGGCAGCAGCATCGCGAGCAGCACGACCGAGCCGACGTAGAAGATGCCGATGCGCCAGATGATCGTGTTGATCGCCCGGGGCATGACTCGGCGCGGGTCCGCGGTCTCGCCGGCGGCGACACCGACCAGCTCGATGGAGGCGTAGGCGAAGATGACGCCCTGGACGACCAGGACCATCGGGAGCACCCCGGAGGGGAACATGCCGCCGTGGTCGAGGATCAGCTGCGGTCCGGGGGTGGTGCCGTCGATCGGGTGCCGGGTGACGATGAGGAAGATCGCGATCGCCATGAAGACCACCAGGGTGGCCACCTTGATGAGTGCGAACCAGAACTCCATCTCGCCGAAGAGGCGGACCGAGAGCAGGTTGAGGGTCAGCACGATCACCAGGGCGCCCAGGGCGAGCACCCACTGCGGGACCGGCGCGAAGAACGACCAGTAGTGGGCGTAGAGGGCGATCGCGGTGATGTCGGCGATGCCGGTGGTCGACCAGTTCAGGAAGTACATCCAGCCCGCGGTGTAGGCGCCCTTCTCGCCGAGGAACTCGCGGGCGTAGGAGACGAAGGCTCCCGAGGAGGGACGGTAGAGGATCAGCTCACCGAGGCAGCGCACCACGATGAACGCGACGAGGCCGCACGCGGCGTACGCGATGGCGAGGGAGGGTCCGGCGCTGGCCAGGCGCCCGCCGGCGCCGAGGAACAGGCCGGTGCCGATGGCGCCGCCGATCGCGATCATGGTGATGTGGCGCGGCGTCAGCGACTTGCCGTAGCCGTCGTCACCGGCGTCGGTGATCTGGGGTGGTGCTTCGGTGCCAGTGGAGGATGGCAGTGTCATCGGTCGGTGTTCCTGTCGGTGGTGGGGTCGCGGACGATGTCTCCGAGCGCGCCGTCGACGTGCTCAAGATGGGCGCGCATCGCCGCCTCGGCGGTCTCGGAGGACCCGGAGGCGATGGCGTCGACGATCAGGCGGTGCTCGGCGTCAGAGGCCGTACGCCGCCTCTCGTCGAGCTTGTTGAGCAGGGCGGACTGGGTGGCCAGGGCCTCGCGGATCTCCTCGATCACCTTTCCGAAGACGGGGTTGGCCGAGGCGCGGGCGATGGCGATGTGGAACAGCGAGTCGAGGGCGACCCAGACGGCGCCGTCCTCCTCGCGCTCCATCCGCTCGAGCAGGCTGCGCATCTCGTCGAGGTCGTCGCCGCTGTGCCGGGCCGCTGCGTACCCGGCGGCCGGGACCTCGACATGGCGGCGCGCCTCGACCAGATCACGTGCGGAGTAGCTGCCGAAGGTCGGGTTGTCAGCGGCCCGCTCGGAGATCACGAACGTGCCCCGGCCGGTGTGGGACTCGGTCATGCCGAGCGCCTGCAGCGCCCGCAGCGCCTCGCGGACGACCGGACGGCTGACCCCCAGATCGCGGACCAGGGTCGCCTCGGACGGCAGCCGGGTGCCGACCGGGAAGGTGCCGGACTCGATCTCCGAGCGCAGCTCGGCGAGGACGAGCTCCATGGCGTTGGCGCGCCGAATCGGTTTGACTGTTTGCCTGTCAGACAGGTTCATGGCGATGAGTGTGAGGGCCGTCACCGTCGACTGTCAACCCCGCCTGTCACCCCAGCCGACGGAGTCGTAGCCAGAGGTAGGTCGCCCCGGCCACGGGGATGGGCAGCCAGAAACCGAAGAGACGCCAGGTCAGGACGCCGAGCAGGGCGGCGTCGTGAGCCGTCCCGAACGAGACCAGGACCGGCACCGCGACGCCCTCGACGAGCCCGAGGCCACCGGGCGTGATCGGCAGCAGGGCGATCAGACCCACCAGGGCGTACGTCGTGATCAGACCGCCCGGGTTCGGCGCGTCCCCGAAGGCGAGCACGCTGAGGTAGAGGCTCGCGGCGTCGAACGACCAGTAGCCCAGCCCCCACAGGAGGGTCCGTCGGCTCAGTGCCCGGTTGCCGAGGACCAGCTGGACCTGGCTGATGATCGCCCGGACCAGCCGCTCGAAGGCATTCGGGTGGACCAGCGGCAACCGGCGGGCCAGGGCGTGCGTGACCGTCACGAGCTGGTCCGGGCGCACGATCAGCACCGCCACCAGTCCGCCGAAGGTGACGATCAGGACAACGGTGAGGATCGAGGCCGTCTTGAGGAACGGGTGCGTCTCCGGAAGCGGTACCGCGGCGATCAGCCCGATCACGAACGCGGCGACGAACCAGAGGACGGTGACCGCGAACTCCACGGCGCCGGCGGCGACCGCCTTCGCGGGCCGGACCCCGGCTCGGGCGAGCAGCCGCATCCGTAACGCCGCAGCGACCGCTCCCCCGCCGGGCACGACGTGGCTGAAGCCGTTTCCGGTCACGTCGATCGCCAGCACGGTCGGATACGTCGGACGCGACTCCTCAGGAAGCAGCGCATGGGTGAGACCGCTGTAGCTGCCGTAGGACAACGCTTCGAAGGCGAGGGCCAGGATCAGGGCGAACGGAGCCGCGGCGGCGGCCGAGGTCCAGGACTGGCGGGCACCGGTGAGCAGGTCGACCGCGACGTACTCGAGGGCCAGCACCGCCACGATGAGCAGGCCGACGCGGCGGACCCATGCCCCTACCGGGGCGGCTCGACGACGCTCACGACCGGCTCGGTCGGCTTCCCGCGCTGCTGGTTCCCTGTGCATCGACCGGCGGCTCCTTCCGGAGATCACCATCGCTCCGCAGACAGGACCCCGGAAAGTGTCCTTCGTCCCCGATCCCCCGCCATCGGCCCCGAAGGACGTTGGCCCCGGGACCGCGCAGACCTCGGCCTCTTTCCCGGTCGGTGCCGGGCTGCTGGCCTGACACCATGTCATTCGAAGGGCGCTCCGACTGCGGACACCAGCTGAGCCTCCGGTCCGTCCACGACCCCGGGGGCCTTCAGTTCTCGGCGCCGGTCAAGTCCGGTCCACCGAAGGAGCCACCGAAGCCGGCCCCGCCGCTCCCGCCCCGCTGGCAGCGCTGGCTGCTGCCGATCGCGCTGGCGGTCGCGGTCTTCCTGCTGTTCGTGCCCTCGCCGGACACGAAGACGACCACGTCGCTCTCGTACACGGACTTCACCAGCAGGGTCGCCGACGGCAAGGTCTCCTCGGTCACCATCGACGAGCTCGGCGCGGTCACCGGCAAGCTCGAGGACGGGACACGGTTCAGCACCCAGCTCCCCACGGCCCTGGACATGACCGCGCTGACCAGCAGCCTGCAGGCCAAGGACGTGGAGATCACCGCCGAGAGCGCCGGCGCACCGTGGTGGACGGCGCTGCTGGCATGGCTGCCGCTGCTGCTGATCCTCGGGCTGCTGCTGTGGTCGAGCCGGGCCGCGCAGAAGGCCATGGGTGCCGGCGTCGGCGGCATCGGCGGTTTCGGCCGCTCCAAGGCGAAGATCATCGAGGCCGAGCGACCGACCACTCGTTTCGACGATGTGGCCGGCTACGACGGGGTCAAGCAGGAGGTGGGCGAGATCGTCGACTTCCTACGCCGCCCCGAACGGTACGCCGAGGCCGGGGCCAAGGGTCCGCGCGGTGTGGTCATGGTCGGCCCGCCGGGCACCGGCAAGACGCTCATGGCCCGGGCCGTGGCGGGCCAGGCGGAGGTCCCGTTCCTGTCGGTGACCGGGTCCGCGTTCGTGGAGATGTTCGTCGGAGTCGGCGCGGCACGGGTGCGGGATCTCTTCGCCGAGGCACGCAAGCGGGCCCCGTCGATCATCTTCATCGACGAGATCGACGCCCTCGGCTCGCGCACCGTCAGCCCCGGACGGATCGGGAACGACGAGCGCGAGCAGACCCTCAACCAGCTGCTGGCCGAGATGGACGGGTTCGACCAGTCCACCGGGATCGTGGTGCTGGCGGCCACCAACCGGCCGGCCTCGCTCGACCCGGCGCTCCTGCGCCCCGGCCGCTTCGACCGTCAGGTGGTCGTGCCCCTGCCCAACCAGTCCGAACGTACGGCCATCCTCGAGGTCCACGCCAAGAACAAGCACCTCGAGCCGGGCATCGACCTGACCGTCGTCGCCCGTGCCACACCGGGGTTCTCCGGCGCCGACCTGGCCAACCTCGTCAACGAGGCCGCCATCAACGCCGTTCGTGACGACCGCTCCGTCATCACCGCCGAGGACCTGGACACGGCCCGCAACCGCGTCCTGCTCGGGCGACGGGAGACCTCGAACGCGCTCCTGCCCGAGGAACGCCACGCGGTCGCGGTGCACGAGTCCGGCCATGCCCTGGTCGCGCAGCTCTGCGAGCACGCCGACCCGGTCGCCAAGGTGACCATTCTCCCTGCCGGCATGGCCCTCGGAGTCACCGAGCAGCTCCCCGAGGCCGAACGCCGCCTGTACAGCGAGGGGTACCTCAACGATCTGCTCGCGGTGCGGCTCGGCGGCCGGGCCGCCGAGCTCATCGTCTTCGGCGAGGGCTCCTCGGGCGCCGCGAACGACCTCTCCGGCGCCACCCAGATCGCCGCCCGGATGGTCGTCGAGTTCGGGCTCTCGCCGGCACTGGGACCGATCGGGTACGGCTCGGAGTCACCGCAGTACCTCGGTCAGGCGACCGAGGAGAATCTGCGCCGCGCCTACTCCGAGCAGACCCAGCGCGTCGTCGACCGGGAGATCGCCCGGCTGCTCGGGCAGGCCGAGGAACGCGCGATCACCCTGCTCCGCGCGCACCGGACGGCACTCGACCACCTGGCGCGGCTGCTGCAGGAGCGAGAGACCCTCGACGGAGCGGTCGTCTCTCAGGTGCTCGCCGAGGAGGCCGGCGACATCGGTCGGAGCAACGGTCGAGGCAGCGGTCGGAATGCGCCGCTCGGATCAGCGCCTGATAAATTCGAGGCGTGGGACTGATCGAAGTGGACAAGCTCTAGCCACCGCACTGCCGGTGGCTCTCGCCTGACGCGCTCGCGTCGGCATGCCCGGTACGTTCGCCTCTGCGAACGCGCGATCACGACCCTCCGGTCGACCTCGCGGTGCCTACGTCTTCGACCTGTCACCGACTCCCGTCGCGCCCTCATGGCGCTCGACGGACGAGAAAGAGAACCCACCGCGAATGTCCACCCCCTCCATCACCCTGCGCAACCTCACCTTCGAGTGGCCCGACGGCACCGTCGCGCTCGAGGGCGTCAACGGCACCTTCGGCTCCGACCGGACCGGTCTGATCGGTCGCAACGGTGCCGGCAAGTCGACCCTGCTGCGCCTCGTCGCCGGCGAGCTGACCCCCTCGTCCGGGCAGATCGACGCCGCCGGCGAGGTCGGCTACCTGCCGCAGACGCTGACGCTGCGGCAGGACACCACCGTGGCCGAGCTGCTCGGCATCGACGGCATCCTCGCCGGGATCCGGGCGATCGAGTCCGGCGAGGTCGACCAGCGCCACTTCGACGCGGTCGGCGACGACTGGGACATCGAGTCCCGCGCCGACGAGGCGCTGCACCAGATCGGCTTCTCCGCCGCCGATCTCGACCGTCGCGTCGCCGAGATCAGCGGCGGGGAGGGCATGCTGATCGCGATCACCGGCCTGCGGATCCGCCGCACCCCGATCACGCTGCTCGACGAGCCCACGAACAACCTGGACCGAGCCACCCGAGCCAAGCTCGCCGAGTTCGTCGACGAGTGGCCGGGAACGCTCGTGGTGGTCAGCCACGACCTCGAGCTGCTCGAGCACATGGACAGCACGACCGAGCTGTACGCCGGCACGCTGACCACGTTCGGCGGGCCCTACAGCGCCTGGAAGGAGCACCAGGAGCAGGAGCAGGCAGCCGCCGAGCAGGCTGCCCGGTCGGCTCAGCAGGCGCTCAAGGTCGAGAAGCGCCAGCGGATCGAGGCGGAGACGAAGCTGGCCCGCCGCGAGCGGACCGCCAAGAAGACCCAGAAGGACGGCGGGATCCCGAAGATCCTCGCCGGCAACCGGGCCAGCAAGGCCCAGGCGTCCGCCGGCTCCCTCCGCTCGACGCTCGACGACAAGGTGAAGGCGGCGCAGGCCGCCGTCGATGCGGCCGGGGCCCGCGTACGCCACGACGAGCACATCCATCTCACCCTCCCCGACCCCGGCGTCCCGCGTGGCCGCCGGATCGCGGAGCTCGAGGACGAGGGCCGGACCGTCGTGGTCCAGGGGCCTGAGCGGGTGGCGCTGATCGGCGCGAACGGCTCGGGCAAGTCGACCTTGCTCGCTCATCTGGTGGAGGGCTCCGATCCCGTGGCCGGGCGGCCGCACGGGCGTCTGCTCACCGAGCTGGTCGGGGTGCTCCCTCAGCGCCTGGACGGTCTCGACGAGGAGGCGAGCGCGATGGAGAACGTACGCACCGTCGCGCCCGAGATGCCGCCCGGCACGATCCGCAACCAGCTCGCCCGGCTCCTGCTTCGCGGCGACAGCGTGGACCGGCCGGTCCGTACGCTGTCGGGTGGTGAGCGCTTCCGGGTCTGTCTCGCCCGCCTGCTCCTCGCCGACCCGCCGGCCCAGCTGCTGATCCTCGACGAGCCGACGAACAACCTCGACATCACCAGCGTCGAGCAGCTCGCCGAGGCGCTCGACGCCTACCGCGGCGCCCTGCTCGTGGTCAGCCACGACGTCGGGTTCCTGGAGCGGATCGGCATCGACACCGTCCTCGAGCTCGACGCGGACGGCCACATGCATCAGCGCCGGGGTCTGGACGAGGTCACCTCACCCGCCTGAGGCGTCGCGGAGGGTGCGCTCGTAGAAGGCCTGGTGGGCGCGGGCGGCGCGCTCCCAGGTGTAGCCGGCGGCGAGGTCGCGCCCAGCCGCCGGCTCGGGCGGCGTGTCCAGGACCTTGCCGAGGGCGACGGCGATCTCGGCCGGCGAGGTGGCGTAGGCGACGGTCTCGGCGAAGACCTCGCGGAGCACCGGCAGGTCGCGCGCGACGACGGGTACGCCGGCGGCGAGCGCCTCCAGGGCGGCGAGGCCGAAGCCCTCCTTGGTCGAGACCATCGCGAGCACGCGGGCCTCGGCCACCAGGGCCGGGAGCTCGTCCTCGGCGACCACCCCGGTCACGACGACCGGCACCCCGAGCTCGCGGGCCCGGGCGTCGAAGGCGGCCCGGTAGTCGCGGTAGTCGAAGAGCGTCTCCCCGCCGCCGAAGACCAGTGTCAGCTCCTCGTGCTGGGGCTCGGCGCCACGCAGCGCGGCGTACGCCTCGAGGAGGTCGAGCGACCCCTTGCGCGGCTCGATCCCGCCGAGCGCGAGCACGTAGGGACCGAGGCGGTCGCGCCAGCGCGCGCGGCCGGCGTGGTCGGCGGCGCCGGCCGCGAACCGGGCCGCGTCGACGCCGTTCGGGATGACCTCCGGGGTGAACCCCCATCCGGCCGCGACCTCGTCGGCCACCGACCGGGACACGCAGATCCTGGCGTACGGCTCGACGACCGCCTTCTCGTGGCAGGCGGCGAGCTGCGGGGTGGTGAAGTGGTCGAGGTGGTGGATGGTGCGGATGCAGGGCAGGGCGGCGTTGGCGCTGATGCAGTCCTGGGCGTGCACGATGTCGTAGCGGTCCCGCTCCCGCTCGAAGGCGGCTCGCAGCACCTCGATCGAGCGCACGATCCGCTCCCCCACCGACTCCTCCTCGCGCGCCTCGAACGGCACCGCATGGACGAAGACGGCGGGGTCGACCGGACGGAAGAACGCCGTGTCGCCGTGGCGACCGAGGGTCCAGACATGGACCTCCTCGCCCAGCGCGGCCAGTGCCTCGGCGAGCGCCAGCGTGTGCACGACGCCGCCGCGCGGCCGGGTGGAGTAGGTCAGGAGTGCGATCCTCATTCCGGCCTCCCCGGGAGCTGGTAGGCCGTCGGGGTCAGCTCCTTGAGGTGATGCAGCACCCGGCGGGACCGGGCGATCTCCGCCTCGACGTCGATCTCCGCGACCGCGAGGCCTCCCTTGGAGGTGGTGCGGGCGAGGATCTCGCCGCCGGGTCCGACGACCTTGGCCTGCCCCAGGAACCGCAGCCCGCCCATCACCCCGGTCTGGTTGGAGGAGACCCAGACGACCTGGTTCTCGGCGGCGCGGGCCTGGTCGTAGAGGTCGAAGAGCCGCGACTGCCGGTCCTGCGGGAGCCGCGAGGCCCGGTCGGTGACCGAGGCCGGCCAGGCCGAGAGGCAGGCGATCACCGACGCCCCGTCGAGGGCGAGCGTGCGGGCCGCCTCCGGGAAGGTCTTGTCGTAGTCGATGAGCATCCCGAGCCGCCCGACCGGGGTGTCGAAGGCCTCGAACCGGGTCCCCGCCGCGTACACGAGCGACTCACCGGCGGGCTGGTGCACCTTGCGGTGGCGTCCGAGGACCCCGTCGCCGCTGAGGCAGACGGCGGAGTTGTAGAGGCGTGCCTCGCCACCGGCGACGACCTCCTCGGCGTAGCCGAGGCAGATCACCATGTCACCGGCCGCCGCGATCACCCGACCCAGCTCGAAGGAGTCCTCGGTGAGAGCGGGCGGGAGCGCGTGCGGGTCCGGGTGGCGCAGGTCGGAGAGGTAGCCGCCGAGCGTCGCGTCCGGGAGAACGAGCAGGCCGACCCCGTTGCGGCGGGCGTCCTCGATGATCCCCTCGAGCTTGGCGACCGCGCGGGTCAGGTCGCGCCCGAAGTGAGCCGCGACGGCCCCGATACGCACGTTCGACATGGTCCTCAACCTATCCGTCGTCATCGTTCCGGCCTGGGATTCCCTCAGGCCACCGCCGCCGAGGTGTTCAGCGGGCCCGGAGAGCGACGACCGGCCAGATCGGCGGCACGCTCGATGCTCCGGTCGTCTCGACCGGTGATCACGCCGGTGACGTGCTCCGCGTCCGCGGCGATGCCGAGGAAGCGGCCGGAGCCCCAGGTGTGCATCCAGGGCAGGCCTAGGAAGTGGAGCCCGGCCACGGCGCTCACGCCCCGGGTGTGGGTCGGCCTCCCGGTGCCGTCGAAGACGCCGGCGCGCACCCAGCGGTAGTCGGGCCGGTAGCCGATCGCCCAGATGATCGTGGTGATGCCTTCCGCGTCCAGGTCGAGACCGGTCGGGTCGGTCTCGGGCTCCCAGACCGGCCGGTACGCCTCGGCCGGTGCGACGTCGAGACCCTGCGCCTCGATGTGGGCGTCGATGTCGCGGCAGATCGAGCGGTAGACGTCGTCGGCGGAGTCGAGCGCGTCGCGCAGCGTCGGCGCGATCGTCAGCTCGGTCCCGGCCCCGGCCTCGAGCCGCCCGTAGAGCCGCATGCCCTCGGCGGCGAACTGGCGCAGGTCGATGTCCCGCCCGCCGTCGCGGCCGGTGACGTAGTGGTTGGTCTTCTCCCGGGCGGCGAGCCCGCCGGGGTAGCTCGCGACCGGCGTGTCGTAGAGCCCCATCTCGGCCAGCCAGGTCATGCAGTCACGGCCGCGGTGGAACCGGGCGACCCGGGGAGCGTCGCCGATCGCGAGGTGCACCTGGCGTCCCTCGAGGTGCAGGTCCTCGGCGATCTGCGCGCCGGACTGCCCCGAGCCCACCACCAGCACCCCACCCGGGCGCAGCCGTGAGGCGGACTTGTAGTCGGCCGAGTGCAGCTGGTCGACGGTGGGGTCGAGCGCGGGGGCCCAGGCCGGCACCACCGGTACGTGATAGCCGCCGGTCGCGACCACGACCTGCTCGACCTCCCAGGCCTCGGCGCCCTCGGGACCCTCGGCCTCGACCAGGAACCCGCCCTCGGCGCGCTGGGTCAGCGAGGTCACCCGGGTGTGCTCACGCAGCGGCGGACCGAAGGTCGGCGCGTAGCCGGCGAGCCACCTCACCACCTCGTCGCGGGTCATGAAGCCGTCCGGGTCGGGGCCGGCGTACTCGTAGCCGGGCAGCCGGCAGTGCCAGTTGGGCGTCACCAGGGTGAAGTTGTCCCAGCGGGTGTCGGCCCACTCGTGACCGGCGGTGCCCGCCTCGAGGACGACGTGGTCGACGCCGTCACGGCCGAGGAACCAGCTGGCGGCCAGGCCTGCCTGCCCGCCGCCGACGATCGCGACGGTGGTGCGGTGGGTGGTCATCGGGTCTCCCGGGCTGTGGAGGTGGCGGGCAGGGGCGGGTGCATCGCGAGGACGGTGACGTACTGACCGAACTCGTACGCCGCTGCGGAGGCCCGCAGCTGGTCGGCGGTCGCCATCGCGCTGGTGCAGGCGAAGCCGAACTTCGCGCGGACCCGCTCGGAGGCGGTGGCCAGTGCGGTGAGGCTGCGGTCGAGGAAGTCCTCGACCGCGTACGTGCCGCCGACCGCCAGGTGGTCGTGCACCACCAGCGAGGGTGAGTAGCAGTCCTCGACCCGGCCATCGGGCCAGCGCACGGTGAACGTCATCTCAGGCATGCCCCTCACCCACCGGGGAGAACGGCTCGGCGGTCGCCAGCGCGGACGGGTACGCCTCGGGCCGGCGGTCCCGCAGGTGGAACATCGCCCGCCGGGCGGTCGCCAGGGCGCTGGGCACGTCCAGCTCGGCCACGGCCATGCCGGCCTCGACGCCGGTGGTCGCCAGGACGTCGCCGCCCGGACCGACCACCTTCGCGTTGGCGACGAAGCGGAGCTTGCCGAACGTCCCGTACTGGTTCGAGGCGAGCCAGACGACCTGGTTCTCGAGCGCCCTGGCGGCGTCGAAGAGGTTGAACCGCTTCGTCCACCGGTCGTCCTCGATGGAGGCGCTGGTGGCGGTGCGCGAGGCCGGCCAGGCGGAGATGCAGGCGATGATCTCGGCGCCGTCGACGGCGAGCGCCCGGGCTCCCTCGGGGAACGCCTTGTCGTAGCAGATCAGGGTGCCGATCCGGCCGGCCGGCGTATCGACGCAGCCGAACCCGTCCCCGGCCGCGTAGTAGAGGTTCTCCCCCAGCGGCTGGTGCACCTTGCGGTGGGCACCCAGCACGCCGTCGCCGGTGACGACGGCCGCGGTGTTGTAGCGGGACCCGCCGTCGGACTCGCACAGGCCGACGACGACGGTCATGTCGCCGGCCATCGCGGCGACCCGGGCGAGCTCGGGACCGTCGATGTCCATCACGGGCGGGAGGTCCTCAGGCGCCTCGTCGTGGTTGCCGTCGCGTCCGGCGCCGAGCACCGAGAGGTAGCCGCCGAGGCAGGCCTCGGGAAGGGCGAGCAGGCCGACGCCGGCCTGGCGCGCGTCGTCGATCAGGGCGCCGATCTGAGCGAGGTTCTCGTCCACGTCGCGGCCGAAACCGGCGCAGACGGCCGCGACGGCGCTGCCGCGGTGGGTGTCGGTGGTGGTCATGTCGCAGGTCCTAGTCCGGTGACGGTGTGGTCGATGGCGTCGGTGACGGTGCCGTCCGGCCAGCGCAGGCCGACGCCTGTGCCCGGGACGAGCTCGCCGCAGACGGCGGAGGAGACGAAGCCGGGCAGACCGGCCGGTGTCGAGACACGGCCGGGTTCCTCGGCGGTGAGCATCGCGAAGCCCGGGAAGCAGGTGAACCAGTCCGCGACGGAGGCCGCGGAAGGGGCGGGGACTGCGGCGACGTCGATGATCGCGCGGCAGCCGCTGGCCTCGACGAGCATGCCCGCGGTGCCGACCAGGCCGGCCATGCTGACGTCCTTGGCCGCAGTCGGGGCCAGTGCGGGGACGACCCCGGACAGCGCCCGCAGCTCGGCCGAGGTGCGGTGCGAGGAGGAGTCCCACTGGCGGCCGTGGTAGCCGGGCCGCCAACCTCCGCCCAGGTCGGCGCTCAGGCGGAGCTGGTTGCCGGGTGCTCCCCCGCCGCCCGGAACCGGTCGTTCCGCGCGCCCGAGGGCGGTGACCGAGAGCGCGGCCGGGACGCCGAGCTGGGTGTGCCCACCCAGGACGGGTACACCCCACGCCTGTGCGGCCTCGGCCAGCCCGCGCACGATCCGGCGGGCGAAGGAGGCGTCCCGGGCGCCGATGGCGTCGAGCAGGCCGACCGGCTCCGCGCCCATCGCGGAGAGGTCGTTGACGTTGACCAGCACCGCGCACCAGCCGGCCCACTCGGGGTCGCGTTCGACCATCGAGGGCAGGATCGCGTCGCAGGCCGCGACCAGGTCGCTGCCGGGGACGGGTGCTCCGTCGTCACCCCGGAATCCGGGCGTCGACCGCCCGACCAGGGCACCGATCAGGTCCCCCAGGGGCGACTTGGTGGCCTCGGCCAGCCGCCCGATGCGTACGAGCGGCCACTCCATCACCACATGGGTCATGTCGTGGAGGTGGATCCGCTCGCGAGGGACCCAGCCGAGCCGCCGGAACAGTCCCTCGTTGCGGGCCTGGACGGTGGCGTCGAAGCGGAGCGCGCCGGCGTCCTCGGCGGCGGCGCAGGCCGCCCGGACCAGCGCCGCGCCGACACCGAGGAGCTGCCGGGCGTCGGCCTTGACCGCGAGCCGGCTGCCCCGCCACCAGCCCACATCACGGGCATCCGGCTGCGCCGGGTGGAGGCGTACGCCGCCCAGGAACTCGCCGTCGTCGGCTCGGGCGAGCAGGACGATCCGGCGGGGGTCCTCGTCGACGTCGTCGAGGTCGGAGCCCGCGAAGAGGCCCTGCTCGGTGACGAAGACCTCGCGGCGCAGGCGGAGGTAGGCCTCGTGGTCGGCGGCGATCTCGGCCCGGACCACGCGGTAGCCCTCCAGGCTCGGCGCCCGGCGCACGCCACCAGCCAGGATCACCTCGTCGAGCAGCTCGGTCATGCCGACTCCTCCCCACAGGCGCCCAGCGCCGAGCAGGCGCCGCACGACGCGCATCCGGCGGCCTGGTCCGCTCCCGTCATCCCGGCCCGGCGCAGCAGCGCGGCGACCCGGGAGGTGACCCGGTAGACGTCGGCGTGCGGCGGCGCCGGGATGCCGTCGACGTCCTTGGCGAGGGTGCCGTCCAGCGGGCGGTAGGGCACCACGAACGGGTAGACGCCCATCGCGATGAGCTCCTCGCAGCCGGCGACCAGCTCGTCGGGGTCCTCGCCGAGGCCGACCAGGATGTAGGTCGAGACCTGGTTCCAGCCGAAGACGCGGACCGCCTCCGCCCACGCTGCCCGATATTCACTCATGGGCACCGAGCCCTTGCCCGGCATCCAGCGCAGCCGGGCCGCGTCGTCGAGCGACTCGACGTGGATGCCGATGGAACGGGCACCGGCGTCGTAGAGCTCCTGGATCGAGGCGAGGTCTCCGGGCGGCTCGCACTGCACCTGGATGGGCAGGTCGGGCACCGCCTCCCGCACGGCACGTACGCAGCGCGCCAGGTGGGTCGCCCCGCGGTCGCGGCCCCGGGAGGTGCCGGTGGTCATCACCATCTGGGTGACCCCGTCGAGCTCGACGGCCGCCTTGGCGACCTCGGCGAGCTGGGCGGGCTGCTTGACCGCGATCGTGGAGCCCTGGCGCAACGACTCCTCGATCGCGCAGAACCGGCACCGCTCGTCCACGTCGTAGCGCGCGCAGGTCTGCACGACGGTCGTGGCGAGCACGTTGGCCGAGTGCAGGCGGGCGATCTTGTCGTAGCCGACACCGTCGGCGGTGGTCAGGTCGTAGAAGCGGGGCCGGGCGACGGCCTCGACCCCGAGGCCGGTGTCGGCCCCGTCGAGGAGCAGCTTGCCGCCGCGTACGGAATAGGGGCTGCGGGGGTTGAGCGGGATGGCCGCGCCGACCCCGTCCAGGAGGACGTGGCCGTCATCGCTCGGTCCGGCGCCCGAGCGGCGGGCGACGGGTGCGTCGAGCAGGCGGATCCCCTGGATGGCGACGTCGACGCGGGTGCTGGACGAGATCGGCGAGGTCATGGCCGGTCCCTCAGAGGTTGTAGGTCGAGTTGATGATGGCGCCCTTGCGGGCGTAGTGGATCAGCGCGTCCTGCACGTCGAGCGGATGCGAGGGCACGACACCCTCGATCAGGTCCTCCTCGCGCAGGCCGTGGAGGCCCATCCCGAAGCGGCAGCAGAAGACCGTGCCGCCCTCCTTGATGAACGTCTCGATGGCGCCGTTGGTGTTGAGCTCGCCGGGGAACCCGGCATCGCCCATCGTCGGGAAGCCACGCGAGGCCATGCAGGCGAGCGTGCCCGGGCCGTAGAAGTAGATGGCCGACTCGAAGCCCTTGCGCAGCGCGCGCGTCGCCTGCAGGACGGCGACGAAGCTGACCGAGGACTCGTGCGGGATGCCGTGGACGAGGGTGAAGTAGGTCTCCCCCTCCTCGGCCTGGTAGTCGGGGAAGATCTTGGTCGAGCCGTAGATGTTGGTGCCGGGCTGCGACGAGGGGTGCGGGATCTCGCCGAGCGACTTGGCCATGTTCTCGGCGATCTGGGCGTCGATGTCAGCGGTGTCAGTGGTCACGAGGGTCTCCAGAGAGGATGAGCGGTGCGGGATGGGAGCGGACTCGTCGTCCTTGACGAGCGGCCGGCGGCGGCGCCGCCGGTCTCAGCCGTAGAGGGCTGAGAAGTTGTGGTGGAAGAAGGCGTCGGCGAGCTCGCCGTCGCCGGCCGCGGCAGAGAGGCGGGCGTGCTCACCGGCGAAGTCGCCCCACGGGGCGTCGGTGGCGAAGAGGATGCGGTCGTGCCCGACACCGCGACGCTCGATCTCCTGGACCAGCCAGGTCGGGGCGAAGCCGATCGCCCAGCTGGTGTCGGTGTAGACCTGCATCCCGGCCTCGATCCAGTCGAAGAGCCGGCCGCCGATGAGCTTCATGTGGCCGCTCATCCCGCCGCCGAGATGCACGAGATGAAGGCGTACGTCCCGGGCGTAGCGCTCCACGAGCGTGCCGATCTGGTCGATGTCGGAGGCGGCGCCGGGCGAGGTGTGCACGTGCACGGTCAGGTCGTGCTCGCGTGCGGTGGCGAAGACCTTGTCGAGCTGCTCGAGGCACTCGGGGTCGCTGGGATGGCCGCCCAGAAGGAAGCTGGTCTTGAGGGCGGCCACCCCCTCCTCGCCGGCGAGGGCGAGGGCGGCGTCGTTGCGGGCGGCGTCGGTCGGCTTCGGCGAGACCCACAGGCCGCACCGGATCCGGTCGTCGCTCTGCGCGGCCTCGATGGCCAGGTGGTTGAGACCGAAGGCGGCGTCCGGGTCCGGCACGCCGTAGTTCGGCAGCACCAGCGCCCGCTCGATCCGGTCGGCGTCGAGGTCGGCCACCAGCTCCTTCACGGTGTCGCGCGCGGTCACGTCGGCGTTGATCGCCGGACCCCCGTAGAAGGGGTACGCCGGCAGTCGGCCGATGTGGCGGTGCGCATCGCGAAGGGGCTTGGTCATGGCATCAAGCCTTCGGCCCGGGCGTTTCGGACTGGTTACACCTGGAATACGGAGTGCGCGTCGGTACGTAAGTTCGGTGTAACCCGGCCGTGGCGAACCATCGAGGTCACGACCGGACCAACAAGTCGAGCATCCGGCCGAGCGCCGCGGGCGCGTCGACATGGGCGAGATGGCCTTGGCCGGGAAGGCGGTGGACGTCGGCGTCGGGCAGCCGTCGCCTGATCTGCTCGAAGGACGTGCCGTACGGAGCCCTGTCGAGGTTGTCCTCGCCGATGATCAGGTCGACCAAGCCGGCGTGCGACCCCAACGAGCCAGGGATGTCGGCCTGCGAGAGGGCCCGGAGCTCGGCGTAGAGGGGCTCGCTGAGCTGACGCAGCGTCGCCCATGCGACGGGGTCGGATCGGAGGAGCTCGACGTGCTCCGCCGAGAATCCAGAGACGTCCCGGTTCACGATCTCGACGCTGCGGTCCCAGTCACCGAGGTCGTCGGCCGTCCGCAGAGAGGGCAGCGCGGCGGCACCGAACCCCGGCGCGACCGGCTCGTAGGCGATGACGTGCCCGACGGGTCGTTCGGAAGCGAGCAGGAGAGCGATGAGTCCTCCGTAGCTCCAGCCGAAGATCGCCCGGGGTTCACCGATCTGCTCGAGCACGGCCGCCAGGTCGTCCACCTCGGTCCGGAGCGAGTAGTCGTCGCCGAGCGGGCCCGACGGCGTGCGTCCTCGCCGGTTGAGGATCGAGACCGATGGCCAGGCGGTCATGGCCCGGGCCACGTGGCGCCATCCTCCGGCATCGCTCATGACGCCCGGCACCATGAGCAGGCCGGGGCCGTCTCCGTACACATCAACCGTCACCCAGCTGTCGTCACGCGTCGGCACCAACTTCTGAAACGTTCGCTCCATAAACCTATTATGAAGCGAACGCTCTACAATTCAACCCATGAGCTCCCGACCTGTGGGACGTCCCCGGATGTTCGATCGCGACGATGCCGTGCTGGCCGCTGCGCGCCTCTTCTGGAGCCGGGGCTACTCCGGCACGACCACCCGCGCGCTCAGCGCCGCCCTGGGGATGTCGACCTCGAGCATCTACGCCGCGTTCGGCAGCAAGGCCGGCCTCTTCGAGGAAGCCGTGCGCACCTACGCCGAGCGCTACCGGACGATCTACGTCGAGGCGTGCTCCGAACCCGATCTCGAGGACGTCCTCAGCCAGCTCCTTCGTCGCTCGGTGGAGGAGTTCACCCAGCCCAGCGCCCGGCATCCGGGCTGCCTGATCAGCAGTGCGGCGATGACCGACGCACCGGACACCATCGACACCCGCACCTATGTCCGGGAGCTGCACGCAACCAACGAGCGATTGCTACGGGAGCGCATCGAGCGTGCCCATGGCGAGGGACAGCTTCAGACCGGCATCGCTCCCTCGACGCTCGCCTCGCTGACTCAGACGCTCTGGCACGGCCTGTCGGCCCAGTCCAACCAGGGTCTGGATCGTGGCGCTCTCATGGAGATCGTCGACGCGGCCCTCGGGGCGCTGGGATAGCGCCCCGACGCTGCCACGACCTCAGGCGTCGGTACCCAGGAGCGCGGCGACCGCGGTGGCGTACATCGTCGACTTGATCTTCCCGAGGGTGTCGGCGGGCTTGCCGGCGAGCGGGGCGACCCGGGCGATGGTCTGCTCGAGGAGCTCGGCGTCGGGTGCGGTGCCGTCGACGATGCCGGCGGTGAGCGCGTCGGGGCCGGGGAAGCGGCGGCCGGTGGTCATCGAGTCGGTCGCCGCCCGCGGGGTGAGCTTGGCCTGGATCAGGGCGGCCATGCCGGGGGTGAACGGGATCTGGATGTCGACCTCGGGGAAGCAGAAGAAGCCGCGGTCCTCGCGCATGACCCGCCAGTCGAGGGTCATCGCGAGCATCGCGCCGGCGCCGAAGGCGTGCCCGTTGATCGCGGTCGCCGTCGGCACCGGGAGGACCAGGAGGCGGGCGAGCAGCGCCTGGACCCGGGCGACGTACGGCTCGAACTGGTCGGCGTTCTGGCCGAGCCAGTCGAGGTCGAGGCCGTTGGAGTAGAACTTGCCGGTGGCGGTCAGGACCAGCGGCGCGGGCGCGGCCACGACCTTGTCGAGCGCGTCGTTCACCGCCGTCATCCAGTCGGGGCTGAACCGGTTCTCGGTGTCGCCGATGTCGAGGACGTACACGCCCTCCGTCTGGGTCAGGGTCGTCGTCATGGTCGTTCCTTCCGGGGGTCAGCCGCGCGGGGAGCGCAGGCTCTCGAGGCCGTTGTTGAGGAGGTACTGGGTCACGTTGAGGGCGGCGTGCCGGTCGGGTGCCGGCTCCTTGCCCTTGGCCATCCGCCACATCTGGACGCTGTAGTAGGTCAGCTCGGTGAGGCTGTCGAGCATCCGGATCCCGCTGCGGCGCGGGTTGACGACGCTCTCGTCGGCGCGGCCGGCCAGGAGCTGGGCCGGGAAGTCGGGCTGCACGGTGAGCGGCCGCCCCAGGCCGACCAGGTCGACGGCGCCGGACTCGACCGCGTCGACCATGCCGCCGGCCGTACGGAACCCGCCGGTGAGCATCAGTGGCAGCGTCGGGAGCTCGGCACGGACGCGTTCGGCGTACGCCAGGAAGTAGGCCTCACGGCGCCGGGTGCTCGCCTTCAGCGACGGGTCCACGCCCAGCATGGCGGCCGAGGTGTAGGTGCCGCCGGAGATCTCGAGCAGGTCCAGGCCTTCCTCGGCGAGCGCGTGGACGACCTCGAGTGACTCCTCCTCGCCGAAGCCGCCCTTCTGGAAGTCGGCGGAGTTGAGCTTGATCGCGACCGGTGTCTGTTGTCCGACCTCTGCGCGGATCGCGCGGAGCACCTCGAGCACGAAGCGGCGCCGCTTCTCGGGTGTTCCGCCCCAGGCGTCGGTGCGCTGGTTGGACAGCGGCGAGAGGAACTGGCTGATCAGGTAGCCGTGCGCGCCATGGATCTGTACGCCGTCGAAGCCTGCTCCGGTCACGATCCTCGCGGTGGTGGCGAAGCGGCGGATCAGGTCCTCGATCTCGGCTTCGGTGAGCGCGCGGGGCTCCGCGAAGAGCCCGCCCGTGCCGGGCACGGCGACGGCGGAGGGTGCCACCGGATGGGCGGTGAGCGTACGCGGCGTCTGCCGGCCCGGGTGGTTGATCTGGACCCACACCTTCGAGCCGCCTGCTTTGGCGATCTGCGCCCACTCCGCCAGGTCGTCGGCGCTGCGCTCGTCCTCGACCACGACGTTGCCCGGCTCGCCGATCGCGGTGCGGTCGACCATGACGTTGCCGGTGATCGAGAGCCCGACACCGCTGCTCGCCCAGCGCCGGTAGAGGTTCTTGATCCGGCTTCCCGGGGTGAAGTCGCGACGCCCGAGGCCCTCGCTGAGAGCAGCCTTGGCGAGCCGGTTCGGGATCACGAACCCGTTCGGCAGCTCCAGCGGCTGGGCCAGGATCGACTGGTCGCGGGTCACGGGTTGCTCCTCGGTGTGGACGTTTCGGTGGGTGATGCCTTGGACGGGCGTGGCTGGAGCGGGACGGCGAGGATGGCGCGGACTGCGGCCTCGAGCCGGGAGGCGGTCGCCTCGTCGGCCTCGCGGTCCTCGAGGAGGCAGCGGCGCAGGATCCCGCCGGGCAGGTCGACGACGCAGACCGCGATCGCCTCGACCGCGATCCGGTCGCCGCGGCCCCACACCCCGCGCGCCAGCGCGATCAGCACCTCGACGAACTTCTCCTGCACGGAGCTCAGCTCGGTCTCGATCTCGGGCGGAAGGTCGGCGGAGAAGAGCTGGTCGCGGCGCTGGGCGAAGAAGAGCCGAGCGCTGGCCGGGAAGCGGCGTACGAACTCGACGGGGGTCAGCGCCACCGCGACCACGGCGTCCTCACCGGAGGTGCCGGCCCGCTCCCCCATCGCCTCCGTCATCAGGTCACCGAGACGGCACCAGGAGCGCAGCCACAGCCGGGCGAGCAGGACGTCCTTCGAGCCGAACGCGTGGTAGATCGTCCCGTTCGACGCCCCCGCCGCGGCGGCCAGCGACCGCAGTGTCAGCCCGGAGGGATCGCCGCTGGTGACGATCTGCTCGGCGACGTCGAGGAGGTCGTCGAGCGTGTGGAGCCGCTGCCGGGACATGTGGCGACTCTAAATAGAGCGAATGCTCTAGTTCAACGGTTCTCGCCTGTGTCCGGTGTCACATCGGTAAAGGAATGCTGCCGCGGGAGCGGCGCGGCGACGCATCGCCGTCGCTCCCGGCTGATGTACTCGAACTCCTACCGGCGCGCGACGAAGCAGAGGAGAACAGGCGTGAGCAAGGACGAATCGTGGGATGGAACGGTCGTCAAGAAGTCACGAGGGATGCTCGACGGCTCGAACCTCTACCGGCGCGTGAAGATCCGGACCGGGTCCGGCGAGACCCAGAAGGTCCGCGTCGGCCGCGCCCTGTGGAAGGAGCTCGAGGTCGGGGACCGGATCGTGAAGGAAGCGGGCCAGGACCCGCACCGCGCCTGAGCAGGATCTCGTGAGCACGTCTGTGCCGCACCGGCCGGAACCGGTGGCTGCCGCTACGGACCTGGTCCGCGAGCGATTTCCCGGCGCACAGCAAGCCTGGCTCGGCGGCTCGGTGGTCCTGGGCGGCGCGACCCCGATGTCCGATCTCGACATCACCGTGCTCGATGCGACCGCGACGGCCCACCGCGAGTCGCTGCGGCATCAGGGCTGGCCGGTGGAGCTCTTCGTGCACACCGAGGCGAGCATCCGCCACTTCGTCACCCGGAATCAGGTCGAGCGCAAACCCACGATGGCGCGGCTCGTCGCCCGAGGCGTAGCTCTGCTGTCCGGTGACGGCGGAGCGGCCGTACGTCATTACTGCGACGAGGTGCTTCGGGCCGGCCCCGCTCCCCTCCCTGCCGAGGCGCTCGTAGGCGCTCGATATGCGCTGAGCGACCTCGTCGACGACCTGCAGGCCGCCGAGCGGGGTCCGGAAGGCACCGCGATCGCGGTCGAGACGTGGCGGCGTACTGCCGAGCTGGTCCTCGACGTCAACGGCTGCTGGCGCGGCGGCGGCAAGTGGCTGATGCGCGAGCTGGTCTCCCTCGACTCTGACGCCGGCACCACCTGGGCGCCCCGCCTCGACGCCGGTCTGTCCGCAGCCCTCACCGGCGACACCGTGCCGCTCCGGGAGATCGCCGAGGAGTGCCTCGCCCTGACCGGCGGCCGACTCTGGGAAGGGTTCCATCAGGCGGCCTCGATCGATGGGAGCAGCTGACCCACGCCGCGGGCCGACGACACCTCGCGGGGTGGGTCAGATGCTGATCGAGGCGAGCAGGGCGGGCTGGAGCAGGACGCCCAGACCGAGGCCGATCACGAGAGTCCCGACGATCCTGGCCAGCACGGCGCCGTGCCGCCAGTTCTTCTCGGCGAGGAACACGACCGCGATGGCTGCCATCCAGACCAGGTTCATCAGCCCGACGACGAACAGCACGGCCATCAGGGCCCAGCAACAGCCCAGGCAGTAGGCACCGTGGGTCGTGCCGGTGCGTAGTGCGCCGGCCAGGCCACGGCCGAAGTCGTGGGTCATGAGGAACGCCATCGGGCTGCGGCAGGCGCGCTGGCACGCCAGCTTCCAGCGGGTGAACTGGTAGGCGCCGCAGACGATCAGCACGGCACCGCTGAGCGGCGCGACCCAACCGGTGCCGTGGGCGACGTCCCGGAACGCGACGAGCACGGCGAGCGGCACCAGCCCGGCGACCGTCCACACGAGGAGGTAGCCGGCCCCGAAGGCGACGGTCGGCAGGACGCCGTCGCCGCGGCGCCGTGACACCATCCGGTGCAGCAGGACGATGGGCGCCACGGTCGGGAACATCATCGCGACCATCATCGTCGCCCACATCGCCATGAAGGTCGCGGCGCCCATGTCGAACGGCATCATCGCCGTGCCGATCGCGCCCAGGCCCGACGCCATGTCTGCCATGTCGGCGGCCTGGCCCACGATCGACCACCAGGCGACGGCGGCCAGCGTCAGCAGGACGCCGACCGTCACGAGCGTCGCTCGTACCTCCAGCGCCTGATAGGCCGATCGAGGCGTATCAGTCATGCTCGCCCCTCGGCTCGCTCAGAACCGCCCCGCGCCCTCGGCGGGGGCGAGCCGGTTCTCGCTGGACCACTCCACCTCGGCCAGGTAGGAGTTCTTGTTCGGGTGCTCCATCGACACCCCGTCAGCGTCGACTCGGAAGGCCGAGGTGGTGCCGATGAGCCCGTCCTGGAAGATGAAGCCGTCCTTGAGCACCATGTGCGGCTCGTGCCGCTCGCCGGTCACCGGGTTGGTGAACGCCTGCCAGGCGACGTCGACCTTCTCCCCCACTCGTACGCGCGGGCCGCCGTCGGTCTCGGTGATCTCGATCGGCTCGAAGAACGGACCGTGGATGTCGGTGAACGTCGAGGCGAGGATCTCCCACGGAAGACCCGGGTCCTCGGCGGTCAGGATCGGCACCATCGCCTGCCGCTGCTCCTCGTTGCCGTCGACGAAGATCACGAGCGCGCCGTTGCCCTCGTGGATCGCACCCGGCCACTTGGCGCCGCCGACCACCTTCACCCCGGCCAGGTCGACCCCGTCCTTCTCGCCCTCGGTGACGGAGAACGCCACCACCCCTTCGCACTTCCCGTACGTCGGGAAGCCGCTCATGTTGCAGGGGCAACCGAACTCGCAGTTGCACGCCTCGTAGTACTTCGCCTTCATTCGCCACGCCATGGCAGTCCCCTTCCAACGAGCTGTCGGAAGCGGTGCGTCCAGTACGCGAGAGAGAGGGGCCTCCGCCCCGGCAACTGACCTTTCCCGCCAGCGTAAGATCGCCCTGACCTGCGGGAATCATCGAGATGAGGTAACCGCGCGGCGGGCTCAGGAGAGCCGGTAGAACCGCCAGAACCCGAACCCCTCGATCGGCAGGACCTCGAACCCGCTGAACCCCGCCGCCTCGCCGTAGCTCTGCAGCGTCGACGGCCGCATCACCGTCCCGGTCCCGACGCTCGGCGGCGACGAGAGCCCGTCCGGCAGGCACACCAGCAGGCTGAAGCCGTACATGATCCGCTCCAGCTCGTCGCCGTCCGGAGCGAAGCTCTCCGCCACCGCCTCGTCCATCACCACCAGCGATCCCCCGGGCACGAGCGTCCTCCGGGTCGCACTGAGCACCTCGACCGGACGCGGCATGTCGTGCACGCACTCGAAGGCGAACGCCACGTCGACCGTCCCCTCCTCGAGGGTCGCCGCGTCCTGGCACTGGAACCGCACCCGGTCCTCGACTCCTGCCTCACGGGCGTTCGCCACCGCCATGTCGACCGAAGGCTGATCGATGTCGATGCCGAGCACGGTGGCTTCGGGATAAGCACGAGCCAACGCGATGCTCGACCATCCCCCGCCGCAGCCCACGTCGAGAATCCGACACCCTTTCGTGGAGAGTGCGTCATGGACTTCCGGCACGCCTGCCAGCGCCGGCCCCAGCTGCTTCTCGTACCACGGCCGATTGGCATCCGCCTGCGACTGCCGAGCATCATCGCCCAGCTCGTCCCAGCTCACCCCACCACCGTTTCGGTACGCGTCGAGCAGCTGAGGCAGCGCCGGCCCGACCGCCGCGAACATCCGTGCAATGGGCGCCAGATAAGCCAGGCTCGTCGAGTCCGTCATCACCTCCGCCGTGCTGGCCGGAATGGCGAACCGCCGCTCATCGGGATCGCCGTCCTCCGCGACCACCAACAGCCCGCTCACCGCCTGCTGCTCGAGCCACTCCCGGGCGTACCGCACCTGTGTCCCCGTACGCCCCGCCAGCTCCACTGCACTAGCCGGCCCCTCATCCGCCAGCGACCGATACCACCCGAGCCGGTCTCCGATGAAGATCGAGACCACCTCGACCGTGCCGAGGAGCGAGCCGAAGAGCCGCTCCGCCACCTCGTCTGCCGTCTGCTGCGATGCATCCATCGATCCACCATCGTCCGGGGCAGGCTCGGCGAGTCAGTCCGCATCCGGCGGTACTTGGATTGAGGTACGGCCCTCACCAATCGGCTCCTCCGTCACCCAGTTGCGGCGACATGACTCATCCCAGGAATGGCCGCGCCACTGAGGGCGCGACCCGCTGAACCCACTGGTCACGCTGACTATGAGTTCTGTGAAGATCGCACTTCAACCCCTCGCTGGAATCAGCCCGCAATCAGGACCACTGCCATGGGC
Source organism: Nocardioides luteus (assembly GCF_000960475.2). Classification (GTDB taxonomy): domain Bacteria; phylum Actinomycetota; class Actinomycetes; order Propionibacteriales; family Nocardioidaceae; genus Nocardioides; species Nocardioides luteus_A. Next base: position 144,165 of record NZ_JZDQ02000007.1, on the reverse strand, counting down.
ATCTTGACCGGACTATGGAGGACCTCCGACTCCTGCCTTTCCGACCGAGATGAGGTGCTCTGAGGTAAGAGCCAAATCGATCGAGACGGAGGACGATATGAAGACAAAGGCTTCCACCGGATACGAGCACGTCAGTGTCGACGCGATTGACGTCGATGACCTGAACATTGCCATCACGCTTCAGAACCTCGAGGAGTGCTTGCGCAGCGTCACGCACTGGACCGACGAGTTGCCTCGGTACGCGAGTCGCGAGCAGGGTAAGGCGGACCGATTCGCGATTACGGCAGGAGTCCTGGCAGCAGTTACCGGCGCTTCGATCTATCCTGTCGCGCAAAGTGACAGTCCAGCCTGGCTGAGCCTCGTATTGGCGCTCCCGGCACTTGTCGCATCCATCTGTGCCGTATTTCCCAATGTGCGCAACTACTCAGAGATGGCTGGACGGGCTCGGGAACTCACCACTTCGTACGGCCCGTTGAAAGGGGCCTTCATGGACGCGGTCGAGGGTTACCCGAACCTGAGTCAAGACGAAGCGCACAAGTTGATGAAGAAGTTCCATCAGGTCAAGGGAAAGAAGGACCAGCTGCAACGTGTGCCAACCAGGTGACTATGCAAAGACGGCCAATAGTGGCCGAATGTGTCAGTTCTGGGCAGCTATGCCAGCCCGAGGCAACCAGCGCCAGCAGGTGCGTTCCAGCGGTGTGTGTGCTCCGACGAAGTCGAACTGATTCGCGATCCCGTGCATACTTCCGCGGTGGCGAAGAGCGATGCGACCGACTCGAAGTTGTGGGATCAGGACCTGGAGGCGAATGGGCGGGTCGAGTTCGCCACCACCAAGAAGCGGCTGTGGCTGATGGCGCTGGGATGTCTGGCCTTCACGGGAATCGGCCTGGCCATCGTCCTCTTCGACTCGGATGCTGAGGCTCAGGTGTGGGGCTGGACAGCTGTCGTGTTCTTTGGTGTGGTCTGCGTTCCTGCGCTCGCTCTGCAGGCAATGCGAACGAGCGTTGTGGTCGTTGATGCCCGTGGGGTCAGACCTTCTGTCGGTGCTCGGCACGGCGCGCTGATTTCGTGGCCGGATCTGGTTTCGTGGGACCAGATCGAGGGGACTGGAGCCAACAGCATCCAGGGCACGAGATTCGTCATCCTCTACATCACCGATGAGTTCGAACACGAGTGGCTGGCTGGATGTGGTCCGTTCGTGCGCGTACTGATGCGTGCGAATCGGGCGATGCAGGGCACAGCATCGCTGGCGCTCCCGGCGAACCTTCACGGCGATGTCAACGAGATCGCCGACTGGATCGAGCGTCAGCGGCGCATGCGTCGTACCCGGCCATAGGACGGGCCAGTTGTGGGCTGTTGATCCAAGCGGCTAGGTCGTGTCCCGAACCCATTCCGACGGCCGTGAAGATCACCTACGCCCAGCACATGCCGCCGGGTCCTACCTGCGCGTGCGGCGTGGCCGAGAAACGGATCGCGCTCGCGGCGGCGACCCCTGAAGATGTGGTGGCAGTTCCCAACACAGCACCTTGATCGACACGACCTTCATCACCGACGAGAACGGGACCCTTTGAGCACCCTGATCCTCAGCGACCTCGACGGCACGCTCCTCGGCCCCGGCGCCCTGCTCTCGGCAGCAACCCGCGACGGCATCAACGACCTCGTCGCCGACGGCCTGCTGTTCACGTACGCAACCGCCCGCTCGTACGTCACCGCCTCGAGAGTCACCGATGGGCTCGACCTGCGGGTCCCTGTCACCGTCTCTGGCGGCGCATTCCAGCTCGACCCGCAGACCGGTGCGATCCTCAACGAGGAGCGCATCGCGGACGACGACCTGGACACCGTCGTCCAGCTCTGTCGCGAGCACCGGATTCCGCCGATCGTCTACAACGGCAGCCCGACCGACGAGAGGGCGACGTGGATGGAGGGCGAGGAGTCCGAGGGGATGCGCCGCTTCTTCGCGGACAGGGTCGGCGATCGGCGCTTCCGAACCGCCACCGACTGGGCGCACCTGCCCCGCGACGGCGTCTTCTACGCCACGATCATCGGCGAGGCAGCGGCTATCACCGCTTTGACCGAAGACATAGCCGCGGCCACCGAGGGCAGGCTTTCGCTCATCGCACAGATCGACACGCACCACCCGCAGGACACCTACCTCGAGCTCAGCGCCGCCCGCGCCACGAAGGCCCACGCCGTCGCCTGGCTCCGTGACTACCTGAGCGTTGACCGGGTCATCGCCTACGGCGACAACCTCAACGACCTGCCCATGTTCGGGGCAGCCGATGAGGCGTACGCCGTCGCCAATGCCGCCCCGGAGGTCCTCGCGGCCGCTACCGGCGTCATCGGCGCGAACAGCGAGGACAGTGTCCTCCGCCATCTCGCGACAGCCTGGTCAGCCGGCCCGGCGCAGGTGATTCGCAGCTGAACTCAGCCTGGTAGCGCGAGTCCCTGGCACCGATTACCGCGAGTGGCGGAGACTGGGCACGTGCCCAACAAACCAGCCCCGCACGTACTCGTCCTCTTCGGCGCGACAGGAGACCTGGCCGCGCGGAAACTGTTCCCCGGGCTCTACCGGCTCGCCCTCGCGAAGCGGCTGCCCGACCAGCTCGCGGTGATCGGCAGCGGGCGGCGCTCGCCGGGGACCGATGACGAGTTCCGCGACCAGGTCCGCCAGGCGCTGAAGGAGTTCGTCGGCGACGTCGACGAGTCGGTCGCCGGGCCGCTGCTGGAGCGGATCCGGTTCGTGGCCTCGTCCGCGGAGGACGGTACCGAGCTGGCCGAGGCGGTGCACGAGGCCGAGGACCGGCTCGCGCTCGACAGCGGGCAGACGGTGGGCGACGTACAGCGCCTTCTCTATCTTTCCGTGCCGCCGCAGGCGGTGGAGCCGATGGTCGGGATGCTCGCGCGTGAGGGGCTCGACCTGCGAAGCCGGCTGGTCGCGGAGAAGCCGTTCGGCACCGACCTCGCCTCGGCGCGCGAGCTCGACGCCGTGCTCAGCGAGGCGTTCGACGAGCCGCAGATCTTCCGGATCGACCACTTCATCGGGAAGGAGGCCGTGCAGAACCTGCTGGCGCTACGCTTCGCCAACGGTCTCTTCGAGCCCGCGTGGAACCGGCACAGCATCGAGTCGGTGCAGATCGACGTACCGGAGAAGCTCACCGTCAAGGGGCGCGGCAACTTCTACGAGGGCACCGGGTGCCTGCGCGACATGGTCACCACCCACCTGTGCCAGCTGCTCGGGTTCGTGGCGATGGAGGACCCGCACGCCTTCCGCGAGGGCGCGATCCGCGCGGCGAAGGCCGCCGCCTTCGCCGCCGTGAGGCCGCTGGATCCGGAGCGCGTGGTCTTCGGGCAGTACGACGGCTATCGCGAGGAGCCCGACGTCGCCGCCGACTCCGAGGTGGAGACGTACGTCGCCATCGAGGCGTGGATCGACAACGACCGCTGGCGCGGGGTGCCGTTCTACCTGCGCACCGGCAAGGCCCTCGCGGCCGGGCGGCGGACGATCACGATCCGATTCATCGACCCGCGCCACCGCTGGCTGCAGCCGGCCGATCCTGGCTCGGCCCAGCCCAACGAGCTGGTGATCGAGCTCAGCGACGACGCCCACATCGAGATCGAGGTACGCGCCAAGCGCCCCGGCCCCGGCATGGCGCTGACCGAGGGGGTGTTTCGCCTCGACCTCGCCTGCGACGCACCGGACGCCGGACCGCTGGAGGCGTACGAGCGGCTCCTGCTCGACGTCATGAACGGCGACCGCACCCTGTTCACCAGTGCGCGCGAGGTGGAGCGGCTGTGGGAGATCTGCCAGCCGGTCCTCGAGCATCTGCCCGCCGTGGAGAGCTACCCACAGGGCTCCTGGGGGCCGGAGTCGGCGCTCGAGCTGCCGGTCGGTGGCTGGCGGCTGGGACGGGATCAGTCGGCCTGAGCCGGGGCCTGCACAAGCTCAGGCGCGGCGCACCGGCACGACCGCCGGTGCGCCGTCGACATCGATGACGTGGGCCGAGAGCCCGAAGACGTCGTCGAGCTCCTCCGGGGTGAGGACGTCCTTCGGAGCACCGGCCGCGGCGATGCGGCCCTGGGAGACGACCACGAGATGGTCGGCGAAGCGCGCCGCGAGGGTCAGGTCGTGGAGGACGCAGATGACCGTACGCCCGGAGTCGTGGGCGACCGAGCGGGCCAGTGTCATCACGTCGACAGCGTGGGCGAGGTCGAGAAAGGTCGTCGGCTCGTCGAGCAGGAGATGTTCGGTGTCCTGAGCGAGGACCATCGCGATCCAGGCGCGCTGCCGCTGGCCGCCGGAGAGCTCGGTCACCGGCTCGTCCGCACGGTCGATCAGGTCGACCTGGCTCAGGGCGCGGCGTACCACCTCCTCGTCACGCTCGCTCCAGCGCTGATACCAGGAGCGGTGCGGGAACCGGCCGCGAGCGACGAGGTCGCCCACCGAGAGGCCCGCCGGCGTGGCCGGGGCCTGCGGCAGGAGCGCGAGCTGGCGAGCCAGCGCACCGTGGCCGAGGTCGGCGATGTCGGTCCCGTTCAGGTGTACGGCACCAGTGGCCGGCCGCAGCAGCCGAGCCATCCCGCGAAGCAGCGTCGACTTGCCGGACCCGTTGGGCCCGACGATCACGGTGAGGGCGCCGGCCGGGATGTCGAGGTCGACGTGGTGGATGATGCGGCGCTCGCCGTATCCGAGGCTCAGGTCGGTGACCTTCATGAAGGGATCCCTTCGCTTCCGGCGCGCTGCCGCGCCACGACGAACAGCAGGTACGGCGCGCCCAGCACGGCCGTGAACACTCCGACCGGGAGCTCGGTCGGCCCGAAACCCGTCCACGAGAGCAGCATCCGGGCGGCCAGGTCGGCCCAGACCAGCAAGGCTCCACCCGTCAGGGCGCTGGCGAGCAGCGGGGGTCGTGACGCACGCGAGAGCCCCCTGGCCAGCTGGGGTGCGCACAGCGCGAGGAAGACGACGGCACCCGCGACCGCCGTCGCCGCTCCGGTGAGGGCCGTGGCGAGCAGCAGGAAGAGGATGCGGGTCCGGTGCACGTCCAGCCCGAGCCCTCCCGCCGTGTCGTCGCCCAGCACGAGGAGGTCGAGGCGTCGGGCGAGGAGGACCAGCGGACCGGTCGCTGCGGCCAGGACCACGAGCAGGCCGGCCTGGCCAGGCCAGGTGGCAGCGTGCAGCGACCCGGAGAGCCAGGCGAGCGCCGGGCCGACGACCATCACGTCGCCCAGGGTGAGCAGCCAGCTCACCAGCGCCGTGCCCGCAGCGGCCAGGCCGACACCGACGACCACCATCCGTACGGGGTCGAGCTGACGTCCACGGATGGCGAGCAGGTAGAGCACGAGACCCGAGGTGAGGCTCCCGACGAGCGCGGCGACCGGCAGGCCGACCGACGCGGCCAGGCCGGACACTCCCCCGTTCCCGCCGGCAAGGATGACCACCGCGACCGCGGCGACCGACGCGCCGGCGTTGAGGCCCAGAAGGTCCGGGCTGGCCAGCGGGTTGCGGGCGACGGACTGGAGGACGGCTCCGGCGAGGGCGAGGCTGCAACCCACGAGGACGGCGGCACCCACCCTGGGGCCGCGGAAGTCGACCACCACGAGCCGGCTGAAGGGGTCGCCCTGCCCGACCAGTGTGCTGAGGACCTGGCCGAGGGTGAGACTGCTCTCCCCGACCGCCAGCGACGTCGCCACTCCGGCGAGCAGCAGCACTGCTGCGGCCAGCACGGTGAGTCGCGCCGGGGTCGCCGAGGACCGGATGCTCGCCTGCGCCCGCTCCGCGGGCAGGAGTACGCCCAGGCTCACAGGATCAGCTCCCGCCGGCGGATCACGGCGATCAGCAGAGGCGCACCGAGGATGCCGGAGACCACCCCGACCTGGAGCTCACCCGGACCCGCGACGAGGCGCCCGACGACATCCGACGTCACGGTCAGGACGGCGCCGACGAGCGCGCCGGCGAGTACGCCCCTGCTCCAGCTGGCTCCGACCATCAGCCTGGCGAGGGTCCCGGCGAGGAGGCCGATGAAAGCGATCGGACCGCACGCTGCGACCGATGCCGCGGTGAGCAGGGTGACCGCCAGCAGACCGACCAGCCGCGCGCGTCTGATCCGCAGGCCCATCGCCGAGGCGACCTCGTCGCCCAACGCGAGCAGGTCGAGGGAGCGGGCGTTCACCGCCGCCAGCAGAAGCCCGGCGACGACGAACGGGAGGACCGTGACCGGCGTCTCCTGGCCGCGCTCGGCCAGCGACCCCACCGCCCAGAACCGGTAGGAGTCGAGCGTCTTGGCGTCGAGGAGGACCACCGCTGAGGTGAGCGCGCCCAGGAAGGCCGTCATCGCGGCGCCGGCAACGACCAGCGCTGCTCCGCCCTGCCGGATGCTGCGCCGAGCGAGCGTGTGGACGACCACGGCGGCGCTCGCCGCGCCGATCGCAGCGGCGCCGATCATGCCGGGCAGTCCCTGGACCAGCTCGAGCCGCAGGCCGAGGACGACGGCGAACGCGGCGCCGGCGCTCACCCCGAGCAGTCCCGGCTCGGCGAGCGCGTTGCGGGTGTGTCCCTGCATCAGTACGCCCGCGGCGCCGAGCGCCGCGCCGACGATCAGTCCGAGCACAGTGCGCGGGAACCTGAGCGAGCGCACGATCACGTCGCCCTCGGCACCGTCGGGATGGAGAACCGCATGCGCCAGCTCGCCCGGGCTGAGCGCGTTCGCCCCGAGCGCGAGGGAGGCGACAGCGACCACCGGCAGCAACAGCACCAGGGCGGCGATGCTGCCCCAAGCCGTGACGGCGCGGCCGCTCCGGGGCGCGTGAAGCATGACGTGATCCATCTCATCTGAACAGCGGGCGTTCTCGATGAAGAAGGTTAGCCTACCCTTAACGCACCCGCGCGGTCACCTGGGCCGCATCTGGACAGAGGAGAACCGTTGATTCGCGCTATCATCACCGCCCTGGCCGCGGCCCTGGCCCTGGGACTGAGCGCCTGTGGCGCCGGCGAGACGGACGCGGACGCCGCCAAGGAGCACAGCGTCACCATCGAGCACGCCATGGGAAGCACGACCATCAAGGGCGAGCCCCAGCGCATCGTCGCGCTCGACTCGAGCCTGGCCGACGCGACTCTCCTCCTCGACAAGGACCTGGTCGGCATCACCACCTACCGCGGCTACTCGACCGACCTGCCCGACTACCTCGGCGACGACCGTGAGCACGCCGCCGAGGTCGTCTCCGTCGGCGATCAGACCACTCCGAGCCTGGAGAAGATCGCCGCCCTGAAGCCCGACCTGATCGTCAGCATCAAGGTCCGTCACGAGGCGCTCTACGACCAGCTCTCCAAGATCGCCCCGACGATCATGCCCGAGACCTCCGCGCACCTGTTCAAGGAGAACCTGCTCATGCTCGGCAAGGCCGTCGGGCAGGAGCAGAAGGCTCAGGAGGAGATCGCGGCGTACGAGAAGACCGCGAAGGAGGTCGGCGACGCCATCAACGAGAAGGCCGGCAACCCGACCATCTCGGTGACCCGCTTCCTCGACGGCCCGACCCGCCTCTACACCAAGGGCACCTACTCGGGTGTCGTGCTCGCCGACGCCGGCCTGGCCCGCCCGACGTCGCAGGAGACCAACGACTTCGCCCTCGACATCTCCGAGGAGAAGATCGCCGACGCCGACGCGGACAAGGTCTTCGTCACCACCTACGAGGACGAGGAGGGCATCGCGGTCAAGACCAAGGCCGCCTTCGAGCGCAACCCGCTCTGGAAGCCGATCGCCCCCAAGGTCACCGAGGTCTCCGACACCACCTGGATGACCGCGGTCAGCCTCCAGGGCGCCTACTACATCCTCTCCGACCTGGCGAAGACGTTCGGTGTCGACGTCGAGGTCCCGCACGTCGCCTGACCCGGCGTCATCTGTGGTGGGCTCGCGGCACGCGGTGTCCCGAGCCCGCCACAACGTCACCGCCACCTACGATAGGCGCGATGTCGATGAACAGCTCGCCGAGCCCCCGCCGCCTCCTGCTCGTCGTCGACGCACCGTCGCTGCTGCATCGCAACCATCACGCCCGGGCCCACACCCGCATGGTCGACCGTGCCGGCCGGCCCGCCTGGGCGCTGCACGGCATGCTGCGGCAGATCCTCGACTCGATCGACGCGTTCGCTCCGGACGCGGTGCTCTTCGGTCTCGACGACCGCACTGCATCCGTACGCCGCGACGCCTATCCCGCCTACAAGGCCGGGCGCGCCGAGAAGGACCCGATGCTGGTCGAGCAGCTCGGCCGGGCCGGCGCGATGCTCGACGCCCTCGGGCTCGCGACCCACACTCCCCCGGGCCTCGAGGCCGACGATGTCAACGCCTCCGGCGCGGCCTGGGCCGGCCGCAACGGCTGGGACTGCGTCGTGATCACCTCCGACCGCGACGCGTTCGCCCTGATCAGCGAGCACACCCGGGTCCTGCGGCTGATCAACGGCGGGATCAACGGCTCTCCCCTGCTGACCCCCGCCCGGCTGTACTCCATGTACGGCGTCCCGGCAGCCCGCTACCTGGAGTTCGCCGCCCTCCGCGGCGACGCCAGCGACAACCTGCCCGGCGTCAGCGGCATCGGCGAGAAGACCGCCGCCGCGCTCCTCGACCAGGTCGGCCCGATGGACGGCATCTGGTCCGACATCTCCGACAACGACGGCCGGAAGGTGACCGAGATCCTCGACGCGTGGGCTGCCGACACCGGCGTACGCCGTATCGGCTCACGCGTCGTCCGCGCCCTCTCCGCCCCCGGCGCGCGGGAGCGCTACGACTTCAACCTGCGGATGATGACCTGCCGCGACGACCTCGACCTCCGCCTCACTCCCGACATCCCCGGCACCCCCGGCCTCCTCCCCCTCGACATCGACCGGGTCACCCGCGTCGTCGGCTTCCTCGGTGTCGAGGCGACCACGGCCGTGGCGCAGCGGGTGCTGAGCACGAATCCCGCCTCGACGGGCTGGTAGGCCGAGAGCTCCGTCAGGTGTACGCCGTCGAGATTTCACCGTTTGGGTGGTTTGGAAATCTGGTTTCGGGGTAGAACCCCTGTGTAGTTGTCCTTCACCCGTCGTATGCCCCGATCCGGGAGGGAGCCCACGATGACGTTCGATCTGCTGGAGCAGGAGCCCGCGGTCAGCGACCCCGCAGACGCGGCGAACCGCAAGATCGACCGGCGCAATGCACCGCTCCGGACCGAGATCCAGCTCGTACGCGGCGGGGTGGGCGATGCCGCAAGCTTCGATCGTTCACTGCGCGAGAGCGTGCTCTACGTGCTGCGGTGGAGCGAGACCGCCCTGCTCACCGGCGACCAGGACGGTGTGCGGTGGGTGTATGCCTTCACCAGCGTTCGAGACCTGGCGAGGTACGCCGCGGTGCGAGGCGCTGACGAGTCCGTCGATGTCGACTTCATGACGGTGCGCGCGGACCGACTTCTGGAGGTGGCCCTGCCGGAGCTGGCGTCTGCGGCGGGAATGCCTGTCGGTCTCGCCATCGACATCGGCAGCAGCTCACCGATGCTGGTCCCCGCTGTCGCCGACGGCGTGGACGAGGCGCTCTGATGGGTGGCGAGAATCTCAACGTCGACCCGGAGGCGCTCAAGCGCGCCGAGTCCGGGATCAACGCGACCATCGGGGAGCTCAACGACATGGGCATGCTCGGCTCCGGCAGCCACGGTCGCGGGTTCGGGTCGATGGCGCTGTCGGGGATGGAAGCCGGGCACTCCGGGCTCGCCGATGCGTTCGGCGGGTTCTGTGAGCGGTGGGGTTGGGGCGTACGGGCTCTGGTGCAGGACGCGAACCAGATGGCGCAGGCGCTGGGTATGGCCGCGGGCCTCTTCCACGAGCAGGACCAGTACGTCGCGGATGCAGGAAAGATCATCGCGACCTCGGTCGCCGGCAACCCGCACCTGTCGGAGGCCGAGATCACCTCGCAGTCGTGGGGCGAAAACTTCGACGACTGGAAGCCGGACTACTCCGTCGAGTCCCAGGTCGCGGCGAACGAGCGCATGGGCGAGACCTGGAGCACGGTCGGCAACGACTGGGTCGAGACCCAGCAAGAGAAGCTCACCGACCCGCTGGGCTATGCCCAGGAAGAGGTGGAGTCGGCCTGGGACGGCGTGACCGGACCGGCCGAGGGCACCGAACCAGTCGACCAGCCAGCCGAGGAGTCCGGTGACGAACAGTCCGGCGGCGACGTCGACGGCGGCGCGCGCTGATGGGGATCGGAGGCTGGCTGCGAGACCGCGCCAACGATGTCGGTGAGGCGGTCGAAGGCGCGATCGATGATGGCGCCGAGCTTCTCGGCGAGGGTGTCGAGCAGCTCTCCCACGTCGCCGAGGACGGTCTGGACGCGATCGGCGCCGAGTCGGCAGCGGACTGGGTCCGTGAGCACGGAGATCAGCTGGCCGACCAGCTCGGGGCCGATGTCGGCGAGATGCAGCTGGGTGAGACCGAGGACCCCAAGCAGCTCGTCCACGGCGATGCCGGCAAGATCGACGAGGCCGTGTCCCACCTCACCGACCTGGCCAAGGCGTTCGGCGACGTCTCGGCGGGCATGTCGAGCATCGAGGTCGGCAACTGGCAGGGCCAGGCCGGCGACGCGTACGACTCGCGATGGTCGAAGACGCCCGCCGACTGGGCCCGCGCGCAGGCCGCGTGCGAGAAGGCCTCGGGTGCGCTGAAGTCGTTCTCCTCGACGGTGACGTGGGCGCAGGACCAGGCGGCGGAGGCCATCCGGCAGTGGAAGGAGGCCGAGACCAAGCAGAAGGCGGCGTTGGATGCCCACAACGCGAAGGTCTCCGACTACAACTCGGCCGTCGACCGCTACAACTCGACGGCCGCCTCGGGTGGCGACCCGGGCGTCAAGCCGACCGCGCCGGGAGAGTTCGTCGATCCGGGTCCGGCCTTGTTCGAGGCCGCGCAGGAGACGCTCAACGAGGCACGGCGACAGCGGAACGAGGCCGGCGACCAGGCCGCCTCCACGATCAGCTCGGCGACCGCGACCGCGCCGGAGTCCCCCGACTTCGTGGGGCGGATGAGCGCAAACGCCACCGACCTGGCCGCATGGGGTCAGACGCAGCAGATGCACCTCACCGGCGGCGCCCTCAAGGGCCTGGCTGGGATGGCCCGGTTCGCACGGTCGATCAACCCGACCGATCCCTACAACCTGCTCCACCCGGTGGAGTACACCGAGACGCTGTCCAACACCGCTGCCGGGCTCGTCTATGCCACGGCCCACCCCGGCGAGCTCGCCTCGGCCCTGGTGGGCAGCGGCTGGACCACCGACCCCGCCGAAGCCCTGGGACGGCTGGCACCAGATGCGATCATCACCGCGCTCACTGCCGGTGGTGGCGCCGCGGCGAAGGGTGCCGGCGCCCTCGACGACCTCGCGCGGTTGGGCGATGACGCGAGCCGGTTCGCCGATGACGCCGCCCGCATCGGCGACGACGCCGCCGATGCCGCTCGGCGAGGTGTTCCGGACGAGTGCAAGAACGTGTGTGGTGACCCGGTCGACGTCGCCACCGGCGCGGTGTTCCTGGAGCAGACGGACCTTCATCTCCCGGGTGTGCACCCTCTCGTGGTGACGCGGAAGCACTCCTCGGACTGGACCTACGGGCTCTGGTTCGGCCGCACCTGGGCCTCCACCTTCGACGAGCGCATCGACCTCGACGACGACGGCGAGCACGTCGTCGTGGTCCGGGCCGACGCGACCGCGCAGGTCTTCCCTCGACCCACGCCGGAGGAGCCCACCGAACCTGTCGCGGGCGGCGGGACCCGGTTGAGCGTCACCGAGGTCGGCGGTTACACGCTCACCGATCTGACCACAGGGCAGCACCGTCACTACCTGGCCCCGGTCGAAGGCCGGTCGATGCTGGCGGCCCTGACCGACCCGACGGGCCACCGCTACATGATCGCGCGCGATCCCTACGGCGCACCGGTCGAGATCCGCCACACCGGCGGCTACCGCGTCCTCATCGACACTCAGGGCTCGCGCATCACCGCGCTCACCGTGGTCCGCGACGACGGCACCGAGCCCGTCAAGGTCGCCGAGTACGTATACGGGCTCGGCGACACCGATGCCGGGCACCTGGTCGGTGTCATCAACGCGTCCGGTCACCCGCTCAGGTTCGGCTACGACGAAATCGGGCGGCTGGTCGAGTGGGCCGACCGCAACGACACCGTCTACAGCTACCGCTACGACGAAGCCGGACGCTGTGTCGACCAGGCCGGAACCGCCGGTGTCATGGCCAACACCTTCGCCTACACCGTCATCAGCCCCTCGTTGCGCGAGACCGTCGTCACCGACTCGGCCGGGCACTCGACGCGCTTCCTCATCAACGAACGCTCCCAGGTCATCTCGGTCACCGATCCCCTGGGTGGTGAGACCCGCTCGGTCTGGGACGAGCGCAACCGGTTGCTGTCCCGCACCGATCCCCTGGGCCGGACGACGTCGTTCTCCTACGACGCCGACGGCACATTGGTCGCCGTCACCCGGCCCGACGGGCTGCAGCAGACGGTGGCCTACGCCTCCTCCGGCGGCCGGCCGCAGCCGACCCGGACGGTACTGCCCGACGGAACCGAGTGGGTCTTCGAATACGACGAGAACGGCAACCGCACCGCTGCCACCGACCCGCTCGGTGCGACCACCACCTTCACCTTCGACCAGCGCGGGCACCTGGCCGCGGTGAGCGATGCGCTCGGCAACGTACGCATCATCGAGACCGATCCGGCCGGCCTCCCGCTCGTCATCGCCGAGGCCGACGGCAACACGACCCGCCTCGAGCGCGACGGCTTCGGCCGGGTCACGACCATCACCGATGCGCTCGGAGCAACCGTCACCCTCACCTGGAACCCGGACAGCCAGCTCGCCTCCCGCACGCTGCCCGACGGGACCACCGAGACATGGACGTACGACGGCGAGGGCAACCCCGTCGAACACGTCGACGCGGCAGGTCGCATCACGCGCACGGAGTTCACCCACTTCGACCTCCCGTCAGCGGTCACCGCACCCGACGGCACCACCACCCGCTACGCGTACGACCCCGAGCTGCGTCTGCGGCAGGTGACCAACCCTCAGGGCGGCACCTGGACCTACGACTACGACCCGGCCGGCCGGCTGGTCGCCGAGACCGACTACAACGGCCGAACCCTGCGCTACGACTACGACCGCGCCGGCCAGCTCACCCGCCGCATCAACGGCGCCGACGAGGTCGTTGCCTACGAGCGCGACCAGCTCGGCAACATCACCACCCAACGGGTCGGGCCAGCCGCCACCGTCATGACCTACGACCCGCTCGGACGGCTCCTGCGCGCGACCGGACCCGAGGTCGAGCTCGTCCTCCAACGCGATCGGCTCGGCCGGATCACTGCCGAGACCCTCAACGGCCGCACCGTCACGTCCGGCTTCGACGGGCTCGGCCGCCGCATCACCCGAACCACGCCGGCAGGCGTCGAGACCACCTGGGCCTACGGAACGTCAGCTCGACCGACCGCGATCACGGTCGACGGCCATCACATCGGCATCGACCGGGACGTCCTCGGCCGCGAGACCCGCCGCAGCGTCGGCAGCGCCACTCTGGACCAGACCTGGGACGCTCTCGGCCAGCTCACCGCTCAGACGGTCACCATCGCTCCCTCGGCCGCCGCCGGCAACGCCCTCGTCGACCGCCTCAGCGGAGCCGGAACCGCGCCGACCGTCGGGGACGGCCCGCGCGTGTTGCAGCAGCGCGGCTACACCTACGCCGCGGGCGGCGACCTCATCGGCATCGACGACCGGCTCACCGGCGCCCGCCGCTTCGAGCTCGACCTCGCCAACCGGATCACATCGGTCACCGGCCCCGACTGGTCCGAGGCCTACACCTACGATCCGATGGGCAACATCACCCGATCGATGACCGGCAACGCCGATGGCGAACGTCGCGAGTACGCCGGAACCCTGCTCACCCGCTCCGGCCGCAACCGCTACCGCTACGACGCCCAGGGCCGCCTCGTCGGCCGCACCACCACCCGCCTCTCCCACAAGCCCGAGACCTGGGCCTACGAATGGGACGCCGACGACCGCCTCACCGGCGTACGCACCCCCGACGGCACCCGCTGGCGCTACCTCTACGACATCCTCGGCCGACGCGTCGCCAAGCGCCGCCTCACCGACAGCGGCGACGTCGCCGAGGAGATCCTCTTCGCCTGGGACGGAACCACCCTCGTCGAAGAGACCACCTCGGTCGGCTCACGGTCGTGGACCCACGACGGCCTCCGTCCCATCGCCCAGCTCGACCTGGCCGACGACGAAGTCGACGCCCGCTTCTACTCCATCATCACCGATCTCGTCGGCACCCCCACCGAGCTCGTCACCCCCGATGGCGACCTCGCCTGGCACGCTCGCCGCACCCTCTGGGGCGCGCCAGGCAACCCTGCCGAGACGCTCACGCCGCTCCGCTTTCCCGGCCAATATGCAGACTCTGAGACGGGGCTGTCATACAACCTCCACAGGTACTACGACCCGGACGCCGGCCGTTACGTATCGCAGGACCCGCTCGGCTTGGCGCCCGCGCCCAACCCAGGTGCATACGTGTCCAACCCGACCCGATTGGCCGACCCACTCGGACTCTCGCCATGTGCCCCTGACGGCGGCGAAGCCCCGAAGGCGCTCCCCAACGGACCCAAGGTCGACGCCACATGGGGCGGGACGACCAACTACAAGCACGGCGGCGAAATGACGGCCATAGAGCACATCAACTATCGCCACGCCTACAACTCGGGGTTCGGCAACGTTAGCCACTACGCCGAAAACACCAGTGTCAGCGACATTCGCCACCTGGTTGACGACGCATTGCGTAACGGAGAAGTCTCGCCAAACGGAACCAACGGACACGCCATCGTCTACGACACCGGCCGGGTCATCGGGACCGATCCCAGCGGCAACCCCGTCAGCCACCTGCAGATATACGTACGCGACGGACGAATCCAGACGGCCTTCCCGATAGGACCTTGATGAGTTACCTAGACGAATTTCTCCGCGCCCTGATGGGACCCCATGAGCGTGCCGCCATCTTGGCGGTTCGAGAGCGCAGAACATCCGGCGTCGAAGAACTGACCTTCAACGTCTCGAACGTTGTCCTCGACTTCGATGCCTCGACTGCAACAGTCGAGGATGACCTCGATGCGGACGTGTCTGAGACCGTCGGTCTCAACGATTTCTTCGATCGCGTTGCAGCCATCGATCTTGACGCTTAGCAACCGTCCGAGCAAGCCCGAGCTGCGGATTGCGCGGCCATGAGGCGAAGCGCGGCGGCAATCGACTCAGCCGTCGCCATGCTGGGTCGTCGAGCCAACTCCGGCGTCGACACCAGCGGGAAGGTTCGCAGAAATGAGCTTCATCATCGCCCTCAACGACGAGACCGTCTGGTCGCCCGCGCTCGACGTCGGGACCGCATACACGGCGTGTGCCCAAGCGCTCGGCACAACCGTCGGCATAGATCCCGGCTTCACGTTCATAGCTGACGACTACGTCGAGGTCGACCCGTCCTCATTCCGGACCTTCGCCGCAGCGTTGCTCGCACGTGTCAGCGCGTCTCCCGACCACCCGGTGATGATTCCACTGGTCAACGCCGTCTTGGCCCCAAGCCTGGTCATGCTCGAACGAGCGGGATACACCGTAGACATCTCCGCAGATCCAGAGCTCGTGATGAAAGTCGAAGCCCTTCGAACTCTGCCCCGCTGACGTCTACGCGCCCTTCACTAACGCAAGTACTGAGACTGCTGCTGCCCACGGCGCGGGCAGCGTGGCGATACTCGGCCCATATCTGACCAGCACATGACGCGTCTCATCCCTGCAGTGTTGATGCGCCTACTTGAAGAGGGCGGCAACAGCTCCAAAGGCCGCGATCAGCATTGAACAGGTGGCGACCTGTTGCTGTGGCCCGGTGAACCAACCTCGGCATGCGTTGCGAGCGGTGTCGAGGTGAGTGAGGGCTCGGACGCGCTGCCACTTGTGCTGACGGATGGAGCAACCGCCGAGGAGACCGTAGGAATTGTTGCGGCAGTTCTCCCCCGTCCGGATCTCCGCCCCGCACGATGTCGGTGCCGCGAAGAGCAGCCACACGAAGCAGACCACGAACACACCCGAGAGTGTGAGCGGCCCTACGTCGAACCCGAACAACAGCAGCACCGCCAGGGCGAGCAGCAGATATCCGAAATAGCGTACGAACCTGGACTTCTTCTTCGCCATGGCAGCGGCCTCCCGAGAGTGTGGTTCCGCCTTTCGAGCGTATTGGCGGCCTTCCGTACGAACCCGGGCTTTCGACGAATGCCAGGCTGATTGGACCGCACAGCGGACCAAAAGCGCGAGGTGGACCGTCTTCGGCGACCCGGGTCGCAGGCCACGTCAGGCAGATTTCTCAGGCGAACTCGGGCGACAGATATCCACGGACCTCGGAGTCTGCAGTGCGAGCGGCAGGCACAGACGCCCCTGAAAGCGCGGCGTCGAGGTCGGCCATCAGGTCCGCAGGGCTCTCCAGACCGATCGAGAGGCGTACGAGGTTCGCGGACGGCTTGGCGTGGGCGGCGACGGGGCGGTGGGTGAGGCCGGCGGGGTGCTGGACGAGGGAGTCGACACCGCCGAGGGAGACGGCGTGGGTGAAGAGCTGGACCGAGGAGGAGAGGCGGGCGGCGGCTTCGTACCCGCCGCGCAGCGCGATCGCGATCATCGCGCCGGGGCCGGTCATCTGCTTCCCGACCAGGCCGCGGTCGTCCTCCCGACCCGCGAAGTGGACGCGCTCGACAGCACGGTGCGACTCCAGCCACGCGGCGATCTCGACGGCGGTCGCCTGCTGGGCACGCATCCGCGTGGGCAGCGTGGCGAGGCCGCGGTGGAGGAGGTAGGCGCCGAGGGGGTGCAGCAGGCCGCCGGTGACCGCACGGACCTGGCGAAGACGCGCCGCGGTCTCCTCGTCGCAGGCGATCACGCCGCCGACGACATCGCCGTGGCCGCCGATGTACTTGGTGGCGCTGTGCAGCGACATCGCCGCTCCCAGGGTGAGCGGGTTCTGCAGCACCGGGGTGGCGAAGGTGTTGTCCACGAGCACCGGTACGTCACCGGCCGCCGCCACCACACCGGCGATGTCGACGAGGTCGAGCGTCGGGTTGGCCGGAGTCTCGAGCACCACCAGCGCGGTGTCGGCGCGGACAGAGGCGGCGACCTCATGCTCGGCACAGAAGGTGACCTCCGCGCCGAGGAGACCGGAGGCGAGCAGGTGGTCGGTGCCGCCGTACAGCGGCCGGACCGCGACGATGTGCCGCTTGCCGTTGAAGGAGGTGCTCGCGATGATCGCCGCGGTCATGGCCGCCATCCCCGAGGCGTACGCCACCGACGTCTGGGCCTGCTCGAGCTGTGCGAGCGCCGACTCGAAGCGCGCGACGGTGGGGTTCCACAGCCGCTGGTAGACGGACCCACCATCGGCAAGCGGCCGGCCGCCGGTCGCCATCGCCTCGTAGGACGCACCGCCGCGCTCGATGTCGGGCAGCGGGTTCGTCGAGGAGAGGTCGAGCGGCACGGCGTGGACACCGAGCATCGCCAGGTCCTCCCGACCGGCGTGGACGGCAACTGAGTCGAGGTGTGGGTTCTCAAGCGGCATGCCAAGATGGTGGCGAGAATCACAAGATATGGCCAGATCGATTGCTGAAGATCCCAACCGACCGGTGATCTCGCCTGATCCGAGCAAAACCACCACTGATCAAGGGTGCCCCCGTTGGCGAAAGCGCAACCGTCCCTCGACTCCGTCGACCGCCGCATCCTGAGCGCGCTCGGCACCAACCCCGAGCTCACCAACAAGGCCCTCGCGGCGCGCCTCGGCCTCGCCGAGTCGACGTGCGCCTACCGGTTGCGAGCCCTGCGCGACAGCGGCGTCATCACCGGCCGGCGCCTCGACGTCGACGTCCGCTCCCTCGGCTACCCGCTCCAGGCCGTGATCAAGGTCCGGCTCGGCAGTCACAGCAAGGAGCACGTCGAGAAGCTCTACGACGACCTGGCCACGACCCACGGCGTCATCCAGGCCTTCCACGTCGCCGGCGCCGACGACTTCCATCTCCACGTCGCCGTCGAGGACGCCGAGGCGCTGCGCGACTTCGTCCTGCAGCACGTGACCGTCCACCGCGTCGTACGACAGACCGAGACGCAGCTCGTCTTCGAGCTCCGTGAGGGACCAGGCGTCCTTCCGCGCGACAGCCCCTGAGCAGCGCGACTCAGCCGAGGAAGTCGAGCAACAGCCGGGTCGCCTCGGCCGGCGCTTCCAGCATGGCGACGTGCCCGACGCCGGCGAGGTAGGCCACTCGTGACCCGGGCACGACGTCGTAGTCGTGCGCCGACTCCGGGTCCCACCGCGGGTCGGCGTCGCCGAAGATCACCAGTGGCCGCCGGCCCAGCCTGGCCAGCCGCTGCGGGATGCTCAGCTCGGCGATGTAGTCACTGTTCTCCCGCATGATCGCCCGGAACGCCGTGAACGACGTCCGCCTCAGGTCGTCGATCACCTCGTCGCTGATCGCCACCGGTCGTGCGGCCATGGCGGCGATCCCCTTCCGGATCATCGCGTCGGTGCGCAGCGGCCACACCAGCGCCCCGACCGCGGCCCCGCTCAGCAGCTTGACCACCGCCGGCTGGGGCAGCAATGCCTCCATGCTCGGCCCGGTGCTGATCAGAGCCAGCGGCCCGACCAGCTCCGGACGCCGCTCGGCCAGCGCGGTGGCGACGTACCCTCCGCTCGAGTGGCCGACCACCGCCACGCCCTCGAGCCCCAGCTCGTCGAGCACCGCAGCGACGCGGTCGGCCTGGTCGGGCACGGCGTAGGTCGCCGGTGCGCTCGACCTGCCGCAGCCCGGAAGATCGACCCGGAGCACCCGGAACCGATCGGCGAGCCCAGGAACCATCGGCTCCCAGGTCGACCCGGCAGCTCCGGAGCCATGGATGAGTAGCACGGGCGGCGCGGTCTTCGCGCCGTCCTGAACCAGGTGAAGACCTTGGGCGGTCGGCCGTTCGTAGGAAGTCATACCCATCACGATCGCCCGCCACCACCGGCGTCGTCTTGGACGAATGTCATCCTTGCGCCGCGGGCCTACCCTGAAGCCATGGACTGGTCCCAGGTGGATGTCGCCGTCCCCCAGGGTTCGGTCGGCGCCGCGCGGATCCGCGGCGTCCAGATGGCCGGGTTCCGCTATCGCGGGACCGATCCGGCGGCGATCGCGATGGTCGCCCACCCGGCCGTCACCCTGCTCTTCGACCTCAGCGACCACGGCTTGGCGGTCGATGACGGCGACGGCGTACGCATCCCGGGCGCCGTCGCGATCGGCCTGCTGCCCAACAGGGTGACCCTGCGAGGCGCGAGCGCCGGCGAGTGTCTCCAGGTACGTCTCTCGCCGGTCCTCGCCGCCGAGCTCCTCGACACCGCCGGCCTCAGCGGCACCTTCGCCGGCCTCGACGACGTTCTGGGGCCGCGCGCGAGACGCCTCGTCGACAGCCTGCGGAGCACCGCGTCGTGGCCGGAGCGGTTCGCGCTGACCACCACGTTCCTCGGCCGTCGCCTCGAGGGTCGGCGGAGGGTCGACCGCGAGGTCGCGTACGTCTGGCAGCAGACCCACCTCCGCCACGGCCGGGCCGACGTCGGCACCCTCGCAGCCGAGACCGGCTGGTCCCGGCAACGGCTGTGGTCTCGTTTCCGCGCCCAGGTCGGCCTCTCCCCCAAGCACGCCGCTCGACTCGTACGTTTCGACCACGCTGCCCGACTCCTCGCCATCGGCACCCCGCCCGCCGAGGCGGCGGCGCGCGCGGGTTACTCCGATCAGCCGCACCTCAACCGCGAGGTGCGTTCGATCGTGGGCACCACGCCCCTCGGGGTCGCCGCGGAGCCGTGGCTCGGCATCGACCACGCAGCCTGGCCCTCGTTGATGCCGAGAAGACGTCGGACCTAGCGGTTACTCGTCCTCCATCCGGAAACCGACCTTCAGCCCGACCTGGAAGTGCTGGATGCCGTCGTCGTCGACGTGACCGCGGATCTGGGTGACCTCGAACCAGTCCAGGTGCCGCAGCGTCTTGGACGCCCGGCCGACGCCGTTGCGGATCGCCTGCTCGAGTCCCTCGTCGGAGGTGCCGACGATCTCGGTGACGCGGTAGGTGTGTGAAGACATGCCCTGCCCCTTCTCTCGATGGTCGCTCTACCCACCATGGATCCCGCGTCGAGACCGTGCAAGAGCCACCCTCCGGCGAAACTCCGTTGTCGTACATCGGTGTTCGAGTTAATATCATGAACACCGATGTACGACTTGCGCCATTCAGGAGGGCCCATGACCACCACCGACGAAGCCACCGCCCGATCAGCCGATCCGCGCCGATGGCGCCTGCTCGGACTCCTCGGGCTGGCGCAGTTCATGCTCATCCTGGACGTCACCGTGGTGGCGATCGCGCTGCCGCACATGGGTGCCGACCTCGGTCTGGGGCGAGACGCGCTGACCTGGGTGGTGAGCGCGTACACGCTCGCGTTCGGTGGGTTGATGCTGCTCGGCGGCCGGTCCGCCGACCTGTTCGGCCCCAAACCGGTCGTGCTCGCAGGACTCTCCACCTTCACCCTCGCCTCCTTGGCCACCGGTCTCGCCACCAGCGCCGAGCTGGCGATCGGCGGGCGGATCGCGCAAGGGATCGGGGCCGCCATGCTCTCCCCCGCGGCGCTGTCGATCGTGGTCCGGCTCTTCGACGGCGAGGAGCGCAACCGCGCGCTCGGGATCTGGTCGGCACTCGGCGCCGGCGGGGCGGCCATCGGCGTGCTTCTCGGCGGCGCGCTGACCGCAGGGCCGGGCTGGGAGTGGGTCTTCCTGATCAACGTTCCCGTCGGCGTCGTCGTGGCGACCTTGCTCGCCCGGCAGCTCCCCGCGCTGCCCACCTGGGGAGGCGACGTACGCCTCGACCTCGTCGGCGCGCTGATCGTCACCGCCTCCACGGGGCTGCTGATCCTCGGCTTCATCGAGGCCGGCGACGGCGGCTGGACCTCGCCCGGCACGGCCGCGCTCCTCGTCGCCGGGATCCTCGGCTACGCCCTCCTGGCCGGATGGTTGCGGCGTACGCGACACCCGCTGATCGACCCGGCACTGGTCACCCGGCGACCGGTGCTGTCCGGCACGTTCGTGCTGTTCGTGGCGACCGGGCTGATGGTCGCGGTGTTCTTCCTCGGGACGTTCTATCTGCAGGGCGTGGCCGGGCACGGTCCACTCACGACCGGACTGCTGTTTTTGCCCGTCGCGGCCGCGACCATGGTCGGCGCGCAGCTGGCCGGCCGGCTCGTCGGCCGCCTCGGCGCACGCACCCTCGGCATGGCCGGGCTCCTCATCGCCGGGGCCGGGCTGGTCGTACCCGCGATCAGCATGACCACGCCGACCACCGTGGTCGCGGTCAGCGTCGGCTCGGCCGGCCTCGGTGTCCTCTTCGTGGTCGCGGCGGCCACAGCGTTGAGCCAGGTCGAACCCCATCTCGCCGGCGTCGCCTCCGGCATCCTGAGCACCTTCCACGAGCTCGGTGCCTCCCTCGGCGCCGCGGTGATGTCCGGAGTCGCCGCGGCCAGCCTCGTCGACGGAAGCACGGCCGGCTTCGAGAGGGCCTATCTGGTCGCCGCCGTCATCGCCGCGCTCGCCGCCGTCCTCGCCGGGGCACTCATCCCGGGCCGCACCGCCTCCCCCACCACCTACCAGGAGACCGCGTCATGACCACCACCCACCGCCCCAGATCCCGCGCGCGGACGTTCGCGCTCCACTACCTCCAGATGATCGTCGCGATGGTCGTCGGGATGATGCTGCTCTACCCGCTCTGGATGCTCGCCACCGCCGGCCTGCCCACGGACGCCTGGGCGCACCGCACCGACGTCGAGTCGCTCGTCATGGCCACCACGATGGTCATCCCGATGGCCGCCTGGATGCGCTTCCGCGGACACGGCTGGCGGCCGGTCGTGGAGATGTCAGCCGCGATGTACGCAGGCTTCGTCGTCCTGTTCCCGCTCCTGTGGCTCGGGGCCATCGATGCCGACGGCCTGATGCTGCTCGGCCACGTGCTCATGCTGGTCCTCATGCTCGCCGCGATGCTCGCCCGCCCCGGTGAATACGCCGTCTCCCACGCTCACCACGCCCAGGCGGTGTGCGCGGAGGACGGCGAGGCTCGACCGATATCCTGAGGTCACCATCTCGTGGGAGGTTCCGGCCGTGACGACCGCAAAGCGTGCCGATGCGCGCAAGAACATCGAGTCGATCATGGATGCGGCGACGGCCTGCCTCGCCCGTGATCCCGACGTCAGCGTCGCCGAGATCGCGAAGGCGGCCGGCGTCGGCCGGGTCACCCTCTACGGCCACTTCGAGTCCCGCTCGACGCTCGTCACCCAGGTCGTCGAGCGCGCCATCCAGCAGACCGACGAGGCGCTCGCTGCGGTCGACCTCGACGGCGATCCGCGCACCGCGCTCAGCAACCTCCTCGAGGCGTCGTGGCGGCTGACCCAGCAGTACGGTGCCCTGATCGTCGCGGCCGAGCAGAGCATGCCCCACGAGCAGTTCCAGGCGGTTCACCTCGGGCTGATGGACCGCTGGAAGCCGCTGATGGAGCGCGGTCGCCGCGACGGCAGCTTCCGCGACGACCAGCCGCTCCAGTGGCAGCTCACCCTGCTCCAGAGCGTCCTCCACGCCGCCTCCGGCGCCGTCTACCGCGGCGAGATCAAGGCGACCGACGCGGCCGCGCTGATCGACGACACGGTGCAGTCCGCCCTGACTCCTCCCGGTAAGGACTGACCGCTCACTCCGGGAGGTTCCCGACCGAGGCGCGCTCACCGCCGAAGTAGCCGGCCAGCAGCGCATCTGCCTGTCGCCGGCCACGCCTCTCCAGGCGATCCCGGCCCTTCGCAGTCCTGCCGAGGACCCGATACCTGACCACGTTCAGCGGCACCACGTACGCGTGCGCCCACGGCGGCCTCGTCGGCAGACCGAGCTCGCGCATCGACCTGACCCCGAGGAAGACGGTCAGCATCGAGAGCAGCCGCTCGGTCTCGTACCAGCCACGCACCCGCTGCAGACGGCTCGGCCAGCCCGGATACCGGCGCTCGCGCTGGACCCGGACCGCCGCCTGCGCGAGCTGTGGACCGGCCTCGGAGATCGCCGCCTGGGCGAGCAGCACGTGGTAGTTGATCCGGTGCCGCTCCCACTCGTCGTCGACGAGGAAGTCCTCGTCGACACCCATCAGCCAGCCGACGTACTTCCACAGATGCATCAGCGCCCGGGCGTCCTGCCGGGAGATCGGCACACCCAGCGCCCGGCACCCGATGATGAGTACGCCGTCGAACAGGCCCAGCGTGGCTGCCTGGTCGGCTTGGTTGATCGGCAGCCCCCACCTGCCGGCGTCCCATCGCTGCTCGAACCCGGCGTTCACCAGCGCATGCATGGCCCGTACGTGGACGGTGAGCCGCCACGCCTCCCCCGAGCTCGAATCCGAGCCCGAGCCCGAGCCCGGTGGCCGGAGCGCGCCCGGCCGGCGCAGGCTCACCGCCCAGTGCTGGGTCTCGCCCAGGCGCCGCCGGGTGGTGCTGCCGGTCAGACCGCCGGTGGCCACGAGCAGGTCGGGCGGGCCGCCGAACCGGTAGCCGCTGATCAGCGAGAGCTGCAGGAGCACGTCGGCCGCGTTCTGCCCCAGTCGTGCGAACACGCGGCCGCCCTCGTCGACCAGGCCCCAGTCGACCCAGTCCGGAGTGGCCTCGACCTGGGCGAAGAACTCAGCGAGCGCCGGCGGCGGCGACTCCACCGCCGCGACGCCGTGCTCGAGAGCCGTACGCAGCTGGCCCATCGTGACCTTGCCCGGCGCTCCGGCTCGCATCCGGATCGCCTCCGCCAGCCGTGCGCCGGCCTCGTCCCGCTCGCCGAACGCCCGCCCGATCCGCTCCATCAGCTCCTCGTCGACCTCGTCGATGCGCCCCAGGAGGCGCAACGGCCGGCCGAGACGGCGCCCACGCGCCTCGCCTTCACGGAAACGGGTCGGGAAACCGGCGGGTTGGATGCCCTGCTGCGCGAGTGTGGTCATACCTCCAGCGTGATGCGAGCAGGAGCTCGCTTTCAATTCGCGTTCCACCTAGTCTGAGCCCGTGCGCAAGACACCCACCCAGGCCCGCTCGAAGGCGACGGTCGAGCGCATCCTGGCGGCCGGGCGGCAGGTGCTGGTCGACGACGGCTACGAGGCGTTCTCGACCAACCGCGTCGCGGCCGCCGCCGGGATCAGTCCCGGCTCGCTCTACCAGTACTTCGCCGACAAGGCCTCGATCCTCGACATCGTGATCAGCCGCTACTGGGAGGACGTCTCCGAGCGCACCGCCTCGGCGCTGGCGCTGCAGACGAACACCACCGGCACGCCGGCGATCCGGTCGGTCGCCGACGCGCTGCTCGCCGGGCTGGAGCAGGATCCGACCCTCCTGCGCGTCCTGACCGAAGAGCTCCCCGCCTCCCGCAACCGCGACCGCCACGCCGCACTCGTCACCCGCGTACGCGATCTCACCGCCGCCTATCTGCACGCCGGGGCGGTCGCGAGGACCCGCCCCGACGCGCAGCTCACCGCGTGGGTGCTGGTGGTGGCCATGGAGAACATCGCGCTGCGCTGGGTGCTCGACCGACCGCCCTACCCGCGTGAGGCGGTGCTCGAGGAGATGGTCGCGCTCACCGCGGGCTACCTGAGCCAGACCGATCTCAGCGGCGCTCGGTCAGATGGATGGTGACGGAGTCGCCGGCGGACTTGCCGAGCGCCTCGCGGAGCTCGGCCTTGAGCGGCAGCTTGTGGGTGCCGTCGCCCAGCGCCATGAAGGAGGCCTGGAAGGGGAGGTCGTCGATCCGCCCGGAGACCTTGACCAGGCCCCGGGTGCCGAAGAAGTCCGCGGTCCAGTCGGTGACGACGTACGTCCAGCCACCCTTCGCCTCGCTCTGGGTCAGGGTCGCGGTGAAGGTCTTGTCGATCGGGGTGCTCATGACGCCTGCTCGATGATCACGAAGCGGTTCCCGTCGGTGTCGTCGAAGGTGAACATGGGCGGTACACCCGGCCACGTCAGCAGCTCGCCGACGCTCACGCCACGAGAGCCGAGCGCGTCGCGCTCGGCGGCGGCGTCGGGGACGTTGAACCGGATGCCGGTCTCGGTGACCTCCGCTGCCGGGCGATCCCCGGCGACGAGGGCGAGGGAGACGTCGGCGCCGACCGGGGCGACCTCGATCCAGCGGGTCGGCCCGTCGACGTCGAGTCGTACGTCGAAGCCCAGCGTGTCGCGGTAGAAGGCGATGGCCTCGTCCTGGTCGGCGACGGTGATGCCGACGGTGCGGATATCGGTGATGGTGCTCATGGGGTTCCTCTCGGTCGCTGACGTCGATCGGCGTCAGCTGGGGCCGTACATCTGTGATCCCGGAGTGGTCAGGGTCTCCCCCGTCTCCAGCCACGTCTTGAGGCCGGACAGGATCATGGGCCAGCCGCCGTAGAGCTCGGGGGGCGCGTCGCCGCGCAGCTGGTCGTGGGTCACGGTGAGGCGGCAGGAGTCGCCGACGGGCTCGATCTCCCAGGTCACGCGCGTGGTGCCCTGCTCCTCGGCGGCCTCGGACCAGAGCGTGCGCATCGACTGGACGAGCCGCGTCGGCGGCTCCACGACGATGTTCTCGCCCTCCGCGAGCGGTCCCTCCGAGCCCGGGTGGACCATCGTGAAGGCCGATCCGGGGGTCCACTCGGAGTGCACGCTGGCGCCGAAGTGGTACTTCGCGCGGATCTGCGGGTCGGTGATCGCCTCCCACAGTCGCTCCGGCGTGGTGCGGATGTAGATCTCGAAGACTTTCTCCATCGTGCGCTCCAGGTCTCGTTTGAGCTCGGCGAGGCCGCTCGCCCAGGTCTCGGTGTATTTGGTCACCCAGCGGTCGTGGATCTCGCGGATCGGCACCACGTTGAGGAAGTGGTGCTTCTCGCGTCCCCTGCGGGCGACGGCCACCAGGCCTGCCTCCTCGAGGATCGCCAGGTGTTTGGCCACCGCCGGGCGGGTCATGGAGTGGCGGCTCACCAGCGAGGAGAGCGTCTGCCCGTCCTCCTGCAGCAGTGCATCGAGCAGCGCCCGCCGAGTCGGGTCACCAAGAGCTCGAAACACCTGTTCCACGCGAGCCACAATAGGAAACCATTTGGTTTCATGTCAAGGGATACAGAAGTCCCCGCCCTTGGCCCAGGGGGGGTGGCGCCTAGGAGTCCTCGGGCCGATACAGGGCGGTCATCCTGCCCTTCGGGTCGAGGCGCGCGAGCAGCGCGTCGCCGATCTCCGTCAGCTGCCGGACCTGCTCGGCACTCAGCCCGTCGAGGACGTTGCCGCGTACGTTCGCGACATGGCCGGGCGCGGCCGCGACGACGGCGTCCCAGCCGGCGGCGGTGAGCCGGGCGTTCGTCGCACGGGCGTCCTCCGGGCACGGGAACCTCTCCACCAGGCCCCTGTCCTCGAGCCGCCGCACCACATGGGAGAGCCGCGCCAGGGTCGAGTTGGTGCGGTGGGCCAGCGCGGTCATCCGCAGCGTACGCCCCTCCGACTCGGAGAGCATCGCCAGGACGAAGTACTCGAAGTGGGACAGCCCGGCATCACGGCGCAGCTGGGAGTCGAGCACCCCGGGAAGCAGCTCCACGATCGCGATCAGGCGCAGCCAGGCGGCCATCTCCTCGTCATCCAGCCAGACATCGTCCACGGCTCCATGGTAGCCCGCCAGATTGTCGCTACAACCAAAAACTTGACGCTACAACCATTCCGTGAGAGTTTTGTTGTAGCAACAACCTTTCATCCGAGGAGTACGACATGACAGACATCTCGATCATCGGCACCGGCACCATGGGTCAGGCCATCGCGGCGGTCGCCGGCCGCGGCGGACACTCGGTCCAGTTGCTCGGCAAGGCGGACGCCGCCACTCCCGCGACCGGCGAGGTCGTCGTGCTCGCCGTCCCCTACCCCGCGCTGAGCGAGATCGTCTCCCAGCGCGGCGCCGAGCTGGCCGGCAAGATCGTCGTCGACATCACCAACCCGGTGAACTTCGAGACCTTCGACTCGCTCACGGTCCCCGCCGACGGCTCCGCCACCGCCGAGATCGCCGCGGCGCTCCCGGACTCCCGCGTACTGAAGGCGTTCAACACCACCTTCGCCGCGACCCTGGCCCAGGGCACGGTCGGTGACCTGACGACGGCCGTCCAGATCGCCGGCGACGACGCGGACGCCAAGGCGACGCTGACCGAGGTCGTCACCTCCGCCGGCCTGCGGGCCATGGACGCGGGCGCGCTCAAGCGGGCCCGCGAGCTCGAGGCGCTCGGCTTTCTGCAGATCTCCCTCGCCGCGGCCGAGCAGATCTCCTGGACCGGCGGCTTCGGCGTCGTCGCCTGATCGCCCCACGAAGGAGCCCACGAAGGAGCCCACGATGACCGTCAACCCGGTACGTCTCAACCACGCCGTCCTGTTCGTCTCCGACCTCGAGCGCAGCATCGCGTTCTACGAGACTGCCTTCGGGCTGACGGTCATGGCTCGCGAGCCCCGCGCCAACGCGGCGTTCCTGCGGCTGCGCGACTCCGGCAACCACCACGACCTCGGCCTCTTCGGGGTCGGCGCCCAGCCGCCGCGCCCCCGCGGCTCGCTCGGTCTCTACCACCTGGCCTGGCAGGTCGACACGATCGACGAGCTCGAGCAGGCCCGGATGACGCTCGCCGAGCTCGGCGCCTTCACCGGGGAGTCCAGCCACGGCGCCACCAAGAGCGTCTACGGCGCCGACCCCGACGGCAACGAGTTCGAGGTGATGTGGATGCTGCCCCGAGCACACTGGGGCGACTTCGAGAACGCCGCTCCCGTCGACCGGCTCGACCTGGCCAAGGACGTCGCCCGCTGGAGCGGGGTCCGTACGGCCGCCGAGCTGAACCGGACGAGAGACCGATGAGCACGCCGGTGCACGTCGCGAGCCACGGCAGCACCGACCCCGACGCTCCCCTGGTGGTCCTGCTGCACGGCCGCGGCTCGCACGAGCACGAGATCATCGAGCTCGCCAAGCACCTTCCCGAGGGGCCCGCCTACGTCGCCGTGCGCGCCCCCATCGCCGAGGGCGGCGGGTACGCCTGGTTCGCCAACCGCGGGATCGGCCGCCCCGTCGCCGCCTCCCTGGCGGAGACCATGGGCTGGTTCCGGGAGTGGCTCGACGACATCGCGCCACCGGGCCGCCCGGTCGTCCTCGTCGGCTTCAGCGGCGGTGCCGCGTTCGCCGGCGGACTGGCGCTCCAGGAGCCCGGACGGTTCGCCGGTGTCGCCGTCCTGTACGGCACCCTCCCCTTCGACGCCGGGGTCCCGGTCGAGGCCGAACGCCTGGCCGGCCTGCCGGTCATGGTCGCCCACGGCGAGGCCGACCAGGTCATCCCGCGCGAGCTGCTGGAGCGTACCTGGGGCTATCTGCTCGAGGAGTCGGGCGCCCCGACCGTGGCACACCGCGACCCCGGTGGCCACGGCATCACGCCGGCGGCGCTCCGCGAGCTCGCCTCGTGGGTCGCCGCCCGCGTACCTCACAACTGAACACCCGTTTGCACACGAGAGAAGGAACATCCATGAAGCTCGGCCGATCGCTCCCCGCTCCCGCCCCCGACCTGGGCCTGCTCGTCGCCCGCCTCCTTGTCGGCACCGTCCTCATCGCCCACGGCTGGCAGAAGTTCGCCACCTACACGCTCGACGGGACCGCGCAGTCCTTCGAGGCGATGGGCGTCCCGGCGGCCCAGACGGCCGCGACCTTCGCCGCCCTCGTCGAGCTCGCCGGAGGTGCTCTCCTCGTGCTGGGCCTCCTCACCCCGGTGGCCGCCGCTCTGGTCGTGGTCGACATGATCGGCGCGTTCTGGTTCGCCCACCGCGGCGCCGGCGTCTTCGTCGACCAGGGCGGCTGGGAGCTGGTCGCGGTCGTCTCGGCCATCGCGATCGCTCTCGCCGTGGCCGGCCCCGGCCGCGCCAGCATCGACCACGCCATCGGCGGACGGGCCCGCGCCGAGGCCTGATCCCTCGAGGTCAGGGCACCAGCACGATCCGACCGAACACCGTGCCGTCGTCCATCTGCCGATGCGCCTCGGCGGCCTTCTCGAGGGGCAGTACGTCGTGAACGACGGCGTGCAGGTCACCTCGGCCGAGCGCGGCGAACTGCTCGGCGCGGACGACGGCACGGGCCGGGACCGGGATGGTGTCGAGGCTGAACGTGGCGAAGCTGCGGGACTGCCGGAAGGCGCGGATCAGTCGAGCAGAGACGTCCTCGGGTGGCATCCCGGCCACCGCGCCGACGACCACGAACCGGCCGTTGGGCGCGAGCCGGTCGACGAAGTCAGGAGTCTCCGGACCTCCGACGATGTCGACGATCACGTCGTAGCCGGCCGGAGCGTCCTGGGGGCCGTGCCCGGAGCGGTCGAGCACATGGGTCGCACCGAGCGCGCGCAGCCGCTCGCCCCGTTCGGCCGACGAGGTCGTCACCGCGACCCCGCTCGCGCCGCCACGCGCGGCGATCTCGACAGCGGCGATGCCGATGCTCCCGGCGGCGCCGCGTACGAGCACCGACTCTCCCGGCGCGAAGTGGGCGTGGGCGAGGGCGAAGTGGGCCACCGGGCCGGAGCTGCCGATCGTCACTGCGTCGACAGGGGTGATGTTCTCGGGCAGGGGGCTGACGTGCTCGGCCCGGGCGAGCGCATGATCGGCGTAGCCGCCGAGCATCGTGAACGCCCAGACCCGTCGCCCGACCCACGACGCGTCCACGCCGGCGCCGACCGCGGTCACCGTGCCGGCGACCTCGCTGCCGGGGACCAGCCCCGGCTCGAACCCCAGGCCCCCGATGGTGCCCCGTCGAATGACCGCGTCGACCCCGCCGACGCCGATCGCCTCGGTCGCGATCAGCATCTGGTCCGGTCCCGGCGTCGGCACGACGACCTCGGTCAGCACCATGCCGCCCGGATCCCCGAACTGCTCGACCCGCACTGCTCTCATCGTCATCTCCGTCTGGTCCGTCTGGCTCGTGTGAGGCGTACGCTGGCGACGCTAACGGACGCCTGCGTCCACTTCCAGAAAGTGAGAGACATGTCCGAGACGTTGCCCCACAAGCTCCGCTCCGACGCCCGGGACAACCGCGACAGGATCCTCGCGGCGGCCAGGTCGCTCTTTGCCGAGCGCGGGCTGGAGGTCACGATGCGCGACGTCGCGCGGCGCGCCGGGGTCGGGCCGGCGACGCTCTACCGTCGATTCCCCGCTCGCCAGGTGCTCCTCGACGCCGTCTTCGCCGACGAGCTGCGCGCATGCGCCGCCATCGTGGACGACGGCTGCGCCGATCCCGACCCGTGGCGCGGTTTCACCTCGGTCATCGAGCGGGTCAGCGTGCTCAACGTCGGGAACCAGGGGTTCGTCGACGCCTTCATGGCGGAGAAGCCGCGCGACTCGTTCACCGAACATCGCACCGCGGCCCTCGCGAAGCTCGCCGATCTCGCACGGCGCGCCAAGGCCGACGGCAGGCTTCGGCGCGACTTCGTCATCGACGATCTCGTCCTCGTCCTCCTCGCCGGCCGCGGCCTCGCCGCCACCCCTGCCGCCAGCAGCGTCCCGGCGGCGCGCCGTTTCGCCGCTCTGGCCATCGACGCCTTCCGGGCGTCCGAGGCGAACGACCCGCTGCCGCGCGGCGCCGCTGTCGCGGCCCGCTTGGCGCGCAGCTGATCGAGCTACCGAGCCCACTCGCCCACAGTCCCCCCGCCTGAACCTGGTCGGCGACGATCTCCGCGAAGCGGTCTCGGATCCGGTGGGCGCGAAACCGTTCGACAGGCGTACGCGGCCCTGCCAACCTTCCGTCCATGCAACTCAGAGACGGGTCGGTCAGCGACCTCCCAGAAGCCATGGGCCTCCTCGACGCCGCGGTCGCCTGGCTCGCCTCGCGGGGCCGCACCGGGCAGTGGGGCGCGGAGCCGTTCTCCGCCGTCGAGGCCCGGGTCGCGCAGATCCGGACGATGCTCTCCGAGCGCACCGCGCGCATCGCCGAGGAGGACGGCGAGGTCGTCGGGCTCTGCGTCCTGGCCGACGAGCCGCTGCCGTACGTCGATCCCGCCCCGGTCCCGGAGCTCTACCTGCAGCTGCTCATCACCGACCGGGACCGGAGCGGGTCGGGCATCGGCAACATCCTGGTCGACGATGCCGTCGAGATCGCCCGGCGGCGGGGTGTGACGCAGATGAGGCTCGACTGCTACGCCGCCGACGAGGCGCTCATCGGCGTCTACGAGAAGTTCGGGTTCAGGCTCGAGAGCCGCTTCACGGTCGAGACCGGGCAGACGAAGGCCTGGCCGGGCGCGATCCTCCGGATGGAGATCTGAGCGTCGCCTCCGCGCCACGGCCTCGCGACCGGCGTTTGTAGACTGCCCGGAGCCGAGGCCGCGTGAGGGGTGGACGATGACCGAGCTCGATGCCTGGGTGACGGCGTTCGCCGCGGAGCAGCGCCGGCCCGAGGAGGTGGCCCGCTGGGCGGCCACGACCGCCGACGCGATCCTGGCCGACGGAGACGTCGACCTGGCCGATCTCCGGCCCTTGCTCCTGGAGGCGGTCGAGGAGCACTGGTACGCCTTTCTCGACCGCCTCACCCTGCCGGGACAGCCGTTCGAGCTGGTCCCGACCGCGCGAACCGTTGCGCTCGAGATCGCACGTCGCCATCTCGGTCTCCCGCTGCTGCTCAAGATCTACCAGCGGGCACAGGAGGCGAGCTGGGACTTCGCCGTGCAGGTCGTCGAGGAGGCGCCGAGCGACCTCGACCGCGCCGGTCTGCTGGTGTGGTTCTGGACGAAGGCGACAGCCTGGTTCGGCTCCTCGGTCGAGCAGTCGGTGCTGCTGCACCAGACCGAGACGGACCGGATCCGGCAGCGTGGTGACGCCCGCCGCTTCGAGGTGGTCTCGCGTGCGCTCGGCGACCGCAGCGTCTCCCCCGCCGAGCTTTCCGCCGCCCTCGACGGCCACCCGATCGGCGTCCCGGGTCATGTCGCGCTGGTCGCGCACGCGCTCACCGCCGATGCCATCGAACAGCTCGAGCCCGCGATCAACGCCGTCACCCGCCACCCGGGCCACCCCCGGTCGGTGCTGGTGCGCCCCGGTGGCCGCGAGGTGTGGGCGTGGCTCGCCGCAGCCGAACGGCCCGACACCCTCGACGGCGCCGGCATCGACCCGACCGCCGTCCGGGTCACCATCGGCGTCGGCGGAGGCGGTCTCGACGGGTTCGTCGCGGCACACCGGGACGCCCGGGCCGCGCAGCGGGTCGCGCTGGCGCCGGGGCGCCAGGAGCCGGTGACGGCCTACGACGACGTCGCCGCGCTGGTGCTCGTCGCGCACGACCCTGCCGCCGCCGAGCGGTTCACCCGGACGACTCTGGGTGGCCTGGCCGACGCGCACCATGCCCGGCTGCGCGAGACCGTGAGGGAGGTGCTGACCTCGGCCGACACCGCGGACCGGCTCGCCGAGCGCCTCGGCATCCACAAGAACACCATCCGCTACCGGCTCACCCAGGCGGAGCGGCTGCTCGGGCACCCGCTGCGTGAGCGGGCCGGCGACCTGCTCCTGGCGCTCGACTATCACGACGCCTTCCTGCGGGCGTGACTGTGAATACTCACAGTTATTCATGACCGATTCAGCCTGATCGGCCAGAGACTTCCCCGCTGCGTACGTCCATTCTGACAGGAACGTAACGGACGTCACAGGAGGAAGAAGATGTCACTCGACGCCAGCGGCACCGTCGACCGGGGATCCACCGAGAAGTGGCGCGACAGGAAGCGCTATCTGTGGCTCCTCGGCCTCGTGGTCCCGTCCTTCGCCTTCATCGCGGTCGGTGGCTACGCCCTGACCGGCTGGGGCGTGTTCCTGTGGACCGGGCCGATCGTCGTCCTCGGCCTCGTCCCCGCCATCGACTTCGCGGCCGGCCTGGACCGGTCCAACCCGCCCGACGACATCATCGAGGAGCTCGAGGAGGACCGGTACTACCGCTACATCACCTTCGCGTTCCTCCCGATCCAGTACGCCGGGTTCGCCTTCGCGATGTACCTGATCGCCACCCAGGACTGGCCGCCGGCGCACAAGATCGGCCTGGCCCTCACCATCGGGTTCATCGGCGGCATCGGCATCAACACCGCCCACGAGCTCGGCCACAAGAAGGAGAGCCACGAGCGCTGGCTCTCCAAGATCGCGCTCGCGCAGAGCTTCTACGGACACTTCTACATCGAGCACAACCGTGGCCATCACGTACGGGTCGCGACGCCCGAGGACCCGGCCTCCTCGCGGATGGGTGAGAATCTCTACGGCTTCTGGTTCCGCACCGTGTCCGGGTCGCTCAAGAGCGCCTGGGGGCTGGAGGCCAAGCGCTACCGGCGCAAGGGCACCCACCCGTTCCACCTCGGCAACGACGTCCTCAACGCCTGGCTGATGAGCATCGCCCTGTGGACCGGGATGACGCTGTGGCTGGGCGTCGGGATCCTGCCCTACCTGATCCTCCAGGCCGTCGTCGGGTTCTCGCTGCTGGAGATCGTGAACTACCTCGAGCACTACGGGATGCTGCGGCAGAAGACCACCTCCGGCCGCTACGAGCGGGTGCTCCCGATGCACTCGTGGAACTCCAACAACATCGCCACCAACGTGCTCCTCTACCACCTGCAGCGGCACAGCGACCACCACGCCAACCCGACGCGGCGCTACCAGACCCTGCGCGACTACCGGGAGTCACCGACCCTGCCGACCGGCTACGCCGGGATGATCGTGCTGGCCCTGGTACCGCCGCTGTGGCGCCGGGTGATGGACAAGCGCGTGGTCGCGCACTTCGACGGTGACGTCCGGCTGGCCAACGTACGCCCCGGCCGGCTCGACAGGCTGCTCACCACGTTCCCGCCCACGGCCGCCGAGCCGGCTCACGAGGACGTCGACGACGTCACCCGGCAGACCTTCGACGACGACGTCGCCGCCGGCCGTTGCCCGGGCTGCGGCTACGTCTACGAGGTCGCGGTCGGCAACGAGCTGGAGGGTTTCGCCGCCGGCACCGCCTGGCGCGACATCCCCGACGACTGGTGCTGCCCGGACTGCGGCGTACGCGAGAAGGTCGACTTCATCCCGCTGAAGGAGTCCACGCTGTGAGCGCCATCGAAGCCGACAAGACCGTGTGCGAGGGCATCGGGATGTGCGAGGCCCAGGCCGACGACTACTTCCAGGTCGGCGACGACGGCCTGGTCGACGTCCTGACCGCCGAGGTGCCGGAGTCCGACCGTGGGTACGTCCGAGCCGCCGTCGACTCCTGCCCGGTCTCCGCACTCCGCCTCAAGGGGTGAGCATGTCCACTCCCCACGACCGTCATCTCCTGATCGTCGGCGCCGGGCTGGCCGGCCTCCGCGCCGTCGAGGGCGCCCGCGCCGCCGGCTGGGCCGGGCCGATCACGATCGTCGGCGACGAGCCGCACCCGCCCTACGACCGGCCGCCGCTGTCGAAGGCGGCTCTCTCCGGCGAGGAGCAGCCCGCCGTGCCGGTGCTGCGGTCGAGCGAGGTTATCGAGGAGCTGCGGGTCCAGCATCTCGCCGGGGTGCGGGTCCACGGCCTCGACACCGAGCGCCGCACGGTCGCCACCAGCGCCGGGCAGCTCGGCTACGACGCGCTCGTGATCGCCACCGGCAGCACCGCGACGACCCTGCCCGGGCTGACCGGGCTCCTCGGTGTCCACGTGCTGCGGCGCTACGACGACGCGCTCGGCGTACGCGACTCCCTGGCCCGCTCACGCCGGGTGATGATCGTCGGGGCCGGGTTCATCGGCTCCGAGATCGCCTCGGCGGCCCGCGCCCGCGGCATCGAGGTCACCGTCCTGGAGGCGAGCAGCCGCCCGCTGGAACGGGCGGTCGGTCCGCGTGCGGCCGGGCGGCTGATGGAGCTGCATGCCCAGGCCGGCGTCCGGCTGCTCACCAGGACCACCGTGTCCGGCGTACGCACCTCCGACCGTGGCGTCGACGCGGTCGAGCTGAGCACCGGTGAGACCTTGACGGCCGATGCCGTGATCCTGGGCATCGGCGCCCGTCCGGCCACGGCGTGGCTCGCCGGCAGCAACGTCGCCCTGGACCCGCGCTCGGGCGGGGTCCTCTGCGACCACGGCCTCGCCACCAGCGCACCCGGGGTCTGGGCCGCAGGCGATGTGGCCTGCGTCGACGGCGAGCGCAGCGAGCACTGGACGGCCGCCGGCGAGCAGGGCCGCGTGGCCGGTGCCAACGCGGCCGGAGCCACCGAGCTCTTCACCTCGGTCCCGTTCGCCTGGTCGACCTGGCACGGTCACCGGATCCAGGTCGTCGGGGAGACCACCGCGGCCGACGAGGAGGAGCACGAGGCCGGGTTCATCGTCTACCGGCGAGGCGGCAGCGAGGTGGGCGCGGTCGGTATCGACAAGCCCGGCCCGATCGCCCGGCTACGCCGGTCCCTGGCCGCCCTCACTCCCTCCGCCGCCCCGGCTCACACCGCGGTGGCCGGAGGCGTCGTGCCGGTTCGCGAGTAGCTCCGCGGGACGACGGCGACCACGCTGTGCGCGTGGTCCAGGAGGTTGTTGGCCACCGCTCCACCGACGACCACGACCATGTGCATGGTCTGGGCCTGCTCGGCGAGCGCCCGCGCGAGGCTCCCGCTGTGGATCCGCAGGTGCGGGTGGAGGTCCGGGTAGCGCTCCCGAAGTCCCGCCACGGACTCCGCGACCAGCGCCCGGTCGCCGTCACGCCCCTCCGGGCCGTGAGCCTCGTAGCAGTAGAGGACGCTGACGGGCAGGTTGCGCTGGGCGGCCTGGTCGAAGCCGAACGCCAGGGCGGGGATCGAGTCGGCGGTCCCGTCGATGCCGACGAGCACGCCGCGGCCGACACCTCCGCCGCCCGGGCGCAGCACGACGACCGGGCACCGCGCGTCCTTGACGGTGGACCTGCTGACCGAGCCGAGGAGACGGCTGCGGATGGGTCCTCTCCCCCGTGATCCGAGCACGAGCAACGACGCATGCCCGGAGGCCGTGTCCAGGGCGTGCGCCACCGGTCCCACCTCCAGCTCGACGCTCACCTCCGGACGCCGGAACCCGAGGAACCCCGGCGCTCTGGAGAGCTCGTCGAGACGACGCTCGGCATAGCTGCTCGCGCTCGCGAGCACGACCGCGCCGTGGTCCTGGTCGGGCTCCGCGGGCGCCCCGGCCCGGAACCCCGGCGGCGTGTCCAGGTTCGTCGCGGGCACCACATGGAGCAGGTGTACGTCACGCCCGTCCCGGAACGCCTGCTCGACCGCCCATGACACGCTCTCGGCCGCCGCCGGCCAGTTCTCGACCCCGACCAGGACGGCGCCCTCGGGCATGGATACGTACGTCATCTCGACTCCTTCGGCTCTACTCGTCTGCTCAGTGCGGTTCAGGTCGGCACCACGCGTCGGCCGGTGATCTCGGTCGGCGTGATGGACACGTGCAGCGACCGCCGGCCGTCCGCCCACGGCTCGGGCTCGAGGTCGTGAGCCGTCAGCCAGACACCGTCCACGAACTCCGCGGTCCCGCGGACGAGCACGCTCCAGCCCGCGGAGGTGTAGGAGTCGAACTCGTCGACCTGGTAGGACACCGGACCGGTGCCGATGTGGTCGGCGATGGCCGTGCGCGGGGCGGTGCGGAACACGATCCGCTCCCCCACCATGACGTGGTTGACCGGCAGGACCAGCGGCCCCTCCGAGTCACTGAAGGCGACCCGGCCGACCTCGGTCCGGTTCAGCAGCTCCAGGCATTCGTCCCGGTCGATCACGGTCAGATGCCCCGGGAACCATCGTGCTGCCAAGTACATCGTCTGCTCCTTCATCAGGCACGCCCCGAATGGGCAGGCTGGTCATCTGCGGCACCGATGGCTCCGGCGTCCCCCTCGAACGCCGGAGCCACGTGCGGGTCGATCTCGACCGGGCAGCTGCTCTCCCGGAGCACCGCCCGGGAGGTGCCGCCCAGCTGCCCGAGACCGAGGAGGTGCCGTCCTCGGCCCAGGATCAGCAGCTCGGCCTCCCGGGATGCCTCCACCAGGGCGTACGCGGCCTGGGCATGCTCCACACCGATCCGCGTCTCCACCTCGGCAGCCGCCGGACCAGCGGCGTCGCGGGCGGTCTCGAGGGCCATGGTGAGCTCGCGCTCGGCCCGGTCGACCCATGCCTGCTCCTCGCTGCCGACGGTGAGGTAGTCCTGGTAGGCACCGAACGCGTGCCAGGCGTGCAGGAGCCGTAGCCGGGCCCCGCGTGCGGCCGCCACCTCCAGCCCGCGGCGTACGAGGGCTGTGGAGGCGGCGACGTCATGGACCCCGACGACGATCTCGCGAGGTCCGCCCTCGCCCGTCCAGCCGGACGGGACGACGACCATCGGCACTGGTGAGTGAGCCGCGACGGGGCCGAGGATGGATGAGGTGATGATCCGGTCGAACAGTCCGCGTCGCTGGTCGCCGAGCACGAGGAGGCGAGCCTTGGCGGCCTCCTGCACGAGCACCGAGGCCGGCTTCCCGAGCAGCAGATAGGTGCTCACCACCGCTCCGCTGTCCGCGACCGCGTCCTCCGCCTCGGCGAGGATCGCTCGTCCGAGCTTGCCCATCCTCGAGTCGGGGTCGGTGGGAGCCGGTGGCCAGGTCGGCAGCGGCGGCGCATACGGGTCGACCACGTAGACCAGGTGCAGTGCGACGCCGGCGCGGACGGCTTCGGCGGCGGCGTAGCGGGCGGCAGCGAGTCCGGCCGCGGTGCCGTCGACCCCGGCCAGGATGAGTCCTCTGCTCTCGTTCATGACTCCAGACTCGCTCGGCGAGGTGCTCCCCCGACAGGGACCGCCGTCCTCGGCACAGGGTCTTTGGTCGATACCTGTCGGGACGCTCAGACGGTCCAGGAGCGCCCGTGGTCGAGCAGGACCTCTGCGCCGACGACCGCCAGCCCGTGCTCGTGCACGATGACCGGGTCGAGGTCGATCCTGTCGATCTGCGGCAGGTCGTCGGCCAGCTGGCCGAGCCTGATCAGCAGACGCTCGACGGAGGCGACGTCGACCGCCGGGGCGCCGCGGTGGCCGAACAGGAGCGGTGAGGTCCGCAGCTCGCGGACCGCCGAGGCCGCGTCGATGTCGGTCAGCGGCGCCAGCCGGAACGAGCGGTCGCCGATCAGCTCGCCGGCGACCCCGCCGTAGCCGCACATCACCAGCGGACCGAAGGTCTCGTCGTGCACGACCCCGGCGACCAGCTCCGGTCCCGGCCGCACCTGGCGCTGGACCAGCAGGCCCGGCCGGCCGGTCGAGATCGCGAGCAACTCGTGGGCCGCGGCGCGAACGGCGTCGGGATCGGTGAGGTGGAAGCGTACGCCGCCCAGGTCCGTGCGGTGGTCGATGTCGGGGTCGGCGAGCTTCAGGACGACCGGCCAGCCCAGCCAGTCGGCGGCCTCGACCGCCTCCTCCGCCCCGTCGGCGTGCACGCTCGGCACCACCTCGATCCCGTACGCCGCCAGCAGCCGTCGTGCCTCGCCCGCGGTGAGCCGATGGGTCTCCGCGGAGCCCGTCTTGACCTTCTTCACCACGGCCCGGGCCGCGGCACGGTCCACGGTGCCGACATCACGCCGGTTGCCGGGCGGGACGGCGCGCCACTCCGCATAGCGCGCGATCGGGGCGAGCGCCCGGGCGGCGTCCTCCGGGAACCAGAACACCGGCACCCGGTGACGCCCGGCGCTGACCGAACGCACGGTGCCGGCACGCCCGAACATCACCGCGACGGTGGCCACCGGGACGCTCTGGCCCGGGCCGCCCGAGTTGAGCCCACGACAGGCCGTCCTCACGGCGCGCTCGAACGCGCCGTCGTCCAGGGCGGGTACCGGGGTGTGGATCGCGATCAGCATGTCCACCTCGCCGCTGCGTCCGAGCACGGTGAGCGCCTCGGCGTAGCCCTCGGCGGTGACCCCGGAGCCGAGGTCGACCGGACCGTGGACCGACGGCGCTCCCGGCACGATCTGCCGGATCCTGGACATGGTCGGTCCGCTGAGCCCGACCGGGCGCAGGCCGGCGGCGGCGCAGGTGTCGGCAGCCAGCACACCGAGCCCGTCGGCGTTGCTGACGACGCAGACCCGGCCTCCCATCGGCAGCGGCTGGTCGGCCAGGACGGTCGAGGTGTGCAGGAGCTGCTCGAGCCCGTCGACACCGACCACGCCGCACTGGCCGAAGAGGGCGTCCATCCCGGCCCCATCGTCGGCGAGTCCGCCCACCAGCGCGACGACGGGCTTGTGCCGGGACAGCTGCCGGGCCACGCGGGAGAACTTGCGCGGGTTGCCGAAGGACTCCAGGTAGAGCGCGATCACGTCGGTGCCCTCGTCCTCGGCGGCGTACACGAGCACGTCGTTGCAGCTCACGTCCGCCTTGTTCCCCGCCGAGACGAAGCAGGACAGGCCGATGCCGAGCTCGGCCGCCCGGCGCAGGGCGGCCATGCCGACCGCGCCGGACTGGACCATCAGCGCGATCCGGCCCCGGTGCGGCGGCGTGGTGGCGAAGGTGGCATCCAGGCGTACGGCGGGGTCGGTGTTGGCGACGCCCAGACAGTTGGGGCCGACGAGACGCATGCTCGCGGACCTGGTCACCGCCAGCACCTGGTCCTGCAGCCTGGCTCCCTCCGGACCGGAGTCGGCGAAGCCGTCCGCGAGGACCACGACGTCGCGGACCGCGGAACGCCCGCACTCGCGGACGACCTCGAGGACCTCGGCGGCCGGCACGGCGAGCACCGCCAGGTCCACCGGCTCGGTGATCTCGCGGACCGAAGCGCTGCAGGCCAGGCCGAGCACCGTCTCGTAGTGCGGGTTGACCGGGTAGATGCTCCCGGTGAAGCCGGCGCGCAGCAGGTTCTCCACCACCCGGTAGCCGGGATGCTCCTCCTTCCGGGTCGCGCCGATCACCGCGACCGAGCGTGGTCGCAGCAGCGCGCGGATCGAGGCGGCGTCGGCGCTCTGCTCCCGCGCCGTCGCCGCGGCGATCACCCCCTCGATGGGCCACGCTCTGGCCCGGCACGACCACCGGGAACCGCACCTCGACCGTCTCCCGGTGCGGGGTCGCGGCGAGGACGAAGCCGGAGTGGCGCAGCACGTCGAACGCGGCGGCGTTCTGCGTCAGGACGTACGCCACGAACGTCGCGATCCCGGCATGATGGGCGGCGAGGGCGAGATGCTCGAGCACGAGGGTGGCCAGGCCGCGACCGGTGTGCCGGTCGGCGACCACCAGGGCGAGCTCGGCCTCGTCGGCCCGGACCCGGATGCCGCTGGCCAGCGCCACGACCTGGTCACCGACGATCGCCACCTCGGCCACCGCTTCGCCCTTCTGCAGGCTGGCGAGCAGGTCGTCGACGAACCGGGACGAGTCGGTGTGGCCCATCTGGAAGAACCGCAGGTAGCGGCCGCCGTCGGAGAGCCCCTCGTGGAGCGCCAGCAGCGCGCTCCGGTCGGCGGGGACGACCTCGCGGACGCTGGCGATCGCCCCGTCGCGGAGCAGCACGTCCTCGGCCATGGTTCAGCCCTCGGCAGCCAGCACCGTCTGGGTGACCGCAAGGATCGAGTCGGGCGTGACGCTGATCGCGTCGATCCCGAGCCCGACGAGGAAACGGACGACCTCGGGGTGGTCCGAGGGCGCCTGGCCACAGATCCCGGAGTGCATGCCGTGGCGCCGGCAGCCCTCGACCGCCAGCGTGATCATCCGCTGCACCGCGAGGTCGCGCTCGTCGTAGTCGAAGGCGACCAGCTCGCTGTCCCGGTCGACCCCGAGGGTGAGCTGGGTCAGGTCGTTGCTGCCGATCGAGAACCCGTCGAACCGCTCGGCGAACTCGTCGACGAGGATCACGTTGGAGGGGATCTCACACATCGCGTACACCTTCAGACCATGGTCCCCACGGCGCAGCCCGAGCTCCGCCATCCGGGCCAGCACGCGGTCGGCCTCGTCGAGACGGCGCACGAACGGCAGCATCACGATCACGTTCTCCAGGCCGATCTCCTCACGGACCCGGCGCAGCGCGGCGCACTCGAGCGCGAACCCCTCGGTGTAGGCGGGGTGCGCGTAGCGCGCGGCTCCGCGGAAGCCGAGCATCGGGTTGGCCTCGGCCGGCTCGAAGTCCGCGCCGCCGAGAAGGGTCGCGTACTCGTTGGTCTTGAAGTCGGAGAGCCGCACCACGACCG
Source organism: Nocardioides luteus (assembly GCF_000960475.2). GTDB lineage: Bacteria > Actinomycetota > Actinomycetes > Propionibacteriales > Nocardioidaceae > Nocardioides > Nocardioides luteus_A. The sequence goes on along the minus strand of NZ_JZDQ02000007.1, from coordinate 102,924 downwards.
GCTTGGGATGGAAGGCGGCGGCGATGCTGCCGATGCCCTCGGCCAGCTTCTCGACGACGTACGCCGCGCCGTCGTCCCCGACGAGGCGCTCGACCTCGGCGCGCTGGCTGGGGTCGGTGATGCGGTCGGGATGCAGCGCGGCGAGCGGGTGCACCCGCACGTGCTCGGCGAGGATGAACTCCATCCGCGCCAGCCCGACCCCGTCGTTGGGCAGGAAGGACGACTCGAACGCGATCCCGGGGTTGCCGAGGTTGAGCATGACATGGGTCCGCGGACGTGAGGTGAGCGCGGTGGCGACGTCGTTGGCGTGGAAGTCGGCCAGACCCCGGTAGACGTGGCCCTCGTCGCCCTCCGCGCACGAGACGGTGACCTCCTCGCCGTCGATGATCGTGCTCGTCGCGTCCCCGGTGCCGACCACCGCCGGGATGCCGAGCTCGCGCGCCACGATCGCCGCGTGGCAGGTGCGGCCGCCGTGCTCGGTGACGACCGCGGAGGCGATCTTCATCAGCGGCTCCCAGTCGGGGCTGGTGCTGGACGCGACCAGCACGTCCCCGGAGGTGAACCCGACGTCCTCGCCCATGCTGCGCACGATCCGGGCACGGCCCGCGCCGACCTTCGCGCCGACCGCGCGGCCGGAGGTGATCAGGTCGCCGTGCGCGTCGACGACGTAGCGGGTCGTCACCGTCGGTCGCCGGGTGGCGGCCACGGTCTCGGGGCGGGCCTGGACGACGTACAGCAGGCCGTCGGTGCCGTCCTTGGCCCACTCGATGTCCATCGGCTTGCCGTAGTGGCGCTCGATGGTCATCGCGGCACCGGCCAGCTCGAGCACCTCCTCGTCGGTGAGGCAGAAGCGGTCCCGCTCGGCCGGCGGCGTGGGCTCGTTCCGTACCGGCTCGCTCTCCCCCAGCACCATGCGCACCGCCTTGCTCCCGAGACGGCGGCTCAGCACGGCACGGTGGCCGGCTGCGTACGTCGGTTTGTGCACGTAGAACTCGTCGGGTTCGACCAGGCCCTGCACGACGTTCTCGCCGAGGCCGTAGGAGCCGGTCACGAAGACGACGTCCCGGAACCCCGACTCGGTGTCGAGCGTGAACGAGACCCCCGAGCAGGCGAGGTCGGAGCGCACCATCTTCATCACCCCGACGGAGAGCGCCACCGACAGCTGGTCGTAGCCGTGCCGGGCACGGTAGTCGACCGCCCGGTCGGTGAAGATCGAGGCGAAGCAGCGGCGTACGGCATCGAGCAGCGCCTCCTCACCCTGGACGTGGAGGTACGTCTCGTGCTGGCCCGCGAAGCTGGCGTCCGGCAGGTCCTCGGCGGTGGCCGAGGACCGGACCGCGAGCGCGACGTCGTCGCCGTACTCCTGTCTCAGCGCGCGGTAGCCCGCCAGGATCTCCTCCGTCAGGTCCTCGGGGAGCGACGCGCCGAGCAGCAGCTTCCGCGCCCGGTCCGCCCGCTCGGCGAGGTTCTCGCGGTCGTCGATGTCGAGGTCGGCGAAGACGGTCGCCAGGGCCGTGTCGATGCCCGAGGCTCGCAGGAAGTGGCGATAGCCGTCGGCCGTGACGGCGAACCCGTTCGGCACCCGGATGTCGCGATCGTGGATGTGGCGATACATCTCGCCGAGGGAGGCGTTCTTGCCGCCGACCAGGGGCACGTCGGCGATGCCGACCTCCCCGAACGTACGGATGTAGCTCATGATCAGACCTTCACTGTCCGGGGTAGGTGGCATTCACGGCTGGGTGCGGGTCACCGCAGCCACGGGTTGTGCATGACGATCGGCATCCGGGCCCACTGCTTGCCGAAGCCCCAGGTGTCACCGGCGTACGTCATCGCCAGGACGCCGACGGTCAGGGCGCCGAGCAGGTGCTCGTCGATGATCGGGTTGTTCTCGAGCGGGAAGCTGGCGAACCACATCAGCACGTACATCGCCGCGCCGGAGATGGCCCCGATCCGCATCCCGATGCCGAACGTGAGCGTGAGCCCCACCCCCAGCAGACCGAGCATGAACAGCCCGTCGACCCACCACTGACCCGCCATGTCGTTCCACATGCCCTGCAGCCAGTTGTGGTCGGGCACGTGGGACAGGAAGCCGTCGGTGGGGCTGCCGCCGTTGAGCCAGGCCGCGTCCTTGGCGAAGAAGTCGATGCCGGTACGGGTGCCGGCCTCGTTGGTGATCGCGCCGGTGTGGAAACCCAGCGCGAGCAGCTTGTCGAAGAAGGCCCACAGGAACGTGAGCCCGAAGGCGATCCTCAGCGTCGCGAGCATCCGAGCCGCGGGCATCGGGTAGTGCCCGGGCAGCGATGTCGTGGAGCCGGGCGTGGAGATTGAGGTCATGATTCCTCCATCGGTCTCGCCGGCCGACGTGGCCGGACACCTTCAGCCAACCGCCGCCGGTCGTGTCGGGGCGAGGGAACGGGGTCCGCGTGCGGCGGGCCCTTCGTCCCCGGCGCCTCAGGACGAGCGACCGTGAGGCCTCATGCGCCGATCATCCCGATCGGCTCCGACGTGCTCTTCTCGCCGGTCGCCTCGGTCTCGCCGGTCTCCCGGACCTCGTCGATCCCCTCGATCACCTCGGTCTCGATGACGTCGTGGACCGGGGGCAGCACCTCGATCGGGCAGTGGCTCTCGCGCAGCAGCGCCCGGCCGGTGCTCCCGAGGCGCCCGACGGGGAAGGTGTGGCGCCGACGCCCGATGACCAGCAGGTCGGACTCGGCCGACGCGTCGGTGATCACCCGGGCCGGCTGACCGCGACGTACCTCGATCCGGGTCTCCACCAGCGTCTCGGGCGCGGCCCGATGGTGCCGGGCCCGGTCGAGCGTCCGCTCGAGCTCCTCCCGGATCGAGGCCGCCCAATCGGCCAGGTCATCTCGGGAGAGGGCGACGCCGTCGTACGGCGTGGGCACGTCCCAGGCGTGCAGGATCACCAGCTCGGCCCCGCGCGCGGCGGCCTGGCTCATCGCGCGGGCGATCAGCCCGGCGGCGTCGTCGCGGTCCTTGACCGCGACCACGACGCGGTCGGCACCGGCGCCCGAGGGCCACAGGTCCGGCACCACGGCGACCGCGACCGGCGCGTGGCCCGCGACCCGGTTGACCACGGAGCCGGTGAAGATCCGCTCCAGGGCCGAGGCGTGCTGGCCGCCCAGCACGACGAGCCGTGCCGCGGCCGCCATCTGGACGAGACCGTCGGCGGCGTCGCCCCGCATCAGCGTCGAGGTGACGCGGTCGGCCGGGACGAGGGTCATCGCCTCCTTCGCCGCCCGCTCCAGCAGCCCGGCCCCGATGTCATGGTCGATTCCGATGGCGGACTGGGCGACGTACGGGTCGATGACGCCGGGGACGGTTGGCGGCGGCACCAGATGGACGAGCCACAGCTCGTCCCCGCTGCGTTCGGCCTCGGCCGCGGCGTATCTCAGCGCCGCTCGACCACCCTCCCCGCCGTCGATACCGACCAGGATCCGTTCTGTCTCGGGCATGTCCCCCTCCTTCGGTACCAGGCACCTCCGGCCCGGCCCGATCCGACTCTCACCGGAGTCGCCGGGCCGAGGACAGGGGCGTCGGTGCCGATCTCGGGGACCTTGGTCACGACCCGATGCCTGCCGGAGCAGCACGCCCTGGCTCGTGGCATCAACCGCCCGGCGGGGCAGATGCGTGATCTGCCCCGCCGGGCGGGTTCCCCGGCTCCGGCCATCCCCCTAGGTGGCCGGCTCCCGGAGGCTCTTCGCCGCCGTGGCGGTCGAGTCCGACATCGAGGCCGATCCGTCGAGGCCCTTCGGCCGCGCCACGGGTACCACCAGCACCGGGACGTCGGCCACGTTGAGCACCTCTCGCGCCACCGCCCCCAGCCCGATGGAGGATCCGCCGTGGTGATCTCGACCCACGACGATCAGCTGGGGGTCTCCGGCATAGTCGGTCAGCACGTCCGCCGCGTGGCCGTGGTCGCGCACCACGGTGACCGCGACCCCCGGAAACTCGTCATGGAACGGGCCGACCAGCCGCTCCAGCGACGCCATGCTGCGCTGCTCCCACTGCCGGTAGAGAGGTGCCCCGAGGACCTTGTCCCAGACGAGCATCGGCCGCAGGTCCACCGCGGACACGACCCGCAGAGGAGCTCCCGACCGCGCCGCCTCCACGAAGGCCATCCGCAGCGCCGTCTCCTCGTCCGCCGCCGGATCGATGCCGACCACGATGGCGCCCGAGTGATGGGATCCCACCCGCCACCAGGGCGGCACCACCACGAGGGGCGACGACGCGCGAGCGGCGAGCCGGAGCGCGGTGGTGCCGATGCGCATGCTGCGCGCGGGCCCCATGCCCCGCTTGCCGACGACGAGCAGGTCCCGCTCGCCGACGCTCGCCAGCAACGCTGAGACCGGGTGGCCGAACCGGACGAGCGTACGCACGCTCAGCCGCGGATGCTCGGCGACCACTTGGTCGCGGATGTCCTCCAGGAGCACCCATTCGTGACCAGGGACCTCAGCGGTGGCCGGCTGATCCGGGACGCCGACGTCGACCACCCCGACCAGCTTCAGCGGCCGGCTCGTCGCCAGGGCCGAGGTGACGGCGTAGTCGATGGCTGCCCGGTTGCGTTCGGAGCCGTCGACGCCGACCACGACCTTGGTCTCATCTCTCTCGTACATCATCGTGGCACTCCGATCAGGCATCGCCGGCGGCTCCCGGTGCTCGAGCAGGCGGACATCACAGAACCCCTACGACTCGCTCTCACTGTCATCTCCAGCAAACCTCCCCGGGCGACCCGTCCGGAGAGGCCATGGTCCGAACGGGGCGGGATCAAGGTCCATGACCATGGCCCTCAGCGCTCCCGGTCGTCGGGCTCGGCCGGACAAGGCACCACGGCGACCGGCACCTCGGCGTTGTGGATCACCTCGCGGGCGACCGGTCCGAGACCCCACGTACCCCGGGCGTCGTGGCGTCTCCCGAGCACGATCAGCTGCGCGCCGACGGACCTGGCCAGGATGATGCCGGCGGCACGCCCACGGTCCCGTTCGATCGTGACCCGGACCTGTGGGTAGTGGTCGCGCAACGGCTTGATCGCCGCCTCGAGGTCCACGTCGCTGCGATCCAGGCCGTCCCGCACGAACGGTGTGCTGAGGTTCGGGTCCCAGACGAGGACAGGACGCAGGTTGACCGAGTGCAGCACGACCAGCTCGACCTGGTCGCGACGCGCCCGCTCGAAGGCCGCACGCAGCAGCGGCTCACAGTGGCTCTCCGGATCCACGCCGACGATGACCGGTTCCCTCAGATGCTCCGCGGGCCTCCATCCCGGTGGCACGACCACCACGGTGCCGAGGGAGCGTCCGGCCACCCTCATCGCCGTCGACCCGACCAGGAACCGGCGAGTGCCCCCGAGGCCGCGTTTGCCCACGACCAGCAGATCCTCCACATCGGCGTACCCGAGCAGAGCCGGCACCGGGTGGTCGAACTCGATCAACGACACCGTCCTGATCCCGGGATCCGCGGCCACTGCCTGACGCTCGACCTCTGCCAGCACCGGCCATCCTCGACCGTCCACGGCACCGTCGTGATGTCGCACAGGGTGCTGGACGGCGCCGACGGGCACGAGCGGACGTCCCGAGGCGGCCGCTTCCGCGATCGCGTACGCCACCGCGGCCCGGTTGGGCTCGGAGCCGTCCACGCCGACCACGACCCTCGGTTCGAGCGGAGGTAGCGGGCCGGTGGGAGACGCCTCGCCAACCGTGGGCCGCGGGCCCGGACTCGAGGTTGCGGTCATGTCCCCTCCATCACGAGATCGGGTCCTCGCTGCCGTGGTCTCCAGCGAACCCCGTCGGCGCGCGCGGTGCCAGGGAAGGAGGTCGCGCAGGTCGGGGCGAAGGTCCCTTGCCCATCGAGCTCAGTGCGCGTCTCGGCTCTGCCGCGGCTCCACGCCTCGGAGGTAGCGGTCGGGCCACCCGGCCGCCCGGGCACCGGAGCGGAACCACGCCTCCAGGCCCGACGCGTCGCGGCGCCCGAGCTCGTCGAGGATCACCTCGCGGATCTCCACGGCACGCAGCTTCTCGCTCGGGTCGGCGGCCCGGTCGAGGGCGACGTAGCTGGAGCGCCAGGCCCGGCACAGGTCGGCGTCGGTCAGCGCGTCGGTGACCGACAGGGCATCGACCGGATCGACATCGACCGGACCGGCGACCAGCGGGCTGATGTCCGTCGCGGGTGCGGCTCGGTCGCCGGCCCGGGAGCCCCACCACCGCCGTCCACCCCGGTGACCCACTCCCGCCGGCAGGTCGCCACGGGCGCCTCCGCCGAACCATCCCGCCTCCCAGGCTGCGGCCAGCGCCGCCACCGAGACGAGCAGGGCGGTCTCCGGCTCCAGCGTCAGGAGGAGTCCGCCGGCGGCCAGCACCATCGTCGGCCACGTCAGGCTTCGCCTGAGCACCGGCTTCCAGCGGACCGGAGTCTCGTCGGGTGAACGGCACACCAGGACCGCGACCGAGATCAACGCGCCCGCGAGCCACCATCCGATCGTCGCCGGCACCGACCACGACATCAGTGCGACCAGCCCACAGCCCACTGCCGTGGCGGCCGGAACGCTCCAGACCCAACGTCTCATGAGGTCACTCTCCTCACCGGCCGGTACCCGCGGGGAGGGGCGACGATCCCATCCCCACAGGACCAAGGCCCCGGCTTCCCCAGTCGTTGGCCACTCGCTGCACGTCACCGGTCGGAGCACTGTCGAGACATACCCACAACCACGCACGGTGGAGGTCACGATGATGTACTGGTACGGCTCGGGGATGAGCGGCTGGGGCTACGTCCTGATGACCCTCAGCATGGTCCTGTTCTGGGGCTTGGTCATCACCACGGCGGTCGTGCTCGGGCGCCGGTTCCTCCGCGAGGACCGTCCGCTCGGCAGCGGACCGACCACGCCCGAGGACGTGCTCGCGATGCGCCTGGCACACGGCGAGATCGACGAGGACGAGTACGAGCGACTGATGGCGACCCTGCGGGCGCGCGAGATCACCGGGCCCCGCTGATCCTCACGGGCGCCGGGCCCCGCGACGCGGGACGTGGGTAAACAAAGGTTACGCGCGCGTAACCTGGCTGGTCGTCAGGTCGTTTCGCGGGTAGAACACGTTTCCACCCGAGGAGCCTCCATGTCCCTGCGCGCTCGCCTCCGTGGCTATCACCCGATCGTGGCGGCACTCGTGGTCGCCCTCCCGCTCACCGTGCAGGCAGGCTGGGACCCGGTGGCCGGCGCGGCCGGCTCGACCACCATCAAGGTCCTCTCCAACCGGGCCGACCTGGTCAGCGGCGGCGACGCGCTGGTGCAGGTGGCGCTGCCCGCCGGGACCGCGCCGGCCAAGGTGCGGGTCGATGTGGACGGCCGCGACATCACCTCGTCGTTCGCGATGCGCGCCGACGGGACGTACGCCGGGCTGGTGACGGGGCTCGCGCTCGGCCTCAACGTGCTCACCGCGCGTACGCCGGGCGGGGGTGCCCGGCTCACGATCACGAACCATCCGAGCGGTGGACCGGTCTTCTCCGGGCCACAGCTGCAGCCGTGGACCTGCCAGGCAGGTGCGCTCGACGAGCAGTGCAACCAGCCCCCGACGTACCGCTTCGTCTACCGCTCGACCGACCCGGCCAAGCAGGGCTTCCAGGCCTACGACCCCGAGAACCCGCCCTCCGACGTCGCCACCACGACCACCGACCAGGGCGTGAGGGTGCCGTTCGTGGTGCGGATCGAGACCGGCTACATGGACCGCGACCAGTACCAGGTCTCCGCGCTCTTCCAGCCCGGCAAGCCCTGGACCACGTTCGACCCGCAGCCGCAGTTCAACCACAAGCTGCTCATCACCCACGGCGCCAGCTGCGGGGTGGACCACAAGACCGGCGGCGCGCCGGACACGACCGGCAGCGACACCGACGCCGACGCGCTGGGCCGCGGCTTCCTCACCATGTCCACCGCCCTCGACAACAGCGGTCACAACTGCAACATCGCGGTCCAGGCCGAGTCGCTGGTGATGGCCAAGGAGCACGTCGCCGAGCAGTACGGCGTGCTGCGCTACACCATCGGCACCGGCTGCTCGGGCGGCTCGCTGGCCGAGCAGTGGATCGCCAACGCCTACCCGGGCGTCTACCAGGGCATCCTGCCCACCTGCTCGTTCCCGGACGCGTGGAGCACCGCCACCCAGTTCCTGGACTACCACCTGCTGCTGGCCTACTTCACCGACCCGACGAAGTGGGGCACCGGGGTGGTGTGGTCGCCGACCCAGATGGCCGATGTCGAGGGCCACGTCACGACCGCCAACGCCCTCGTCAGCGAGAACGCCCAATGGCACGTCGCGGTGCCGACCGACCCGTGCGCGGGTACGACGGACGCCAACCGCTACGACCCCGCGAACAACCCCGGCGGGGTGCGCTGCACGATCCACGACGCCGCCATCAACGTCTTCGGGCCGAATCCGGAGTCGCTCTGGTCCGCTTCCGAGAAGGCGGTCGGCCACGGGTTCGCCACGCCACCGATCGACAACGTCGGTGTCCAGTACGGCCTCGACGCCCTGCGCAGGGGGCGGATCACCCCGGCGCAGTTCGTCGACCTGAACGCGAAGATCGGAGGTGTCGACATCGACACCAACCCGACCGCCGCGCGGGTCGACACCGGCCCTGCGCCGGCTCTGGCCAACGCCTACCGCAGCGGCATGATCAACGAGACCAACAACCTCGACCAGACCGCGATCATCGACTGCCGCGGCCCCGACCCGGGCGCCTTCCATGACGCCTACCGCGCCTTCGCGGTGCGCGCGCGGCTCGACCGCGAGCACGGAACCCATGCCAACCAGCTGATCTGGGAGGGCCCGGTCGCGATCCTCGGCGACGCAGGCTGCGAGAAGAACAGCTTCGTCGCGATGGACCGCTGGCTCACGCGTATCGAGGCCGACGGGCGCGACCTGACGGTGGCGCAGAAGGTCGTGCTCGACAAGCCGGACGACCTGACCGACCGCTGCTACGACGGCGTCGGCCACAAGGTGTCCGACGGCCTGTGCGGGGAGGCCGTGGTGCCGGTCTACGGCACCCCGCGGATGGTCGCGGGCGACGCCCTCACCACGGACGCCAACAAGTGCCGGCTCGAGCCGCTGCGGCGCGCCGACTACACGACGACCGTGGCCGGAGTCACGGTGCCGGTGAGGTTCACCGACGCCGAGTGGGCGCGGTTGCAGGAGACGTTCGAGACCGGAGTGTGTGACTTCACCGAGGCCGGCGTGGCCCAGCAGGACACCATCGCGTGGCAGACCTACCAGGACACGTCCGGACAGGTGGTCTACGGCGGCACCCCGATGAGCCCGGCCCCGGCCTCACGGCCGCTGGGAGGCTGACCACCCCGTCGATTCGCGCTGGACCCGAGACAGCAGCCGGAGCAACCACCATCCGGTCACCGCTGCCTGGACGAGCGCCATCACGATCCCTGCGCCGACGCCGATCAGCAGGGTGACCCAGAGTCGCTGGTCCTCGTGCCACAGCGGGGTGGCGACGGCGAGGAAGGCGCCCAGGGCGAGGAGCCAGGCGAGTGCCGTCGCCGGGACCCACGTGGCGGCGCGCGCCAGGTGATGACGCAGCTCGAGCCACTGCGCACCACCGATCGAGAGGAGAAGAAGGGCTCCACAGACGACGGGCACGACGATCCGCACCCACCCTGACGCCGTCCCCGCGAGCACGGCGGTCATCGCGAGGACGTACGCCGCCACCGCAGCCCCCGTCGTCAGCATCACCCAGCGCCGGCCACGCACGCTCGGCAGCATGCGTCGCAGTACCGAGGCCTGCGCCCAGCCGAGAACGGCGCCCTCGACGGCGCCGGCCGCGAGCAGCGCCGGAAGGGCGCCGTACCAGGGCAGGTCCGTCGTGAGGGCGCCGACGACGGCGGGCGCGACGAAGCCCGCGCTCTCCGCCACCGCGACCGTTGCCGTCCACCGGGCGAACGTCGTGGTCGCCACCGCTGCTCCCGCGCCCGCTCTCCGGCCCACAGGGCTCAGAGCGCGGGCGCCTCCTCGGCCTTCTCGATCCGGCCCTCGTGCTCGAGGACGAGGTCGTCGACGCTGATGACGTCGGGGGCCGGAGGCTGGATCTCCACCGGGCACCGGCTCTCGCGCATCAGCGCACGCCCCGTGCTGCCCAGGCGTCCCAGCGGGAAGGAGTGGCGGCGACGCCCGATGACCAGGAGGTCGGCCTCCGCCGCCGCATCCGCGACCACCCGGGCGGGCTGTCCATGGCGGACGTCGATGCGGACCTCCACCTCGGCGGCGTGCGGCACCTCGCGGCGGGCCCGGTCGAGCCCCTCCTCGAGGGCGTCGCGAGCGGCGCTCTCGAACCCGGTCACGTCCAGGTGCCCCAGGGTCATGTCGTCGTAGACCGTGTCCAGCTGCCAGGCGTGCAGGACGACCAGCTCAGCATCACGGTCGGCCGCATGCCGCAGTCCCTGCGCGATCAGTCCCGCCGAGCTCTCGCAGTCCTTGATCGCGACGAGCACCCGGCGCGCTGGGTTCTCCGCCGACCAGGAGGTCGGAACCACCACGACCGGCACCGGTGCATGACCGGCGACGCGATGGGTGATGGACCCCGTCACGATGTGTTCGAGGCCATGCCCACGGTCGTCGCCGAGCACCACCAGGCGTGCCTTCGCGGCGGCGTGGACGAGACCGTGGACCACCCTGCCCTCCACCAGGGTCCCGCTGACATGGTCGTCCCCGACATAGGTGGCCGCCTCGTCGGCCGCCTTCCGCAACAGCTGCATCCCGGCGTTCCGGTTGTCCTGCGAGAGCCAGGGGTAGGGATGGACCACGTCGGCGGGTTCGCTGAGGGTCACGTGCACGAGCCAGAGATCAGCGTCGTCGAGACCGGCCTCGGCCGCGGCATAGCTGATCGCCGCGCGTCCGCCCTCTCCCCCATCGACTCCGACCAGGATCCGGTCGTTCTCGGACATCTCGTCTCCTCCCGGGCGCGGCACATCCGGCCGAGCCATGGATCCACTCTCATCCACGCCAGGAGCGTCAGGGCAGGGACGTCGGGGCCCGTCCCCGAGGACCTTGGTCCGTCCTCACCTCTCGCGTCGGCGGTACGCCTCGACAGCCGTGGGAAGGGTGGGGAACAGGTGGTCCTCGCCGATCCTGTCCAAGATGCCGGACGGAGCCAGCGACGCGCGCAGGTCCTGCTTGATCCGGGCGATCGCGAGCACGACGCCGCGATCGGCCAGCGCCCTGCGCAGCGACTCGAGGGCGTCGACCGCGGTGATGTCGACCTCGACGTTGGCCTCGACGTTCAGCAGGAACCACTCCACCGGCCACGCGGCGTCGTCGACCGCGGCCAGGGCACGGGTGCGGAAGTCCTCCGCGTTGGCGAAGAAGAGCGGCGAGTCGTAGCGGTAGACGAGGAGCCCCGGCACCTCCTCGGCGTCGGGGTAGTCGTCCACGTCGTGCATGCCGGCCAGCCCGGGGACCAGCCCCAGCACCGCGTCGTGCGGGTGCGCGACCCGGCGCAGCAGGTCGAGCACGGAGAGACCCACCGCGATCAGCACACCCCACATCACCCCCGCGACGAGCACGGCCACCGTCGCGACCAGGGCCAGCACGAGCTCGCTGCGCCGGAACCGGGCGAAGCGGCGCAGCTCCCCCACCTCGACCAGCTTGGTGGCGGCGTAGACGACGACCGCGCCGAGCGCTGCCTGCGGGAAGGCCTCCAGGACCGGCGCGAGCAGCAGCACGGCGGCCACGGTCGCGGCCGCTGTGACGTACGAGGTCAGCTGGGTGCGCCCGCCGACCGCATGTCCGATGGCGGTCCGGCTCCCGCTGCTGCTCACCGGGAAGCCGTGCAGCAGCGCCGACCCGACGTTGGCGCCGCCGAGCGCGAGCAGCTCCCGGTGGGCGTCGACATGATCGTCGCGGCCGGCGAAGGCGCGACCGGTGAGGATGTTGTCGGTGTAGCCGACGAAGGCGACGCCGAGTGCCGGCGCGAGCATCGAGACGAGCAGGCCCGGGTCGAGATCCGGCAACCCGGGCGTCGGTGGTCGGATCGAGATCTCGCCGACGAGCCGGAGCCCGTGTCCCTCCCCCAGCAGCGCGACGAGCCCGGTGGCGGCGAGCATCCCGAGCAGCGCGACCGGCGCACGCGGGGCGAGCAGAGAGCCGATGATCATCGCGGCGGCCGCACCGAGACCGAGCAGCAGGGTCGGGAGATGGACCTGGTCGAGGTTGCGCACGAAGCTCGCGAGCTCGCTCAGGACACCGTCGCCCTCGACCTGGACACCGGTGAGGTTGTCGAGCTGGGAGACGACCATCAGCACCGCGATGCCGGCCATGTAGCCGACCAGCACCGGCCGGGAGAAGAGCTCGGCCAGCACCGAGACCCTAGCGAGCCAGCCCACGACGCAGATGGCGGCGACCACGAGCGCCAGCGTCGCCGCGAACGATCCCGGATCCTGCGCCGCGGCCGGCGTGGCCCCGATCGCAGCCGCGGTCATCAGCGCCGTGGTCGACTCCGGACCGACCGAGAGCAGCCGGGACGTACCCAGGAACCCGTAGACCAGCATCGCCCCGACACACGCCCACAGCCCGGTCTCCGGCGGGAGACCGGCCAGCTCGGCGTACGCCATCACCTGAGGCACCAGGTAGGCGGTGATCGTCACCCCGGCGAGGAGATCGGACCACAGCCAGCGGCGCTGGTAGCCGCGGGTCCATGACGGCAGCACCTGGCGTACGTCCATGAGAGCACCTTCGCACGAGACTCCTCCGCCGCGCGCCCGCCATGACCGGCCGGTGACCGGTCAGCCCAGAGGAACCGTCCACTCGATGACGGTGCCCTGGGGTTCCGCCGCCTCGACGGTGCAGCGACCACCGTGCGCCTCGGCGCGATGACGCATGTTGGCCAACCCGCTCTCCACCGTGTCGGCGGGGATCCCTTCGCCGTCGTCGCGCACTCGGAGCACGAGGTCCGTGCCCGCCGTCAGCGACACGTCGACGTTGCTCGCGTGCGCGTGACGGGCGGTGTTCGACAACGCCTCGCCGAGGACGGCGACGACGTCCTTGGCGATCTCGGGTGTGGTGCGCAGTCTGATCGGGCCGTCGAAGGCGAGTCTCGGACGGAACTTGAGCGACGCCGCAGCCCGGTTGACCACCTCGGTGACCTGGGACTGGACGTCGCCGCTCTGCTTGGGGGTGCCGAGCTCGAAGACCGCACGTCGCAGGTCGCGGATCGTCTCGTCGATGTCCTCGACCGCCTGGTCGAGGCGGCCGCGCAGCTTCGGGTTGTCGGCCAGGTTGAGACCGCCCTGGAGACGCAGGCCGATCACGAAGAGGCGCTGGATCACGATGTCGTGCAGGTCGCGGCCGATGCGGTCGCGGTCGTCGTAGACGGCCAGCCGCTGACGCTCGTCACGGCTCTGAGCCAGCCGGATGGCCAGCGCCACCTGGCCGGCGAAGGCATCGGCGACCGCCAGGTCGACGCTCTGGGCCTGCTCGGCGTTCTCTCGCCGCCAGGCCAGGGCGAGCGCGCCCACGGCGTTCATCTCCTCGGACGGATCGGTGCGTCCCAGCGGGACGAACACCCCCGGACCGATGTCGGTCAGGTCGATGACCGCTGCGGCGCTTCCTCCCGCGGCGGCGCCGGCGACGTCCTCCACGATCATCGGTACGCCGTCTCGGATCGCGTGGCTCGCGACCGAGTCGCGCAGCGGCGCGCGCTTGAGCACGTCGGGATCGATCTCGGTGCCGGAGACGACCTCGACCCGCAGCCGGTCGGCCGCCGGGCCGGTGACGATCCAGGCGACGTCCGCACCGGCGATCTCTCTCGCCCGGTCGACCACGAGCTGCAGAGCCGAGTTGCGGTCCACGTCTCCCATCAGCGCACTGGTGATCTCGGCACGTGCGTCGAGCCAGCGTCCGCGGCGGGCCGCCTCCTCGGCCAGGAGCGCGTTCTCGATCGCCACGCCGGCCGCCGCGGCCAGCGCGACCACGATGCGCTCGTCCTGTTCGCTGAAGTCCCCACCGTTCTCCTTCTCGGTGAGGTAGAGGTTGCCGAAGATCTTCTCGCCGATACGCACGGGCACGCCGAGGAAGGAACCCATCGGGGGATGGTTCTTCGGGAACCCGTAGGACGACGGGTGCTTGGTGATGTCGGGCATCCGGACCGGCTCCGGATGGTCGATCAACAGACCGAGCACGCCGTGTCCGCTGGGCAGGTCCCCGATCCGGAGCTGTTGCTCGGGGGTGAGGCCCCGGGTGATGAACGTGCGAAGCCGCCGCTCGCCGCCGCTGGCGAGCACACCGAGGGCTGCGTACTTCGCTCCGGCCAGGGCCTGGGCGACCTCGACGATCCGGTCCAGCAGGTCGTCGGTCGAGAGACCGGCACCCATCGTGACGATGGCGTCGAGCAGCAGCCGCCACCGCACCTGCTCGTCTCGGGCGTCGGTCACCCTGGCGAGGACCTCGGTCAGGAGCTCGTCGAGCGGAGTGCTGCGTAGTGATGCCTCCACCGTGTCCTCGTGTTCACGGCGCTGTCTCGGTGGCGTGCGACCCACGTCGACCCCCTCTGACGCATGCGTGGTGCACCCCCAAACTATCAACCCTGCAAGGTCTTGGTCACCAGAATCGCAGCCTGCGTCCGGCTCTCCAGCCCGAGCTTGGCGAGCAGGGAGGAGACGTAGTTCTTGACCGTCTTCTCGGCCAGGTGCATCTCCTTGCCGATCTGCCGGTTCGTCAGGCCCTCGCCGATGAGCTCGAGGATCCGGCGCTCGTGGTTGGTCAGGTTCTCGAAGACCGAGTTGGTCTTCGGGCCGCTGCGGATCCGCTCCAGCACCTGCGCGGTGACCGCGGGGTCGAGCGTCGACCGGCCCGCCGCGACCTGGCGCACGGTGTCGACGAGATCGGCGCTGCGGATCTGCTTGAGGAGGTAGCCGGCCGCCCCGGCCATGATGGCGGAGAACAGCGCGTCGTCGTCGTCGAAGGACGTCAGGATCAGGGCGGCGATGCTCGGGTCGACGGAGCGTACGTCGCGGCACACGTCGATGCCCGACCCGTCGGGGAGCCGGCCGTCGAGGATCGCGACGTGGGGCCGCAGGGCCGGGATCCGGCGCCGGGCTTCCTCGGCGAGCCCGGACTCGCCCACGACGATGATGTCATCCTCGTCCTCGAGCAGGTCCCTGATCCCGCGGCGGATCACCTCGTGGTCGTCGAGCAGGTAGACCCGGATGGGCTCGTCTGCGCCCTCGGGCGCTGCGTTTTCGGTCACCGGATCAACCTACGACCGATGACGACGCCCGCCAATGCACGTCTGACCCGTGCGCTGAGGACCAAAGTCCTTCGGCGCACCTGCGTAGCGGCGATCACTGCTGTCCGGTTCCGACCGGATCCGCGGTCGGGCGCGGCGGCGCTGCCGCTTCTCCCGCGGGAGCGGACGGCTCCGGGGGCATGGGCGCGGCCGGGTCGCTGCCGCCCTGGTCGAGCCGGAAGGGTGGGTAGGTGTCGGTCATCAGGAAGACGTACGCCGCGACGCGCGCCGCCCACCTGTCCATCCCGAGGACCAGGTCGAAGATGCCCTGGGGGTAGCCCTTGCCGAAGAGCAGCGCCACGCCGGCGAAGAGGACCAGGAGGCCGACGATCCCGCTCCCCCAGGTCCAGTCGTTGGAGTCCTGGCCGGCCTGGGTGGCGTACAGCCCACCGCCCACGAAGAAGCTCAGGACCAGCAGATGCGGGATCGCCAACAGCCACGACTTCACCAGCACCAGACCACGGGAGAGCTTGTCGGGGTAGGCGATGTGGAGGCGGGCCGGGTAGGTGGGCACGTCCTGCAGGGTGAACGGCGGATAGGCGTCGGTGCCGAGGGCGGCGTAGCCGTAGAAGTCCACTCGCCAGGTCCAGCGCAGGACGCCGAGGTTGAAGTCGAAGATCGCCCGCGGGTAGCGACCGGTGAAGAGGATCGCGAACCAGGCGACCACGGTGAGCACGGCGAAGGCGATCCACAGGAAGAACAGAACGATGTAGTGCGGGATCAGCAACAGCCACTTGACCAGCCAGAGCGCTCGACTGACACGGGTGTCGAGCCCGCCTTCGAGCATCACCGGGGATTCGTGTGAGTTCATGTCTTCAGCCTCCGCATGTCCGGGCCGGACGGCATCGGACCAAGGTCCTCGGGTCGGGGACGTGCGCCACTGAACACATCCGTCCGTTCGACGCGAGCGTGGTGCCATCGGCACCACGCAGAGGGCGCGGCGCCCGGGGGAAGGACGTGAACCAGATGCGAGCAGCCGTCGTCTACGAGTCGATGTTCGGCAACACCGCGACCATCGCGACCTCGGTCGCCAACGGTCTTCGGCGCGCCGGCGTGGAGGTCAAGGTGATCCCGGTGGGGCTGGCCGAGGATGACGTGCTCCGCGCCCACGACCTCGTCGTGATCGGGGCACCGACGCACGCGCTCGGCATGAGCAGACCGAGCACCCGAGCCGACGCTGTGCTGCGGGGCGCTCCGGCCGAGGTCGAGGCCCGCGGCGTCCGGGAGTGGCTCGAGGACCTCCAGGACGCCGACTCGGTGCGTATCGCCGCCTTCGACACCCGGGCACGGGCGATGCGTCACCTCCCCGGCTCGGCCGCCAAGCACGTCGCCCACGTGCTGCGCCGCCGTGGCTACGACGTCGCCCCGACGGCGAGCTTCTACGTCGGCGGCCTGGAGGGTCCGCTGGCCCACGACGAGGCGGCCCGTGCCGGGGACTGGGCCGCGGACCTGGGCCACCAGCTGATGCGTCAGGTGAGGGTCTGAGATGTCCGCCTTCCCCAACGAGACGACCCTGCGGGCGATCCTGGAGCTGGCCTGCCGGGCGCCGTCGGTCCACAACACCCAACCGTGGGCGTGGGCCGTACGCGACACGATGCTGCTGCTGCGGGCCGACCCGCACCGCAAGCTCCTCCACGCCGACCCCAACGAGCGCGATCTGGTGATGAGCTGCGGTGCCGCGCTGCACGAGCTCGTCGTGGCCGCGGCCGGCATGGGCTGGGCGTGCACCGTGCACCGCACCCCCGAAGGCGGTCGCACCGACCTGCTCGCGGTGGTGACGTTCGCGCACCGCGACCCCGATGTCGACGACCTCAGCCGGCTGGCTGCCATCGAGCAGCGCTGCACGGACCGGCGCCAGGTCTCGTCCTGGCCGGTGCCGCGCCAGCGCCTCGAGCATCTGGCCGACCTCGTCCGCGAGTACGGAGTCGTGGCGACCACCGTCACGGACCAGCTGCGGCCGGTCGTCGAGGCGGCGCTGGAGACCGCCCGCGCCCACCAGTCCACCGACGAGGCCTACCTCTCCGAGCTCTACTCCTGGACGCGTGGCGGCAGCGAGGAGGGGATCCCGGAGTCCAGCCTCCTCTCGGCCGAGAGCACGCCCGGCTCCCACACCCGCTTTCCCGCCGGCACGCTCACCGACCCCCGTGACGAGGACGGGCCACCGTCAGAGGAGTGGATCGTCCTCGCGACCGCGTCCGACGACCCGCTCTCCTGGCTGCGTGCCGGCGAGGCGCTGGACGCGATCTGGCTCTCCTGCACGACCTCGGGGCTGGCGCTGGTGCCCTACACGCAGCCGATCGAGATCGGCTCCACCCGGCGTACGCTGCAGCACGACCTGCTCGGCGACAACTCCTGCCCGCAGGTGCTGGTGCGGATCGGCTGGCCCCGTCGGCACCACCCGCCGCTGCCGCCGACCCCGCGACGCGCCGTCGACGACGTCCTCCACCACGAGAGCACGGCGTCCTCCTGATCGGCCTCCTCCTGATCTGCGGGCCGGGTCAGCCCCGTCGGTCAGCCGATCAGCTCGGCGAGCGACGGGGCATCGCGCTGTCCATGGCGTGCCAGTCGGCCGGGATGACCGCGACCGGCACGGCCGCGCGGTGCAGCACCCTCCGGCTCACCGAGCCCAGCGGCATCCGCCAGTGTCGGCCGTGGCCGGGTCTGCCGACCACCAGGAGCGAAGCCTCTTCGGCGAGACGGAGGATGATGTCCACCGGCACGCCGCGCGGTGAGCGCTGGGTCACCGACACGTCCGGGTAGAGCGCCCGAAGCGGCCTCACCGCGGCATCCAGGCCGTCGGAGATGCGCTCCATCCACTCCTCGTCGCCCACGAGCAGCATCCGCGCGTCGGGCCCGGTCGGAGACTCCCAGACCGAGACCGCCAGGAGCGGAAGCCCCCGCCAGTGCGCGTACGCCAGTGCGAACTCCACCGCCTCCAGGTGCGGCTCGAGCGCGTCGATCGCCACCATCACCGGCCGCTCGGCGTCCGGGTGAGGCGACCAGCCGGACGGCACGACCACGATCGGGACGCTCGCGTCCTGCGCGATGGTCATCGCCGTCGCACCGACGTACGAGCCGTCCTCGCCGGCGACGTCCGCCCGCCCGATGACGACCAGCTCCCGTTCCGTCGACCGGGCCAGGAAGGCACTCTCCGAGCCCACCAGGACCGACGACGTGACATTCACGCCGTGGTGCTGCTCGCGGACCTCCTCGACCAGCTCGGCCATCTCGTCGTTCGCGTCCGAGACGGAGGTGCGCAGCGTACGCTCCCACGCCGGACCGGCGTCGTCGACGACGTGGCACAGCTCGATCCCGAGACCGCTCGTACCCGCGTGCGCCACCGACCAGTCGATCGCCGGGGTGATGCGGAACGGCCGGTCGGTGCCGACGAGCATCCGCGGCACCGAGCGCAGCGGACGCGCCCGCTGAGCGGGCTTCGCACTCCCCTGCGGCCCGGAACCGTCGATCCGCTGACGTGCGTCGGTGAGGAGCGCGGCCGCGAGCCGCTCCAACGCGCGGCTCGCGGCCAGCTCCTCCCCCGTCGCCAGGTCCTGGCCCGGGCACAGCCCCGCCTCCCCGGTTCCGACCAGGTCCTGCCGGCCGCCCGCGTGGAGCTTCGCCTCGGCGCGGACGGTGCCCTCGTCATGGTCGAGGAACACGTCCATCGCCCACACGGTGCCGGCACGACGCTCCACGTCGGACGCCATCTCGAATGACGCCTGGGGCCGCACCGATCAGCTCCCGTTGTGCTCGATGGCGACGCGGGTCGCCTTCGGCTCGTCGGCGGCGTATGGCACGCGCACCTCGAGCACACCGTTGGTGTAGGTCGCCCGGATCTCCTCGGCCTTGGCCCCGCGCGGCAGCGGAAGGGTCCGCTCGAACGACCCGTAGTGCAGCTCGCTGCGGTTGCGGTCGTGCTCCTCCTCACGGCGCTCACCGTGGATCGTCAGCACATCCCCGGCGACGTCGATCTGGATGTCCTTGTCCGGGTCGACGCCCGGCATCTCGGCACGCACGACGTAGTTGTCGTCCTCGACGAAGTCCTCGACCCTGATGTAGGGCGCCGACCCGAAGGTTCGCATCGCCGCCGACTCCGTCTCGAGCCAGCCGAGCAGGTCCGCGAACGGGTTGGCCGCGCGCTTCATGATGGTGCTCATCTGTCCTCCCTGAGAGATGGGGCGCCCGTCCGGCACCCTCCGTCCATCCCCAGTCTTGTCACGCCTGAGCCGGACCTCACGAGACCTTGGTCATCTCCGCCGGGACCTCTGCCACCTGCCTCGTCGCGTGGACGATGGTTGCCTGGGAACGCACCCTCGACGGCCCCGAAGGGACTTCCCGATGCCCGCCTCATCCGACGTCGTGACCATCACGCTGAACCCGGCACTCGACTACTCCTTCTCCGTGCCGAGCCTGGTCCCGGGCAGCAAGATGCGCAGCAGCGCGCCTCGGATCGACCCCGGCGGCGGCGGGATCAACGTCGCCCGGGTGCTGCACGTGCTCGGTGTTCGCACGCTGGCGGTCTTCCCCGCGGCGGGGCACATCGGGCAGGCGCTGACGGAGCTGCTGGAGGTCGAGCGGCTTCCGTTCGAGGCGATCGAGGTCACTGGAGAGACGCGGCTCAGCCATCACGTGACCGCACGGGACACCGGACTGGAGTACCGGTTCGTGCTTCCCGGGCAGCCGCTGACCGCCGCCGACCTGGAACGTTGCCTCGAGGTCGTGCGCCGCCAGGGCCGCCACGCGGCGTACGTCGTGCTGAGCGGCAGCCTGCCACCCGGGTCCTCGACCGACACTGTCGCCCGGGTGCGGTGCCTGGCCGACTCGATCGGTGCGCGACTGGTCCTCGACGCGTCCGGTGGCGCCCTGGACCGAGCGCACGGTGCCTTCCTGCTCAAACCGAGCGTGCGAGAGCTCGAGGACCACCTGGGGCGTCGGCTGCCGTCCGCCGAGGAGCAGCTGGCCGGCGCACGCGAGCTGCTCGAGGCGGCGCAGGCGGGTGTCGTCGTGCTCTCTCGCGGCCACCTCGGGATCGCGCTGGTGACGCCCACCGACGACCAGCTCCTCCCGGCCGTGGCCGGTGAGGTGGTCAGCGGCGTCGGCGCCGGTGACGCCCTCGTCGCAGGGATGGTCGCCGGTCTCGTACGCGGCTGGGAGCTTCCGCGGGCGGCCCGGCTCGGTCTGTCGTGCAGCGCGGCCATGATCGCCACGGCAGGCACGTCGGTCTTCTCCCGCGACGACCTCGTCCGGTTCACGGACGACCTTCCGGAGATGGATCTGCCTCACATGGTGGCTTCGTGCCCCGGCCGAGGGGACCTTCGACACTGAGCGCCGCGGCGTGCGCGGCGAAGACTGAAGATCTGGAGAAAGGGGCAGACCATGTCTCACCACACTGCGACGCGAAGGCCGGCACCGCTGACCTCTCTGCTCGAGTCCTGGGTCGCGGACCAGCTCATCACCCCCGAGCAGGCCGACAGGATCCGGCTCCGGGGCGACGTCCTCGCCGAACTGCCAGGGGTGCAGGAGCGCCCGCACGAGCGTTCGTCCCTCGTCACCGAGGCGCTCGGCTATCTGGGCGGTGTCATCATCGTCGTCGCGTCGATCCTGATCGCGTCGCTGTACTGGGACCAGGTCGGCACCACCGCCCGGCTCGTCATCGTCGGCGGCGTCGCCGCCGTCCTGCTCGCCGCCGGGTTCGCCGTCCCCCAGCGGATCGGAGACGTCGCTCTCCGGCTCCGCTCGGTGCTGTGGCTGGCCTCCACCGGCGCATTCGCCGGGTTCCTCGGTCTGCTCGGCGGCGACGCGCTGGATCTGGCCGGCGAGCACGTGTTCCTGATGGTGAGCGCGGGTGTCGCGGCGTACGCCACCGGCCTGTGGCTCGTGGACCGCCCGCCCGTGCAGCAGCTGGCCATGATGGTCGGCTTCATGCTGACCGCGGCGGCGCTCACCAACGAGCTCGACGTCGGTGACGCGCTCCCCGGCTTCGCCGTCTGGGGCGTCGCCCTGATCTGGCTGCTGCTCGGCTGGGGCGGCGTACTGGACCCGAGGCGGCTCGTCATCGCGTTCGGAGCCGCCGGGATGTTCGCCGGAGCGATGACGACGATCCCGACGGACGCCGGCATCGCTCTGGCGCTGGCGACGTCGGTCGCCGTCGTCGCGGCGGCGGTCGTCTTCCGTGACCTGCTGATGCTCGCCGTCGGCGCGCTCGGCACACTGCTGGTGCTTCCCTCGTCCGTCATCGAGCTGTTCCCCGGAGAGCTGGCCGCGCCGATCGTCATGCTCGTCGTGGGCGCCCTGCTCGTCGGGGCCGGATTGTTCATCGCCCGTCGCCGGCACACCGGGCGGCAGCCGACGACGCCCACGCGTGACTTCTCCTCGGGTACGCCCACGATCGCGGTCACCGCGGCCGGGATCACCGGAGTGGTCGTGGCGGCCGTGATCGTGATCCTTGCCCTGGTGTGAGGCGAGCTCTCACCTGCGGTAGGAGAGGACGGTCATCATGCCGGCCTCGGCGTGGTAGGCGTTGTGACAGTGCAGGGCCCACTGGCCGGGGTTGTCGGCCTGGAGGTCGACCTCGACGCTCTGCCGCGGGCGCACGACGACCGTGTCCTTGCGGGTCCCGCCCTGAGCCAGGGCGAAGGTGTGGCCGTGCAGATGCACGGGGTGGAACATCATCGAGGCGTTCCGCAGCCGCAGCCTGACCCGTTCGCCGGGCGCCACCGCCAAGGCATCGATGTCGGGGTACGCCGCGCCGTTGATCGTCCACCGATAGGCCATCATCCCGCCGCCGAGCACGACGTCGAGGTCTCGGTCGATGTCTCGGGAGCCGAGCCGCGCGCTGTCCGCCGCGGTCAGATCGGTGCCCAGCAGGACCTGCCGGTCGAGCTCGCGAAGGGTCGCTCCCGGCGACGGTGCCGCGCCGGCGCCGGTGCGCACCACCGCCATGCCGGCACCGGCCTTGCCCTCCGCCCGCGCGACGAGCGGGAACGCCCCGTCAGCGAGATCGACGATCACGTCGTACCGCTCGCCCATGCCGATCAACAGGGCGTCGGTGGCGACCGGTCTCACCGGGAACCCGTCGGAGTGGGTGACGGTCATCCGGTGACCGCCGAGGGCGACGCGGAAGGCCGTGTCGGAGCCGGCGTTGACGATCCGGATCCGGGCCCGTTGCCCGGGTCGGCCGGTCAGGGTGGCCGGGGCCCGGGCGGTGCGCCCGTTGATCAGGTGGAGCGGGTAGTCGACATCCCCGGCGCCGCCGAGCAGCGGGGACTGCATCCCCGCACCCATCATCCCGCCGTGCCCCATCCCCGGTGTCGAGACCAGGTCCGCGTACACGTCGTCGGGGCTCCGGTCGGTGTCGTCGATCCAGTCGTCGAGGACGACGACCCACTCCTGGTCGTACCCGCCCGGCTCGGCGGGGTCCTCGACGACCAGCACGCCGTAGAGGCCGCGGTCGAGCTGGACCCCGGTGTGGGGGTGGAAGAAGTACGTCCCCGGGTCGGCGGTGGTGAACTCGTAGACGAACCTCGACCCGGCGACGATCGGGTCCTGGGTCAGGCCGGGCACGCCGTCCATGTCGTTGCGCAGCGCCAGCCCGTGCCAGTGGACGCTCGTCTCGGTGGGAAGGTCGTTGGCCACCTCGACCTGCAGCAGGTCACCGGCCCTCGTCCGCAGCTCGGGTCCGGGCAGTGCGTCGTCGTAGGTCCAGGTCCGCACGGTCCGGCCGCCCAGGTCCACGGCGCTCGGTCGAGCCGTGATCCGCCGGGCCACGACCCGCTGGGGCGACGTACGCCGCAGCCGCTCGGCCGTACGAACCTCCTTCGCGTCCGGCCCGATGAGCCGGGACGCCACCGGACCGGGTTCGCTGTCGCAGGAGCTCAGGGCTCCGGCGGCCAGGACTCCGAGAGAGCCGAGCACAAGGCTCCGGCGGCTGACGTCGGTCGTGGTCCACCGCATGGCTCTGCTCCTCTCGGCCGGACCCTCCGCGCCATCGTCACAAGCGCCGGGAGCTGGCAGCAGGGCACCAAGTACCCCGACCGGAGTCCGAAGGTCCGGGGGCGAGAAGGACGTTTGCGACTTGTCGTGGTACCCCCATGGGGTATGGTCGAGGAATGACAAGCACAGCCGTCCTGGAGGTCTCCGGAGTCCATTGGGCATCGAGCAAGTCGGTGGCCGAGTCCGTCCTCGGCCGGCGGCCGGGTGTCCTCGCGGTCGACGCCAACCCGGTCGCCCAGACGGCGACCGTCACCTTCGACCCGGATCTGACCGACGTGACGCAGCTGCGCGACTGGATCATCGAGTGCGGCTACCACTGCTCCGGGCAGTCGGTGCCCGGCCACATCTGTGATCCTCTCGCCTCTCCTGGCGACCACGCGGGTCACGCGGGTCACGCAGCCCACACCGACCACGAGCACGCACCGACGATGTCGCCGCACGAGGCGATGGGCCACGGTGGCCATGAGGGCATGTCGATGGCCGACATGGTCCGCGACATGCGCAACCGGTTCCTGGTGGCTCTGGTGCTCTCGGTCCCGATCCTGCTGTGGTCGCCGATCGGACGCGACGTCTTCGGGTTCGAGGCACCGGCGCCGTTCGGGCTGCGCGACGACGTCTTCAGCCTGATCCTGTCGGTCCCGGTGGTCTTCTACTCAGCCTGGATCTTCTTCGACGGCGCCTGGCGCGCGCTGCGTGCACGAACGCTCGACATGATGGTGCTGGTGGCGGTCGCGATCGGCGCCGGCTGGCTCTACTCCCTCGGCGTCACCCTGACCGGTGGCGGCGAGGTCTTCTACGAGGCCGCCACGGTGCTGGCCGCCTTCGTGCTGCTCGGCCACTGGTTCGAGATGCGCGCCCGCGGCGGAGCCAACGACGCCATCCGTACGCTGCTGGACCTCGCCCCGCCCCGGGCCACGGTGATCCGCGACGGTCAGGCCGTCGACGTACCGACCGCGGAGGTCCGGGCCGGAGACCTCCTGCTCGTCCGCCCGGGCGCGAAGATCGCCACCGACGGCACCGTGGAGGAGGGCGAGTCCGAGGTCGACGAGTCCATGGTCACCGGCGAGAGCCTGCCGGTGCACAAGGCACCGGGCGACGCGGTCATCGGTGCCACCGTCAACGCCGACGGCACCCTGCGCGTACGTGCCACCAAGGTCGGCGCGGACACGGCGCTCGCGCAGATCGTGTCCCTGGTGCAGCAGGCCCAGAACTCCAAGGCTCCGGGTCAGCGGCTCGCCGACAGGGCCGCCTTCTGGCTCGTGCTCGTCGCGCTGGTCGGCGGAGCCGCCACCTTCCTGGTCTGGTGGGCCAGCGGCGCTGAGGTCACCACAGCCCTCCTGTTCGCGATCACGGTCGTGGTCATCACCTGCCCCGACGCCCTCGGGCTCGCGACCCCGACCGCCATCATGGTCGGCTCCGGTCTCGGCGCGAAGCGCGGCATCCTGTTCAAGAACGCGACCGCCATCGAGACCTCGGCCCGAATCGACACCGTGGTCATGGACAAGACCGGCACTCTCACCAAGGGTGAGCCGGAGGTGACCGACGTCGTCCTGGGCGACGTCCCCGGCGACATCGACCGCACCCGGCTCCTCGCCCTGGCCGGCGCGGTGGAGCGCGAGTCCGAGCACCCGCTGGCCCGCGCCGTCGTCCGCCACGCCGACCGGGCCTCCGTCCCTCAGCTGCGCGCGACCGGCTTCCGCAACATCACCGGCATCGGCGCCGTCGCCGAGGTCGACGGCCACCGCGTCGCCGTCGGCAACCGCCGCCTGCTCGAGTCCGAGGGCATCGATGCCGGAGACCTCGGGCCCCGGCGCGACGAGATCGCCGCCGGCGGCCGCACCGCGATCTTCGTCGCCGTCGACGGGCAGGCCGTCGGCGTGATCGGCATCGCCGACGCCGTCCGGGAGACCTCGGCTGCCGCCGTCGCGGCCCTGCACGAGGCCGGGGTCCACGTGGTCATGCTCACCGGCGACAACCGCGCGACCGCCGACCGGATCGCCGCCGAGCTCGGCATCGACACGGTCATCGCCGAGGTGCTGCCCGAAGACAAGGCCGACCAGATCACCAGGCTCCAGGCCGAGGGCAGGGTCGTCGCGATGGTGGGTGACGGCGTGAACGACTCCCCCTCGCTGGTCCAGGCCGACGTCGGCATCGCGGTGGGCGCCGGAACGGATGTGGCCATCGAGGCCGCCGACGTGGTGCTGATGCGGTCCGACCCGCTCGACGTGCCGGTCGCCCTGGTCATCGGGCGCGGCACGTTGCACAAGATGCGCCAGAACCTGGGCTGGGCGGTCGGCTACAACGCCATCGCGCTGCCCATCGCGGCCGGTGTGTTCGTACCGGCGTTCGGGCTGATGCTGCGTCCCGAGATCGCCGCCCTCTCGATGTCGGGCTCGAGCTTCCTGGTCGCCGTCAACGCACTCCTGCTGCGGCGCCTGCGGTTGCCGGCGCCTGCAGTCGGAGGCGAGCCGTCGCGCGTGAGTGTCGGGGCGGGAGCGACCACCGGTCCAACTCGCTGAGGGGCGTCCGGCAGCCGGGAGGGAAGTCCAGCGACGGACCGAACAACTGCCCGCCCCTGTGGAGGTGTCGCCCCTCCCCGATCCTCAGAGCTCGAAGACGAGTCGTGCCGAGGTGCGCGCGTGCAGGACGTCGTCGATCGACTCGTTGACCTCTTCGAGCTTGCGCGACTCCGCGACCACGCGGGTACGTCCCAGCGCGTGGAGCCGGAAGACCTCGGCGAGGTCCTCGCGGGTGCCGACGATCGAGCCGATGACGCTGATCCCGAAGAGCACCGTCCGGAAGATCGGCAGGTGCATCGGCCCGTCGCTCTCCGGCGGCAGCGCGACACAGACGAGCCGGCCGCCGCGGCGCAGCGACGCGAAGGCCTGCTCGAACGCCTTGGGGGTGACCGCGAGCGCGACCGCGACATCGGCGCCGCCGAGGTCCGCGATCGCCTGGACAGGGTCGGTGGTGGCCGCGTTGACGGTGTGGTCCGCGCCCAGCTCGCGGGCGAGCTCGAGCTTCTCGTCGGTCAGGTCGACCGCGATGACCTCGGCACCGACCAGCCGGGCGTACTGCACGGCAAGGTGGCCGAGGCCGCCGATCCCGAACACGGCGACCCTCTCCCCCGGCGTGACGTGGGCGACCTTGATCGCCTTGTAGGTCGTCACCCCGGCACAGGTCAGCGGTGCCGCGTCGAAGGACGACACCTCGTCGGGGACGGGGACGACATAGTCCGCGTCGGCGACGGCGTACTCCGCGAAGGCGCCGTCGACCGAATAGCCGCTGTTCCGCTGCTCCTCGCACAGCGTCTCCCAGCCACTGACGCAGTAGCCGCAACGGCCGCAGGCGTGGCCGAGCCAGGCGATCGCGACACGGTCGCCGATCGCGCGATGAGCGACACCCTCACCGAGTGCGGTGACGACGCCGACTCCTTCGTGCCCGGGGACGAACGGCGGTGTGGGCTTGACCGGCCAGTCGCCGTGCGCGGCGTGGATGTCGGTGTGGCAGAGCCCGGACGCCTCGAGGCGGACGAGCACCTGCCCTGGCCCGGGTTCGGGGACGGGGCGGTCCTGGAGCTCCAGGGGCCGGTCGAAGCCGGTGACGACTGCTGCTTTCATGTCGGTTCTCCTTCGGGTCGGGATGTGAGTGATTGCGGGTCGGGGTGGCTGGGCGGCCGGCTCACGAGGCTGCCGCCCGGCTCGTAGGTGGCCGGGGCCGTCACCGCGCTGATCGCGGCCTCCAGGGCGTCGGCGACGGTGGTGCCGGTGTCTACCGTGACGGCTCCCCGCCAGGGCGTCTCGGCGCGCCTCATCCTGCTCGCGACGATCGCGTCGGCGTCCGAGACGTCGTCGCGGGCGGCGATCCGGGCGGCCGCCACCTCGGGAGCGACATCGCAGCGCAGGGTGGTGAGAGCGCTGGACGTGGCGCGGGCGGCGTCCTCCACGAAAGCCCGCTGAACCGGGTCGGTCCAGGACGCGTCGAGCACGACGGACTCGCCGCGGGCGAGCAGCATGGTCGCGCGCTCGAGCAGCTCCGCGTAGGTCCGCGCCGTCCACGCCGGGCTGTAGATGCCCTCGTTCCACCCGGTCGCCGCGTGGTCCTCCGGGTTGATGCCGGCCAGCTCCTTGCGCAGCCGGTCGCTGCTGAGCACGACCATGCCGAGCCGGTCGGCAAGACCTCGTGCGAGTGTCGACTTGCCGGTTCCCGGCGCCCCACCGATGGCGATCAGCCTGACCTCTCCGCGGCGCAGGTGGTCGCGCGCGAGCTCCGCGAGGCGTACGGCCTCCGCGGTCGCCTCGGCGGCTTCCTGGCCGGTCCGCGCCTGCTCTGCACGCAGGGCCGTCACCTTGGCCCGCATGAACGCGCGGTAGGCGACGTAGTGGTCCGCGAGGGAGTCGGGGTAGGTGTCCGCCCGGAACTCTCGGTAGGCGGTCATCAGCTCCGCGGCGAGATGCGGGCCGCCTAGCCGCTCGAGATCCATCGCCAGGCAGGCGACGTCATCGAGGCCGTCGAGACGGCGCAGGCGGTCGTCGAACTCGAGGCAGTCCAGGATCCGCGGACCGTCGGGCAGGCAGAAGATGTCGTCGGCGAGGAGATCGCCGTGACCGTCGATGACGTGCCCGGTGTCGACCCGCTCGGCGAGCAGCGGCTCGCGGCCGTCGAGGTAGCGGCTGCTGAGCCGGTCGACCTCGTCGACGAGATCCTCGTCGAGAAGCGTGCCGCGGAACCGGGCGACCTCGGCCAGGTTGTGCCGCCAACGTGATCGGAGCGCCGTCGCGCCACCCTCGGCCGCGATCTCCGGTCCACGCTCGGCACGGGCATGGAAGGCGGCCATGACCCGCGCGATCCGGCGCACCTCCCCCGCGACCGGCTCCCCTCGGCGCACCAGGGTGGCCAGACGCCGCTCATCGGGCATGCGCCGCATCACGATCGCGGGCTCGGACGAACCGTCGGCCAACGGAAGGTCGGTCACACCCACGTACACGTCCGCCGCGAGCCGGCGGTTGAGCTCCAGCTCCCGCCGACAGACCCGGCGCCTGACCTCCGGCTCACGAAAGTCCAGGAACGCCAGGTCGACGGGCTTCTTCAGCTTGTACGCGGTCTGCCCGACGAACACGACGAGACCCGAGTGGGTCTCACGCAGCCCTCCGTACGCCTCGCCCTCCATTCCCACCAGCAACGGTTCGGTCGCGATCACGACGGCACCGCGGTTCTGGTCAGGTCGTCCACCTCGAGGACCGCGACGCCCCGCACCCGGTCCTCGGCGAGGTCGGCGATCGCCTGGTCGGCGTAGCCCATCGGGTAGCGGGTGACCTCGGCGTGGAGCCCGAGCCGGCCGGCGAGCCCGAAGAGCTCGGCCCCGTCGGCCCGGGTGTTGGAGGTGACGCTGGTGAGCGTGCGCTCGCGGAAGAGCTCGTGCTGGTAGTCGAGCGGCGGGATGTCGGAGAGGTGGATGCCGGCCACCGCGCAGGTGCCGCCGGCCTCGAGATCGGCCAGCGCCTCGCGTACGACCTCGCCGGCCGGCGCGAACACGATCGCCGAGTCGAGCGGCGGGACGACCCCGCCGGGCTCGAGCGCGGTGACGGCGCCGAGCTCGAGCGCGAGCCGGCGGGCCTCCTCGCCGCGGGTGACGACGTGCACCTCCGCGCCCTGGTGGATCGCGATCTGCGCGGTCAGGTGGGCGCTCGCCCCGAACCCGTAGAGCCCCAGCCGGCCTCCCGGCGGGAGCGCCGAGCGGCGCAGCGCCCGATAGCCGATGATCCCCGCGCACAGCAGCGGCGCCGCCTGCAGCGGAGTCAGCGACTCCGGGATCGGGTAGGTGTAGTCGATCGGCGCGACGGCGTACTCGGCGTAGCCGCCGTCGGCATCCCACCCGGTGTAGCGCGAGTGCTCGCAGAGGTTCTCGGCGCCGCGTCGACACCATCGGCACCGCCCGCACGTCGAGCGCAGCCACGGCACCCCGACCCGGACGCCGACCTCGGGCGCGCCGACCTCGTGGTCGCCACGGGCCAGCACCCGGCCCACGATCTCGTGTCCGGGCACCACCGGGCTGCGGTGGCGGGGAAGATCACCGTCGATCACGTGCAGGTCCGTCCGGCACACGCCGCACGCCTCGACCGCGATCAGCACCTCCCCCGGAGCCGGTTCGGGAACCTCGATCTGGCCCGCCGTCAGGCGGCCGTCGCCGGCCGTCCGCCACCCGAGCATCTTCGCCATCAGGCGCTCCCGTCGGACCCCAGCGGCCCGACCTGCCCGATCGGAGCGGACAGTCGCCTCAGGTCGGGGTCGGGTGCCGGCACCGCCGGGTGCAGGCGAACCTTCGCGTCCACGACCGAGACGCCACGTTCGTGGACGATCACCGGGTTGAGATCGATCTCGGCGA
Source organism: Nocardioides luteus (assembly GCF_000960475.2). Taxonomy (GTDB): domain Bacteria; phylum Actinomycetota; class Actinomycetes; order Propionibacteriales; family Nocardioidaceae; genus Nocardioides; species Nocardioides luteus_A. The sequence goes on along the minus strand of NZ_JZDQ02000007.1, from coordinate 73,265 downwards.
TCTCGGGGATGTCCTCGGCGAGACGGCCGAGACAGACCAGGAGGTGCTCGACGGCGGCGACGTCCTGCGGTGGGGCACCGCGGTAGCCGGAGAGAAGCGGCGCGGTACGCAGCTCCGCGAGGGCCGAGGCGGCATCGGCGCGGCTGAGCGGGGTGAGCCGGAAGCTGCGGTCACCGATCAGCTCGGTGTAGATGCCGCCGTAACCCACCATGACGAGTGGCCCGAAGACCTTGTCGTGCGTGACGCCGGCGATCAGCTCGATCCCGGGAGCGACCTGCCGCTGGACGAGCAGGCCGGGGTGCTCGACCGGGACGTCGAGCAGCTCCCGCGCGGCGGCGCGCACCGCGTCCGGACCGGTGAGCCCCAGGCGTACGCCTCCCACATCGGTGCGGTGGACGAGGTCCGGGTCGGCGATCTTGACCGCGACCGGGTAGCCCACCCACGCGGCCGCGTCGACCGCCTCCTCGACGCCCCTGGTGACCACGCTCGGCAGGACCCCGATCCCGTACGCCGCGAGCAGCTGCCGCACGTCGGGCTCCGCGAGCCGCCCGCCCGCCGGCGTCGCCCGCAGCGCCCGGGCGACCACGTCGCGGGCAGTCGCCCGGCTGCCGGCCGCCGTCTCGGCGACCGGGACCCGCGGTGCGGCCCGCCACTCGGCATAGGTGGCGATCGGCCCGAGTGCCCGGGCGGCGTCCTCGGGGAACGCGAAGACCGGCACGTGGTGGTGTCCGGCCCTGATCGGCCGGGTCGGACCGTGCGTGTCGAGCATGACCGCGACGGTCGTGACCGGCGGCGTCTCTGCGTCCGGAGCGGCGCGCAACGAGGTGCGCAGGGCACGCGCGAAGGCCGCGTAGGAGAGCGCGGGCAGCGGCGTACGCATCAGGATCAGCATGTCGACCTCGCCGCTGTGGGCAACGGTCGAGACCACCTGTGAGAACGCCTCCCAGCCGACTCCCGATCCGAGGTCGACCGGCATCTGCTCCGAGGACGCATCGGGCACGATGTCGCGGATCCGTGCCATCGTCTCGGCACTCAGCGTGGCCAGGCTCAGTCCGACGCTCTCGCACGCGTCGGCGGCCAGGACGCCCGGGCCGCCCGCGTTGCTGATGATCCCGACCCGGCGACCGGCGGGCAGCGGCTGGTTGGCCAGCACGCTGGTGGTCTGCAGCAGCTGCTCGAGGCCCTGGACGCCGATGACACCGCACTGCTGGAAGAGTGCGTCCACCGCGGTCGAGGACGTGACGGCCGAGGCGGTGTGGCCGATGGCCGCCTGTCGCCCGGCGTGGCTGCTGCCGCCGATCAGGGCGACGATCGGCTTGCGTGCGGCGAGCCGTCTGGCCAGCCGGGAGAACTTGCGCGGATTGCCGAAGGACTCCAGGTAGAGCGCGACCACGTCGGTGGCTTCGTCCTCGGCGGCGTACATGAGCAGGTCGTTGCAGCTGACGTCGGCCTTGTTGCCCGAGGAGATGAAGGCGGATAGCCCGACGCCGAGCTCCTCGGCGCGCTGCAGCACGGCGATCCCCACCGCACCGGACTGCGCCATCATCGCCACCGTCCCGCGTCCCACGGACATGGGTGAGAAGGTGGCGTCCAGCCGGACCTCCGGGTCGGTGTTGGCGATGCCGAGGCAGTTGGGACCCACCACGCGCATCCCCGCGCCACGGGCGATCGCCAGCATCTCGTCCTGACGACGACATCCCTCGGGACCGTCCTCGGCGAAGCCGCTGGACAGGATCACCAGGTCACGTACGCCGCTGTCGGCACACTCGCGCACCACCTCCAGCACCTGGGCCGCCGGCACCGCGACGACCGCCAGGTCCACCGGCGCGACCTCGCGGATCGAGCCGTGGCACCTCAGCCCGAGCAGATAGTCGCAGTGCGGGTTCACGGGGTAGACCTTGCCGGTGAACCCGGCTCGCAGCAGGTTGCGTACGACCTGGTGGCCGGCATGGTCCTCCTGACGGCTGGCACCGATCACGGCCACCGACCGCGGCCGCAGCAGGGCCCGGAGCGAGTCGGCGTCGGCCCGCTGCTCGCGGGTGATCATCGCCTCCAGGACACGATCGGTGAGCCGGATCGGGAACCGCACCTCGACGGTCTCCTGGTGCGGGGTCGAGGCGATCTCGAACCCGACATGGCGCAGCACGTCGAACACGGCAGCGTTGTCGGCCAGCACGTACGCGACGAGCTCGGTGATCCCAGCTCCGGCCGCGGCGAAGGCCAGGTGCTCCAGGAGCAGGGTCGCCAGGCCGCGGTGGGCGTGCTGGTCGGCGACGACCAGGCCGAGCTCCGCCGCACCGTCGCCGGTGCTCGTGGCGCTGGCCAGCGCGACGATCCGGCCATCGACGACCGCGACCTTCGCGACCGCGTCGCCGCTGGCCAGCTGCGGCAGCAGCTGGTCGACGAAGTGCGTGCTGTCGAAGTGACCGACATGGAAGAACCGCCGGTAGCGGCCCAGGTCGGAGAGCTGGAGGTGCAGGTCCACCAGCTGTCCCCGGTCCCCCGCGACCGCATCACGTACGCGGACGATCGTGCCGTCCTGCAGCAGCACGTCCACCCAGGCTGATCTCTCCACGCCCGCCTCCGTCTTCGCGGTCACCGCACTACCTCCTGCTCTCGATCTCGGGCGCCGGCGGAACCACCTCGACGGGGCAGCTGGACTCACGCAGCAGGGCGTGGCCGGTGCCACCCAGGCGGCGCAGCGGGAAGGCGTGGCCGCGCCGGCCGATGACCAGGAGGGCCGCGTCCTTCGATGACTCCGTGATGATCTGGGCGGCCTGGCCCCGGCGCACCTCGATCCAGGCGTCGACCCCGGCAGAGTTCGGGACCAGCTGTCGGGCCCGTTCGAGGGTCTGCATCAGCCGGTGCCGCGCGTCCGCCAGCACGCCGGCTGCGTCCAGCTGTCCCAGCGTCGAGTCGTAGTAGACGGCCGGGACGTCCCAGGAGTGGACGATCACCAGGCCGCCGTCACGCTCCACCGCCTCCTCGAGGCCCCGGACGACGAGGTCGGTGGAAGCCTCGCAGTCGGCGACGGCGACGACCACCATGCGGTTGTCCCGCTCGGCCGGCCAGTCGGCCGGCACGACGACGACGGGTACCGGAGCGCGCGAGGCGACGCGGCCACTCACCGAGCCGGTCACGATGCGGGACAGGCCGTGGTGGCGCTCGTCGCCGAGCACGACCATCGTGGACTCGGCGGCCGCGTGCACGAGCTCCGTCACCACGCCCCCGTCGCGGAGCGTCGAGGTCACATGCTCGGCGCCGACGATCTCGGCGGCCTCCTTCTCCGCGTGGGCCAGCGCAGTCACGCCGGCCTCGCGGATCTGGTCCGCCAGGCCCGAATAGCCGTACGGGTAGAACACCCCGGTCGCGATGGCGAGGTCGACCACGTGGACGAGCCACAGGTCAGCACCGCTTCGACGGGCCCTGCCCGCCGCGTAGCGGGCCGCCGCGCGGCCGCCCTCTCCCCCGTCGACAGCGACCATGATCCGGTCACGCTCGGACATCTGCCCTCCTCATGGGCTCGGCACCTCCGGCCGGCCCGGCGTCTCCACTCTCGTCGGGTCGCCCGGGCAGCGGTCAGGGTCATCGGTGCCGCGAGCGGAGGACCTAGGTCCGCTGGGCGCCGCGGGTCCGGTTTCCTCTCCGGAGGGACGGATGTCTGCCCGCCCGGGGACCAATGGACCTGCGGCACCGCGCTGCCGTCGGGAAGAGTCGAGCGAAGGGGCTCGAACGTGGTCCCGAAGGAGGACACCTTGACCGCTGGACAGGCCGAGAGCGACGTGACCGACGAGCAGCGGGGGCTGACCTCCGCCGACGCCGCGGCTCTGCTCACCCGGGTCGGACCCAACGAGCTCCCGCGTCCGCCACGACGCCCCTGGTGGCGGCTCCTGGTCGCCCAGCTCACCCACTTCTTCGCGGTGCTGCTGTGGGGCGCCGCGGCGCTCGCCCTGCTGGCCGGGATGCCGACCCTCGCGCTGGCCATCGCCGTCATCGTCCTGCTCAACGGCGTGTTCGCCTACGCCCAGGAGCACCGCGCCGACCGGGCGGCGCAGAAGCTGGGATCCCTGATGCCGGCCGACACGCGCGTGGTCCGGGACGGTCGGACCCTGGAGGTTCCGGCGTCCCAGGTGGTCCCCGGGGACGTCGTCCTCCTCGAGGCCGGAGACCGGGTGCCTGCCGACGGCACGCTCCTGCGCAGCGAGGAGGTCGCTGCCGACGAGTCGATGCTCACCGGTGAGAGCGTGCCCGTACGCAAGCCGCCAGGCGCCGTCGTCCGTGCTGCCACGTTCCTGGTCCAGGGAAGCGGACGGGTCCTGGTCACGGCCACCGGCGCGCAGACCGAGGTCGCGTCCGTGGCCGGGCTCATCGCCGGTGCCCACCGGCCGCCGAGCCCGCTGGACCGCGAGCTCGACCGGCTGGTCCGGATCATCGCCGTCGTCGCGCTGACGGTGGGCGTCGTGCTGGGCGTGATCTCGCTGGTGCTCGGCGGCACCACGACCGGCGCCCTGCTGTTCGCCGTCGGGGTCAGCGTCGCACTCGTCCCCGAGGGCCTGCTGCCCACGGTCACGCTGTCGCTTGCCCGGGGTGCGCAGCGGATGGCCGAGAGCAAGGCGCTGGTACGCCACCTCGAGGCGGTCGAGACGCTCGGCTCCACCACGTTCATCTGCACCGACAAGACCGGGACGCTCACGCGCAACGAGATGACGGTCGTCGAGATGTGGACGCCGGACGGGCGCGTGGTCCCGCAGGGTGTGGGCTACGAGCCCACGGGCACCGTGTCCGGCGAGCCGGCCGCGCTACGCGTCGCGGCCGAGGCCGCTGTCGCAGCGCGCGCCTGTGTCACCGGGCGAGCGGTCCTCCAGGACGGCAGCTGGCAGCCCTCGGGCGACCCGATGGAGGTCGCCATCGACGTCGTCGCCGCCCGGCTGGGCACGGACCCGGCGGAGGCGGACGTCCGCGTCCCGTTCGTCACGGAGCGGCGCTTCAGCGCGGCCGTCGTCACGGGCCGGAGCTACTTCCTCGGCGCCCCCGAGCGGATCCTGCCCGGCTGCGGGGAGGCCGGCGGCTCGGCCGCCGAGGTCCTCGACACCTTTGCCGACCAGGGACGGCGCGTGGTGGCCGTCGCCCGCTCGGCCGGTCACCGGCGGCCCACCACCTCCGACGAGCTCGCCGGCCTCCTGGACGAGCCCCTGGAGCTGCTGGCGCTGCTGGCCATCGAGGACCCGCCGCGCGATGGCGTACGCGAGGCCCTGGAGCAGTGCCGCACCGCCGGCATCCGGGTGGCCATGATGACCGGCGACAACGGGCGTACCGCTGCGGCGATCGCCACCGAGGTCGGGCTCCTGCTGCCGGGCGGCGTCGTCGTCGAGGGCGAGCGGCTGCCGACCGACGACACCGCGCTGGCGGACCTGCTCGACGATCCGCGCGGCGCGGTCGTCGCCCGGGTCACGCCGGCGGACAAGCTCAGGATCGCGAACGCGCTACGGCTGCACGGTCATGTCGTCGCGATGACCGGCGACGGGGTCAACGACGCCGCTGCGCTGCGCGGCGCGGACGTCGGCGTGGCGATGGGGCTCACCGGCAGCGACGTGGCGCGGGACGCGGCCGACCTGGTCCTGCTCGACGACCACTTCGCGACCATCGTCAAGGCGATCGAGCTGGGCCGGGCGACGTACGCCAACATCCGCCGGTTCCTCACCTTCCACCTGACCGACAACGTGGCCGAGCTCGCGCCGTTCGCCGTGTGGGCGCTCTCGGGCGGCTCGATCCCGGCCGCGCTCAGCGTGCTCCAGATCCTCGCGCTGGACATCGGCACCGACATGCTGCCGGCGCTCGCGCTCGGGGCCGAGCCACCCAGCAGGCGCACGATGGAGGGTCCGCGGACCCAGGAGCGGGTGGCCAGCGGCTCGGTGCTGCGCCGGGCGTTCCTGGTTCTGGGGCCGATCGAGGCGGTCACCGCTGTCGCCGCGTTCCTCTGGGTCCTGACCGACGGAGGCTGGGGGCTCGGCGACACCCCGAGCGCCACCTTGCTCGCCCGGGCCTCCGGGACGGCATTCGCGGTGATCGCGCTCGGCCAGGTCGCCAACGCGTTCGCCTGCCGCAGCGAGACCCGGCCGGCATGGCGTCTCGACCCCCGCCGCAACCCGCTGGTCGTGGCCGCCGTCGCGGTCGAGCTGGTCCTGCTGGCCGGCTTCCTCGGCCTGCCGTGGCTCTCCGAGACGCTCGGCGGCAGCTGGCCCTCGGGCGAGGGCTGGTTGTGGGCGCTCGGGGCCGGGTTCGTCCTGCTGCTCGGCGACCGGGTCCACAAGGCCTGGCGCAACGCCCGGCGCCGTGCGGCTCAGCCGTCCTGACCACGCCGGGCGAGGTGCCCGATCACTCGTCCGGCAGCGACGACGAGACCCGGGAGACAGGCCAGCGCGAGGAACAGCAGCTGAGCCTGCGGCTCGAGGACCGCCGTCCCCAGCAGCGCCCTCAGCGGACCGAACCACAGGGCGGCCAACTGGAGCAGCAGCGCGATCGACACGGCGACCTCGATCCCCCGCCCGGCGAGGCTCCAACGCCGCCGCGGCGCGCGCAGCGCGAGGGCCAGGCCGAGCTGGGCAGCACCGAGCGTGAGGAACACCGCGGACTGCACGTGCCACCCCTGGCGCTGGGCGACGAGCCCCGCGGCGATGCTGACCGCGGCGATGAGCAGTCCCGAGACGACGATCTGGCGGGCGAGGCCACCGCCGAGCACCGAACGCTCGGGGGACGGTGACGGGCGCCGCATGTCCCGCCGGTCGAGCGGCTCGCCACCGAACGCGACACCCGGGACGCCATGAGTGAGCATGTTGATCCACAGGATCTGCCCGGCACCGAGCGGGAACGGCAGACCGAGGAACGGCCCGAGCAGGATCACCAGGACCTCGGCCAGGCCGCCGGCGAGACCGTAGCGCAGGAACGTACGGATGTTGGCGTACACGCGCCTGCCCTCGCCGACGGCCACGACGAGCGTACGCAGGTTGTCGTCGGCCAGCACCACGTCCGCGGCCTGCCGAGCCACCTCGGTGCCCCGCTTCCCCATCGCCACACCGATGTCGGCGCGGCGGAGGGCCGGTCCGTCGTTGACGCCGTCCCCGGTCATCGCCACGACGTGTCCGCGCGCCTTGAGCGCGTCGACGATGTCGACCTTCTGCTCCGGCCGGGTGCGGGCATAGACGTGCACCCGGTCCACCGCCTCGACGTGCTCGCCACGATCCACGGCCGCACCGTCCATCACCTCGCCGGCATCGAGGATGCCGACGTCGCGGGCGACGGCGCCCGCGGTCGCCGGATGGTCGCCGGTGATCAGCACGGTTCTGATGCCTGCGTCCCGGCAGTCGGCCACCACGGAGGCGGCGTCCGGGCGAGGCGGGTCGGTGATGCCGATGAGCCCGACCAGCACGAGGGACTCCGGCCGCTCCTGCGGAGGTCGCCACGACCGGTGCGCCACGGCCAGCATCCGGAACCCGGCGTCGGCCAGGTCCTCGGCGACCGCTTCGCCACGGCGCCGCTCCGCGCCCTCGGGCAGCATGCCCAGCACGACCTCCGGAGCACCCTTGACCACCTCCAGCAGGACGCCGTCCTGGTCACGGTCCACCGTCACCATGTGCCGGCTCTCGCTCTCGAACGGCACCTCGTCGACGCGGGTCCACCGAGCGCGCAGCTGCGCCGCCTCGATGCCCCGGCCGGCGGCGGCCAGGAGCAGGGCGGCCTCCATCGGTTCGCCGATCAGGGTCCGGTCGGTCTCGGACCCGGTCAGGTGGGCGTCGTTGCACAGCACCACGTCCCGGAGCAGGGTCGGCTCGTCGACGGCGTCCGGCGTCCAGATCCGCTGCACGCTCATCCGGCCCTCGGTGAGGGTGCCGGTCTTGTCCGAGGCGAGCACCGTCACCGAGCCGAGGGTCTCGACCGCCGGCAGCCAGCGCACGATCGCGGACTGCTTCGCCATCCGGTGGGCCCCCAGCGCCAGCGCGACGGAGACGACCGCGGGCAGCGACTCGGGGATGGCGGCGACGGCCAGGCTGACCGCCAGGATCAGCGACTCGCCGAACGAGACGCCACGGAGCACCGACAGCGCGAGGACGAGGATCGCGATGGCCGCGGTGGCCACCACGAGCTGGCGGGAGAGCCGGCGGAGCCGTGCCTGGAGCGGGGTCGGCTCGGTCCTGGTGGTCGCGATCAGCGCCGCGATCCGGCCGAGACCGCTCTCCGAGCCGATCCGCTCGACGACGCCCCAGCCGCGTCCCTTGGTGACCACGGTCCCGGAGAGCAGCTCGTCGCCGGTCACCCGTCCGACCGGCACGGACTCACCGGTCATCGACGACTCGTCGACCTCGAGGCCCACCGCCTCGGCGGCCACCAGATCGGCCGGGACGACGTCGCCGGCCTCGAGGCGTACGAGGTCGCCCTTCACCAACCCGGCCGCCTCGATGTCGTTCACCCGGCCGTCCCGGAGCACGCGGGCGCGCGGCGCGGCCATCCGGCCCAGGGCCGCCATGGCCTGCTCGGCCCGCCGCTCCTGCACCACCCCGATGGCGGTGTTGACCAGCACCACGACCGCGATGATGCTCGCATCGGGTACGTCTCCCAAGGCGATCACGACCACGAACGCGGCCCCGAGGAGCAGGATCATCGGGTCCAGCAGCTGGGTGAGGACGCGACCGACCAGCGTGGCCGGCGCCGGTGCCGGCACCGCGTTCGGACCGTCCTGCGCCAGCCGGATCGACGCCTCCGCCGTGGTGAGTCCCCCGGACTCGGTTCCCGTACGTGTCGGCACCGGCCTCAGCTCCGCACCTGGGTGCCCGTCGTGCCGGCGAGCACCCCGTTGATCTCGTCGAGGGAGCCGATGGCCGAGCGTCGTCCGGTCCGCCGGGTGAAGCCGCAGACGGCCTCCACCTTGGGGCCCATCGATCCCGCGGGGAACGACATCGAGGACAGCTCGGCGACGCTCACCTCACGCAGCACCTTCTCGGCGGAGCCGCCGAAGTCCCGGATCACGCCCTCCACGTCGGTGAGCACGAGCAGCAGGTCGGCGTCGAGACTCTCCGCGGCGAGCGCTGCGGCGCGGTCCTTGTCGACCACCGCGTCGACGCTCTGGTAGCGGTGGTCACGGTCCACGACCGGGACCCCACCGCCGCCGGCGAGCACGACGGTCGCGCCCGCGTCGAGCAGCCATGCGGCCACCGGAAGCTCGACGATGTCCCGCGGCAGCGGGGACGCCACCACCCGTCGCCAGCCACCGCCGTCGGCACGGATGGTCCAGCCGTGGAGGTCGGCGAGGCGACGGGCCGTCGGCTCGTCGTAGACCTGACCGATGAACTTGGTCGGCTCCCGGAACGCCGGATCCGAGGGATCCACCACCGTCTGGCTGACCAGCGTCACCACGTCGCCGATGCCCTCGTCCAGGAGCGCCTGCTGGAGCCAGAGCCCGATGAGGCCCTGGGACTCCGCGACGAGGTCGGCGAGCGGATACGGCTCGGACAGCGTCGGGTCGGCACCGCTCTCGAGGGCGAGCAGGCCCACCTGCGGGCCGTTGCCGTGGACCACCGCGACCTGGTGGTCACGGGCGATCCGCGCCAGCGCCGCCGCAGCCGCGGCGACGTGGCGGCGTTGCGGGGCCGCGTCCGGGCGCTCCCCGCGCCGCAGCAGGGCATTGCCGCCGATCGCGACGACGATCCTCATCCGGCCCCCTCCTCGCTCGGCCGGCCTCCGGCGGCCAGCGTCGCGACGAGCACGGCCTTGATGGTGTGCAGGCGGTTCTCGGCCTGGTCGAAGACGATCGAGCGCTCTGACTCGAACACCTCCGGCGTCACCTCGAGCGAGGTACGTCCCGTCCTGATCTGCAGCTGCCGGCCGAGGTCGGTGTCGGTGCCGTGCAGCGCCGGCAGGCAGTGCATGAACCTCACCTCCGGGTTGCCGGTGAGCCGGAGCAGCGCGTCGTCGACGGCGTACGGTGCCAGCTGCGCGATCCGCCGGTCCCACAGCTCGGGCGGCTCCCCCATCGACACCCAGACGTCGGTGTAGACGAAGTCGGCGCCGGACAGGCCCTGGCGGCGGTCGCTGGTGATCGTCAGCCGGGCGCCCGTGGCGGCGGCGATGCGCTCGGCCTGCCGCACCGCGTCGCGGTCCGGAGCCAGCTCGGTCGGCGAGACCAGCCGTACGTCCATGCCCATCAGCGCACCCGCGACGAGCAGCGAGCGGGCGACGTTGTTGCGGGCGTCCCCGACGTAGGCGACCGAGATCTGCGCAGCCTCCTTGTTCGAGTGCTCCAGCATGGTGAGCACGTCGCACAGCGACTGGGTCGGGTGCCAGGCGTCGGTCAGGCCGTTCCACACCGGCACCCGGGCGTACGCCGCCAGGGTCTCCACCGTGGCCTGGTCGGAGCCGCGGTACTCGATGCCGTCGTAGAGCCGGCTGAGCACCCGGGCGGTGTCCGCGACCGACTCCTTGTGGCCCAGGTGCGAGCTCGACGGGTCGAGGTAGGTCACGTGCGCCCCCTCGTCGTAGGCCGCGACCTCGAAGGCACACCTGGTCCGGGTGGAGGCCTTCTCGAAGAGCAGGGCGATCGAGCGTCCGGCGAGACGTGGAGCCCTGCCGGGCAGCCGGCGCTCCATCTTGAGCTCCGCGGCCAGCGCCACCAGCGAGCGCCATTCCTCGACGGTGAGGTCGACCTCCTTGAGGAAGTCGCGGCCGGCCAGCGACCTGACCGTCGCGTGCGGGGCCAGCAGCGTCATGACGGCACCGCCTCTCGCTCGATGGGGCAGGTCATGCACCGGGGTCCACCGCGGCCGCGGCCGAGCTCCTCACCGACGATGGGGATCACCTCGATGCCCTGGTCGGCCAGATAGGCGTTCGTGGTGGTGTTCCGCTCGTAGCCCACGATGACGCCGGGCGCCAGGGCGAGGAAGTTGTTCCCGTCGTCCCACTGCTCGCGCTCGGCGCCCAGTCGGTCGATCGGCGCCCGCAGCACCCGCACCCGGTCGAGGCCGAGGACGTCGGCGACGGTCGGGAAGAGCGCGTCGTTCTCCTCGAGCTTGAACTCCCCGCCGGTCCCCACGCGGTGGAGCGAGTAGGAGCGCAGCTCGTCGGGGAGGTAGGGGTAGACCGAGAAGGCGTCGGCGTCGACCATCGTCATCGCCGTGTCGAGGTGCATGAACGCCCGCTCCCGGGGCAACTCCACCACGATCACGGTGTCGACCGTGCCTCGCCGGAACAGCGCACGCGCGAGGTTCTCCACCCCTTGCGGCGTGGACCGCTCCCCCATCCCGATCATCACGGCCCGGTTGCCGATGACGGTCACGTCACCGCCCTCCAGGGTCGCCCCGCCGTGGTCGAGGGCGTCGTGCCCGTAGAGGTAGTCGACCCGGCCCCGGAACATCGGGTGGAAGTCGTAGACGACCTTCGAGTTGATCGTCTCGCGCCGCCGGGCCGGCTTCGCCATCGGGTTGAGCGAGAGGGCGTCGTACGCCCACGCGACGTTGTCGCGCTGGAACAGGTGGTTCGGCAGCGGGGCGAGCAGGAAGTCGTCGTCGCGGAGATACGCCAGCAGCAGGCTGCTGGCGTGCACCCGGTCGGCGACGTCGGACTTGAGCACGCCACCGATCAGGTAGCCGGCCAGCTCACCGGCCGGGGTGGTGGCCACCAGGTCGTCGAGCGGCTGGTCGAGCGCCGGACCGAACCGGTGCGCCGTCGAGAGCTCCTCCTGGAGGAGCTCGCGCGCGCCCGGCTGGTCGAGCGCCTCGGTCAGCAGGTCGGCGAAGTGATGGACGACCACCCCGCGCGCCTCGAGCGCGGCGACGAACCCGTCGTGCTCCTCGCGGGCCCGCTCGGCCCACAGGACGTCGTCGAAGAGGAGCCGGTCGATGTTGCTCGGGGTCAGCCGGCTGAGCTCGAGGCCGGGGCGGTGCACGACCGCCTGCCGCAGGCGGCCGACCTCGGAGTCGACGTGGAAGCTCACGACTCGCTCCCATCAGTCGTCTGCGAGCCGGCGTCCGCGGATGCCGCGGCCTGGAGTCTGCGTCGCTGCGTGAGGTAGACGGGCACACCGAGGATCGCGGCGGCACCGGTCATCAGGAACGGGCCCCACACGACGTACCAGCTGTTGTCGCTGTTGCGCGAGTAGTAGACGAACGCGACCGACATGACCAGCGCGACGACCGCGACCGCGAGGTCGAGGACCAGGTGCGGCGTCGGGCCGCGGCGGTGGTCCTGCCAGCGCCACTTGAGCTGGGCCAGCGCGGAGAAGGCGTACGGGATCGCCGCGGTGATCCCGGTCATCAGCACGAGGGTGGTGAACACGGTGGCCCCGTCGGTGCCCAGATAGCTGACGACCACGGCGACCGAGGCCAGGGCCGTGGAGGCGATGATGCCGACGGCGGGCACCCCTCGGCTCGAGATCCTGCCGAAGAGCCGTGGGAACAGGCCCTCCTTCGCCGCGGCGAGCGGCATCTCGGCGCAGATCATGGTCCACCCGTTGAGGGCGCCGATCCCGGAGATGATCACCGCGGCCGCGACGATGTCGCCCGCCACGCTGCCGCCGAAGACCTCGTTCGCGGCCGCGGAGTAGGAGGCCTGGTTGACATCCTGGGCCAGCTCCGAGGCCGGCAGGATGCCGAAGACCGCGACCAGCGAGAGCAGGTAGACCACCGCGCTGCCGACGGTTCCCAGCACCGTGGCGCGCGGGACGTTCCGGGCAGGATCACGCACCTGGGCGGCGGCGACCGACGCGGTCTCGAGACCGAGGTAGCTGAACAGGCAGATCGCCATCGCACCGCCGATCGCCGAGATGTTCGTGTCACCGCTGGTGTTCCACGGCGTGAAGTTGCCGCTCTTGATGAAGAAGAGTCCTGCGGTCGCCATCAGCGCCAGCGGGACGAACTTCAGGACCGTCGTCCACAGCTGGAAGACGCCCATGGACCGTACGCCGGTGAGGTTGATCGCCGCCGGGATCCACAGGCCCGTCAGCGCGATCACGATCGACCAGCCGGTGGCGCCGCCCTTGTTGAGGAAGGTCTCGACGTAGAAGACCCAGCCGACCGCGATGGCCGCGTTGCCCGCCCACGCGGTGATCCAGTAGAGCCAGGCCTGGCTGAAGCCCCAGCCGTCACCGAAGGCGGCTCGCGCGTAGGCGTACGGCCCGCCGCCGGCCGGCATCCGCCGGGCGAGAACGGCGAACACGAGCGCCAGCGCGACGGCGCCGACGGTCGCGACCACCATCGCCACCAGACTGATCGGGCCGTAGGAGGCGACGGCGTACGGGAGGCTGAAGACGCCGACGCCGATGATGGAGCCCATCACCAGCGCCGTCGCATAGGGAAGCCGGAGCTGGCCGGCGGGCGTCTCGCCGCCGGGGACCGGTCGGTCGACGGGCCGGGGCGGTGGTGTCTCCTTGCCGGCGACGCCACCGCGCGCTTCGCGGTGGAACGGGGTTCGGTCGAGAAGGGACATGGCCCTCTCCTTCGTTGTGGGTCACGGACGGATCCAGCACATCCCGGCCGAGGACGCGGCAACGAGAGCCGCCGGGTCCCGACCGCGCCGACGTTCGTCCGTGGAGACGATGACGAAGGTCCTGCGGCGGGCCGAAGGTCTCTTGGCCGCAGGACCTTGCACTCATGCCCGCCCCCGCCCGCCGGAGGAGGCTCGCCGCATGACGATCGAACACTCCCGGCGGTGATGGGCATGCTCGTCCGAGAGATCATGACCACGTCGCCGGTCACCGCCCGAAGGCACACTCCCGTCCGGGAGGCGCTCGCCCTGCTCCGCGACCACCACATCACGGCGATGCCGGTGGTGACGTCGGCGGACCGGCTCTGCGGCGTCGTCGCCGAGATCGACCTGATCCGCGACCGTGTCCTGCCCGACCCGCGCGCCCACGTGCTCCCGCCGGAGCCCGTGACCGATCGACCACCGGCGTACGTCGAGGACGTGATGACCCCGGTGACGGTCGCCGTCCGCGCGAACGCCGAGGTGTCCGTCGCGGTGGACATCATGGCGCAGCGGGGGCTGAAGAGCCTGCCGGTCCTCGACGACGACGAGGCACTTGTGGGTGTCGTCAGCAGAAGCGACGTGACCGCCGCCCTGGCTCGCGACGACGACACCCTGGACCGGGAGCTGACCGCGCTCGTCAGCAAGCTCGGTCACCCGGACTGGCTCGTCGCGGTCGCCGACGGGAGCGTCGTGATCACCGGACCGGAGACACCGAAGGACCGTGCCCTGGCCGAGAGCGCCGCAGCCACCGTCGCCGGCGTAACCCGCGTGCGCATCGACCAGTCAGAAACCCCGACCTCCGAGGAGTGATCTCACCATGAACCGCATCCTGATCTTCGCGGCCGCCGCAGCGGCCGGCACCGCACTCGCCCTCCCGTCACCGGCCGCGGCCGCCGACGGGCGTGAGTTCGGCGAGCACGTCGTCCACTGCGCCCAGGACGTCGGGTTCAGCGGCACGCACAACCCGGGCATGCACCAGGGCTTCCACGGCTTCACCGACCACGAGTGCGTGATGGCATGACCACGCCGTCCACGCCCACCGGCTCCGCGCCCGTCGGCGCCGAGCCCATCGTCGTCGGCACCCTCGACCCGTCCTCGGAGACCGCCCTGCTGGAGCACGCCGGCCGTCTGGCCGCCACGTGCGGCCACCCGCTGCGGATCGTCCACGTCCACCAGGCCAACGTCCTCTTCGGCGACCCGATCCTCGGACTTCCCGGCGCGATGCAGCCGCGGTCGCTGATCATCGACGACTCCGCGGTCGGACGGGTCGCCGGTCAGCTGCTCCGCGACGCCATCGAGATCGCCCGCAAGGTCGTCGACGGCAAGGTCGAGGTCTCCGGCGAGCTGGTGCGTGGCCACGCGGCCCATGCACTGATCAAGGAGTCGGAAGGCGCCTACCGTGTCGTCCTCCAGCGCCGACGGTTCTCCCGCGTGCACCGGGTGTTCACCGGGTCCACCTCGGCTCGCATCACGGCACATGCCGGCTGCCCGGTGACCGTGGTCCCCGAGGCCTGGTCGGCCGACGGACGCACCGGGATCGTCGTGGGCGTCAGCGGCGACAAGACCGACGAGCAGCTGCTGACCTACGCCCTGGAGGAGGCGAACCGCCTCAACGAACCGGTCACCGTCCTCTACGGTCTCGAGCTGATGGCCATGGGCGCCGAGCTGGCCGACCACGCCACCACCCGCGACTGGACGCTGCGCGCGGAGGCGTACGTCGACGACCTCATCCGCACGGCCCGGGCACACGCCCCCGAGACCGCCGGGACGCCGCTGGAGCGCCGCGTCGTCGCGGACGCCCCCGCGGACGCGCTCGTCGCCGCCGCCGACGCCGCCCGGCTCCTCGTCGTCGGGCGCGCAGCGCATCTCAACGCGTTCCCGCACCTGGGTGGCGTGACCCGGGCGCTGCTCCGCGAGGCGGACTGCCCCGTCGAGGTGCTTCCGCTGCCCGCCTGAGCCCGCCGGCGCGACATCCCTATCCCTTCACCGCACCCTCCAGACCCTCGCTGCGCAGGAAGAGCCGCTGGAAGAGGAGGAAGAAGACGATCGGGAGCGCCGCCGAGATCGCCATCGCCGCGAGCAGGACGGAGAGGTCGGTGGCCGGCGCGATCGACGGCAGCCGCACCGCGATCGGCTGCTTGGCCGGGTCCGGCAGGACGATCAGCGGCCAGATGAAGTCCTTCCACGCGGCGAGCACCGCGAAGACCGAGACCACCCCGAGCACCGGCCGTGACATCGGCAGGACGACCGACCAGAAGAGCCGGTACGGCCCGGCGCCGTCGATCCGGGCGGCGTCCAGGATCTCGCGGGGAAGGCTGTCGAAGAAGCGCTTCATGAGCACCACGTTGAACGCCGAGGCGCCCGCGGGCAGGAAGGCCCCGGCGTACGTCCCGACCAGCGACCAGTGCACGACCGGCAGGCTCAGCACGGTGAGGTAGAGCGGGACGAGCAGGAGCACGATCGGCACGAACATGGTGGCGAGCACCGCACCGTAGAGGACCCGGCCCAGCCGCGGGCGCAGCACCGAGAGCGCGTAGCCCGCGGTCGTGGCGACCAGCACCTGGACGGCCCACGAGCCCGCCGCGATGATCACCGTGTTGACCAGGTAGGACGACAGGCCCAGCTCCGTCCACGCCTGCGACAGGATCGAGAGGTCGGGGCCGTTCGGCCACAGCGCGATCGGCGAGCGCAGGGTGTCCTGGGTGGGGGTACCGCCGACTTCGCCAGCCACAGCAGCGGCCCGAGGCAGACGACCGTCAGCACCAGGAGCGTCACCAGCTGCACACCGCGGACACCCCAGCGCACCGACGTACGCCGCCGGTCGAGGGAGGAGACGAAGCTCATCAGTCGCTCCATCCGCGCGTCAGCCGGAAGTAGGCCCACGACAGCAGCGCCAGGCCGACCGCCATCATCAGGCTCAGCGCGGTCGCCGGGCCGTAGGCGCCGCCACCGGTCGTGCTGCCGAAGGCGTACTCGTAGATCAGCAGAAGCAGCGTCAGCGAGGCGTGCGAGGGGCCGCCGCCGGTGAACAGGTAGGGCTCGAGGAAGACCTGGGCGGTGCCGATGATCTGCAGGATCAGGGTGATCAGCAGCACCGGGCGCAGGTGCGGCAGGGTGACGTGCCAGATCTTGCCGAGCACGCCCGCGCCGTCGGCCGAGGCGGCGTCGTAGAGCTCCTGCGGCACCGAGGTCAGCGCGGCGAGATAGATGATCACCGTGCCGCCGGCCGCGGCCCAGGTCGCCTCCATCACCAGCGAGGGCAGCACCCAGGACGCCGACTCCAGCCACGGCACCGGTCCGAGACCGACCCACCCCAGCACGGTGTTGAAGACACCGTCCGGGGAGGCGTCGTAGAACGTCTTCCACAGCAGCACCGCCACCGCGGGCGGCACCACGACGGGCAGATAGGCCAGGCCCGCGTAGAGCCCTCGGAGCCTTCGCAGCGAGCTGAAGACCACGGCCATGACCAGCGGGACCGGATATCCGACGACGAACGCGATGCCCGCGAAGACCGCCGTGTTGCGCAACGCCACCGGCAGCAGCGGGTCGGCGAGCACCGTGCGGAAGTTGTCCAGGCCCACCCACTCCGCCGGCCCGACGAGGTTGGTGTCCTGCACGCTCATCACCACGGTCCGGGCGATCGGCCACCACGAGAACAGCCCGAAGACCAGGAGCATCGGCAGCAGGAAGACGAGGGTCGCCGCGCCGCCGCGCCACCACCTCGCGAGCACGGCGACAGACGTACGCCGGCGAGCCGGCCCTCGCACGAGGGCCGGCCCGCCCACCCGGGACATGTCGGCGGTCACGCTCAGCCCTTGTCCAGGATCTGCTGCACCGAGGCGTCGGCGTCCTTCAGCAGTGCGGCGATGTCGGCGTCCTCGTCGCTGAGCACCTTCTGCACGACCGGGTCCAGCGCGCCGTACACGGCCTGGGTCTGCGCGGGCGGCTCGGCGATGAGCGAGAGGTCGAACATCCGCGAGGTGTAGCCGCTCATCTGCTCCAGCGGGACGTTGACGTAGTCCTTCACCCAGCCCTGGTAGGTGGTGTACGAGGCCTCGTCGAAGATCGGGAAGGTCGGCGTCCCGACGGGCTGGTCGGCCGCGGTCTGGGTCTTCGCGTCGGCTACGGCCGCCGACTCGTCGGTGTACTTGCGGACCCGGAAGAAGTCGGCCCAGGCCACCGCCGCCTCGGCCTCCGCGTCGCTGGCCTTGGCGCTGACCACGTTGACCGACCCGCCGCCGAGCACGCCGGCGTCGGCGGAGTCGCCCAGCGGGACCGCGGTCAGCCCGTACGTCTTCGGGTCGATCGCCGAGGTGGTGACGAGCGCGTTGTAGACGTCGGAGCCGCTGATGAACATCCCGACCTTCCCCGCCGCGAACGCCTGGTTGATGCCGGCCCAGTCGTAGGCGGTGTTGCCCGAGAACGACTCGTCGGTCCAGCGCATGTCGTGCAGCAGCTGCAGCGCCTGCTCGGCCTGCGGGTTGTCGACGGTGGCGGTGAACGTGTCGCCGTCCTGCGTCTCCATCCGGCCACCGAGGGCGTAGGTCAGCGTGGTGAGGATCCAGCCGCCGGTGTTGGAGGTGGTCATCTCTGCGTACCCGGTGGCACCGGTCCGGTCATGGATCTGCTTGGCGGCGGCGCGCAGCTCCTCCCACGTCGTCGGCGGCTTGTCCGGGTCGAGGCCGGCCTTCGTGAACAGGTCGCGGTTGTAGTGGAGCGCGTTGGCGTAGACGTCCGAGGGCAGGCCGTAGACCTTGCCGTCGGTGCCCTGCGCCGCGGCCAGCACGTTCGGGTTGAGCTTGTCGAAGTAGGGCAGCTCGCGGATCTCGGCGTCGACGTCGGCGACCTGGCCACGCTCGACCAGGCCCTTGGTGTCGGTGAACGGCACCCGGAAGGAGATCGGCAGCGTGCCACCGGCGAGCTGGGCGGGGAACGTCTGCGCGTTCCACTGCCACTCCACCGGCTTCACGGTGATGTCGGGATGATCCTTGTGGAAGGCCGCGGCCTGGGCCTTGACGGCGTCGATCGTGGCCTGCTTGTCGCCGGGCCGCCAGCCCTCGACGGTGATGGTGACGCCGTCGCCGTCGTCCGACGTCTCGCCACAGGCGGCGAGCGAGCCGAACGCGACAGCCGCGACCGCGGTGAGCGCGACGGTGCGCAACCGAATGGATCTCATGGGTCTGTCTCCTGGATGTTGTGGTGGGGTCTCAGGTCGTGGGCCGCAGCCAGACCGCAGCATCGGGGGCGAGCCGGCCGGCCTCGAGGGGCGAGCTGGCGAGCCAGACGTGGTCGCTGTGCGGCAGCTCCACCGGCGCGTCGGTCAGGTTGACCACGCAGGCGAAGTGCGCACCGCGGCGGAAGGCGAGGATCCCGGGAGCCGTGTCGATCCAGCGGAAGTCGCCGGTGGCGAGGTCGGGATGCGTACGCCGGATCAGCAGCGCCATCCGGTGCAGGGACAGCATCGAGCGCGGGTCGGCCGACTGCGCCTGCGCCGTCAGCCGCGCCCAGCCCTCGGGCTGCGGCAGCCACGTGGTGGTGCCGGGGGCGCTGAAGCCGTACGGAGGCCGGTCCCCGCTCCACGGCAGCGGCACCCGGCAGCCGTCGCGGCCGGGGTCGACGCCACCGCTGCGGAAGTGCATCGGGTCCTGCACCCGCTCCGGCGGGATGTCGGCCTCGTCCAGACCGAGCTCCTCGCCCTGGTAGAGGTAGTACGCCCCGGGCAGAGCCATCGCGAGCATCGCGGCCGCCCTCGCCCGCCGCTCTCCGAGCTCGCGATCGGTCGGGGTACCGAAGCGCTTGGTCTCGAACGCGAACGCGGTGTCGGCGCGACCGTAGCGCGTCACCAGCCGGGTGACGTCGTGGTTGGAGAGCACCCAGGTCGCCGGAGCCCCGGCCTCCCCGTGCACCCGCAGCGTCGTCTCGATGGAGGTACGCAGCGCCGTGGCGTCCCACGGCGCGGTCATGAAGTCGAAGTTGAACGCCGCGTGCAGGACACCGGGCCGCAGGTAGCGGATGAACCGGGAGGTGTCCGGGAGCCAGACCTCCCCGATGAGGGCCCGGTCGGGTCCGTACTCCTGGGCGATCCGCCGCCAGCCGCGGTAGATCTCCTGGAGCTCCTCCCGGTCGACGTAGGGGTGCTCGCCGGGCCGCGGGTCGACCGGGACGTCGGGGAGAGCCGGGTCCTTGGCGAGCAGGGCGGCCGAGTCGATCCGGATCCCGGCCACCGCCCGGTCGAACCAGAACCGGAGGATCTCCTCGTGCTCGCGGCGTACGTCCTCGTGCTGCCAGTTGAGGTCGGGCTGCTCGGCGGAGAAGAGGTGCAGGTACCACTGCTCGGGGACGCCGTCGGGTCCGGTCAGGCGGGTCCAGGCGGGACCGCCGAACTCCGAGGTCCAGTCGTTGGGCGGTTGCTCGCCCCCGGGGCCACGGCCGTCCCGGAACCAGAACCGGTCGCGCTCGGGAGCGCCGGGCCCGGCCTCGACCGCGGCCCGGAACCAGCGGTGCTGGTCGGAGACGTGGTTGGGGACGACGTCGATGATCGTGCGGATGCCGAGCTCGAGGGCATCCTGGATGAGCGCCTCGGCCTCGGCGAGGTCGCCGAACACGGGGTCGATCGCGCGGTAGTCCGTCACGTCGTAGCCCCCGTCGGCCATCGGCGAGGGGAACCACGGCGTGAACCAGATCGCGTCCACCCCGAGGTCGCGCAGATAGGTCAGGTGGGCTCGCACGCCGGCCAGGTCGCCGGTGCCGTCCCCGTTGGCGTCCGCGAAGCTGCGGGGATAGATCTGGTAGATCGCCGCGGAGCGCCACCAGTCGGCCGGGCGCTCCGTGAAGACCGGAAGCGCGGCCGGTGCCGGCTCGCTCTGTCGAGGTTCCGTGGCGGTCACGGGCCCTCCCTTCTCAGCAGCTCACATTCGTGTGACGACCGTCACCGTGACGGCGTGCTGAGACCGTAGAGCCGGCATCAGGAACTGCGCAAGAACTTGACAGAGCGTAATTAATTTCAGGACTTTGCGCGCTGCTTTGCAGGTCCGGTCGACCGTCGGACCACCAGCTCCCCCTCGAAGAGCAGCTCGTCGACCGGCCCGAGGGTGCCGTCGATCTGGCTCACCAGGAAGTCGACCGCCGCGCGACCCATCGCCTCGATCGGCTGCCGGATCGTGGTGAGGGGCGGGTCGGCACAGGCCATGAAGGCGGAGTCGTCGTAGCCGATCACGGACACGTCCGCGGGCGTCGACAGCCGGGCCCGACGTACGGCCCTGACCGCTCCCAGCGCGAGCGGGTCGCTGGCACAGACGATCCCGGTCACACCCGCCTCGATCAGCCGCGCCGCGGAGGCCTGCCCGCTCTGGAGGGAGTAGAGGCTGCGTACGACCAGGTCCTCGTCGAACGCGATCCCGGCTCGGTCGCAGACCGCCCGGAACGCGGCCAGCTTGCGCTCGGAGGGCACGTGGTCGCGCGGACCGAGCACCAGGCCGATCCGCTCGTGCCCGAGCGCGAGCAGGTGCTCGGCAGCCTGCTCCATCGCGTCGGCGTCGTCACAGACCACCCGCGGGAACGGCAGATCGTCGATGGCCGCGTTGATCAGCACGACCGGGAGGTTGCGCCCGGCCAGGCGGTCGTAGTGGGCGTGGTCGGCATCGCGCTGGGCATAGGTGCCGCCGGCGAAGACCACGCCGGCCACCTGCTGCTCGAGGAGCAGGTCGACGTACTCCGACTCGGTCACGCCACCGGCGGTCTGCGTGCAGAGCACCGGGGTCAGACCCTGCTGGGCGAGGTTGGCGCCGAGGACCTCGGCGAGCGCCGGGAAGATCGGGTTCTGCAGCTCCGGCAGGACGAGGCCGACGAGCCTGGCGCGCTCCCCGCGCAGCTTCACCGGCCGCTCGTAGCCGAGCACGTCGAGAGCGGTCAGCACGCGCTCGCGGGTCGCCTCCGAGACGCCCGGCTTGCCGTTGAGCACCCGGCTCACGGTCGCCTCGGAGACCTTGGCGCGGGCGGCTGCGTCGGCAAGACGTCTACTCATGAACGCAAGAATATAACTGCTTTACGCAAGCCGTCTGCAAGCAGTGCGATCCCGAGGCGGCCCCGTCTCCGGCAGGGCCGTCCTCCTTGACGGCGAATTCAATAAGTGATTTAGTCACTTATTGTGACCAGCAACACATCATCGCTCTCAGAACGCATCGCCGACGGGATCGTCGCCATGATCGAGGCCGCGGGCCTGGAGCCGGGCGACGCCCTGGCCTCCTCGCGCGAGCTGGCCAAGCGGTTCGAGGTGACCACCCCGACGATCCGCGAGGCGCTGCGCCGCCTGGAGGCCACCGACGTCATCCGCTTCCGGCACGGCTCGGGCACCTACGTCAGCGGCGGGGTGAACCGGCGGCTGCTGGTCAACCCCCATGTCTCCGAGTCCCGCAGCGAGTCGGTGCTCGAGCTCCTCGACGCCCGGATCGTGCTGGAGCCGCCGGTCGCTGCGGCGGCCGCCGCGGCGCGTACCGACGACGACCTCACCGCGCTGACGCTCTCGGCCGACAACTCGCTCAAGCCGCAGTACGCCGACGAGCGGCCCGAGCTGCACTTCCACGTCGCACTGGCGGGCGCCTCCGGCAACCTGCTGCTACGCGAGACCATCGAGGCGCTGCTGCAGGTGCGGGCGCGCGACC
Source organism: Nocardioides luteus (assembly GCF_000960475.2). GTDB lineage: Bacteria > Actinomycetota > Actinomycetes > Propionibacteriales > Nocardioidaceae > Nocardioides > Nocardioides luteus_A. The sequence goes on along the minus strand of NZ_JZDQ02000007.1, from coordinate 51,096 downwards.
AGATCGAGATCCGGCACCGCTACACCGATCGCGACCGCGACCACGCCGACCACGTCCGGATCGTCGAGGCCGTACGCGACGGTGACGCCGACGCCGCGGCCGCTCTCACCCGTGACCACCTGGTCGCGATCCGCGAGGCGATCGCCAGCACTCTCGGCCCCGAGCAGGCCCGATGACCGCGAAGCTCGCCGAGATGACCACCCTCGAGGCCGAGCAGGCAGCCGGCGACGTGACGGTCGTCGTCATCCCCGTCGGCGCGTTCGAGCAGCACGGTGCCGGGCTCCCGCTGGCCACCGACCAGATCCGCGCCGAGGCCCTCGCCGACGCCGTCGCCGAGGCGCTCCCGGGCAAGGTGGTCATCGGTCCGGGCGTACCGGTCGGCGTCTCGCCCCACCACCAGGCCTTCGCCGGCACCGTGAGTCTGCGGCCGGCGCTCTTCGCCGCCGTCGTGCGGGAGTACGTGGAGTCGCTGGCCGCCCACGGCTGGCGGCGCTTCCTGGTGATCACCGGCCATGGCGGCAACAACGCCACGCTCGGCACCCTGGCCCAGGAGCTGCTGCGCGACCGCCCCGACCTGGAGCTGGCCTGGACGCCGGTGACGACGCTGGCGAAGGACGCCGTCGGCCGCATGGAGCTGAGTGAGATCTCCGGTCACAGCGGCGAGGCCGAGACGGCCCAGATGCTGCACATCGCCCCCCACCTCGTACGCCACGACCTGCTCACCCCGGGCACGACCACGCCCGACGAGCTCGATCCGTTCGCCCGGCTGGCCCGCTCGGTGAGCCAGCCCGCCGTGGCCCTTCCCTACGACCGCCTCTCCCCCACCGGCGTGCTCGGCGACCCACGCCGCGCCACCGCCGAGGACGGCCGGGCCATCCTCACCGAGGCCACCGACCGCATCGTCGCCTTCATCAAGGAGTGGCTCGACACCTAGGCCACCCGCCCACCCCTTCAGCTCGGGACCCCGACCGGGACGCACACCGCGTCGCCGGGCGATCCAGCACACCCGAAAACGCACCGATCCGCCCCCAAGGAGCACCCATGTCCCCACGACGATCCCGCCTCCTGGCTCCGGCCGTCGCGGTCGCGGCCGTCGCCGCGCTGTCCCTGGCGCCGACCGCCACCTCCGCACTGACCCGCGCCTCCGACCAGGACCAGGCCGCGGGCGCGACCACGCCGTGCGCCAAGCCGACGGACCAGGAGTCCGACAGCAGCCAGAAGTACGACCTGACCAGCGGCGACCTCGAACGCAGCTACGTGCTCCGCCTCCCGGAGGGCTACGAGCGCCGCGACGACTGGCCGCTGATCGTCGCTTACCACGGCCGTGGCAGCACGGGCGTCGAGGTCGAGGGCTTCTCCGAGCTCTCCGACCTGCCGGCGGTCGTCGCCTATCCCGACGGCGCGATCGGCACCGGCTCGGGCTACCGCAAGGCCTGGCAGGGCGCACCGTACGAGGCCCCGGGCGTCGACGACGTCGCCTTCACCCGCGACCTGCTCACCGCCATCGAGGCCGACCACTGCATCGACACGACCCGTGTCTATGCCACCGGCAAGTCCAACGGCGCCGGTCTGACGGCCCTCCTCGCCTGTCAGCTGCCGAACACGTTCGCGGCCATCGCACCCGTCGCCCCGGCGCTCTACCCGGGCGCACGGGTCGGCTGCGAGGAGGCGCCGCCGACACCGATCCTGGAGATCCACGGCGTCGCCGACGCGACCATCCCCTACGCGGGCGACCCGGATCGCGACCTGCCGGCCATCCCCGCATGGGTCCAGGGCTGGGCCGACCACAACGGCTGCACCGCCTCCGCCACCCGCACGAAGCGCGACGTCACCACCACCCGCTGGACCGGGTGCGATCACGACGCCGAGGTCCAGCACGTCGCCGTCGACGGCGGCGGCCACGTCTGGCCGGGCGGCGACATCTACTCCGGTGGCGGCCACGTCACCCACACCATCGAGTCCGCGACGGTGATCTGGGACTTCTTCTCCCGCCACCGCCTCACCAGCGAAGGGTGACTGACATGACCAGCACCGCAACCCCGACCGGCAGCGAGAGACTGCCGTGGATCATCCGCGCCATGGGCGTGGTCGAGCGCGTCGGCAACGCCCTGCCGCACCCGTTCTGGCTCTTCTGGATCCTCGCCGCGATCCTCGCGGTGATCAGCGCGATCTGCGCCGCGGCCGGCGTCTCGGTCATCTCCCCCGGCGACGGCGAGGAGGTCGTCGTCCAGAGCCTGCTCAGCGGCGACGGCCTGGCGATGGCGGTCTCGACGATGGTCTCCAACTTCGCCGAGTTCCCGCCGATGGCGACCATCGTCGTGGTCATCATGGGCGTCGCCGTCGCCGAGCGCACCGGCTTCCTCACCGCCGCGATGAAGACCGGCATCTCGCGCGTTCCGGTCGGCTGGGTCGTCTTCGCCGTCGCGTTCACCGGAACGGTCGCCCACGTGGCCTCGGCGGCTGCGTACATCATCCTGGTGCCGCTCGGCGGCCTCGCCTTCCGGGCCGTGGGGCGCTCCCCGATCCTCGGGATCGTGGTCGCCTACACCGCGATCGCCAGCGGGTACGACGCGAGCCCGATCCCGACTCCCAACGACGCGATCTTCGCCGGCATCACCACGGCCGCGGCCCAGATCGTCGACGAGAGCGCGTACGTCTCCCCCGTCAGCAACTGGTTCTTCAACATCGCCTCCTCGCTGCTGCTGGCCGCGGTGATCACCCTGATGACGAAGTTCGTCCTCTCCAAGCGGCCCGACCTCGACGCCGACGAGGACGCCGACGACGGCGACTTCGGCTCCCTCCAGCTCGACGGCCGCGAGCGCCGCGCGCTGCGCTGGTCGCTCCTCGCCCTCCTGGCGGCGATCGTGGTCATCGCCGCGGTGGTGATCCCGGGCGGTTCGCCGCTGCGCGGCGAGGACGGGTCGCTGACCGAGTCGCCGTTCCTCACCGGCATCGCCGCGATCGTCGCGGTCCTCTTCGGCCTCGCCGGCATCGTGTACGGCACGCTCTCCGGCTCCATCACCAGGCCCGGTGACGTACCCGCACTGATGGGTCAGGGGATCAAGCAGATGGCCCCGGTGCTGGTGCTGTTCTTCGCGATCGCCCAGTTCCTGGCGTACTTCGACTGGACCCACCTCGGCGATGTCGTCGCAGTTAACTCCGCCGAGGCGCTGAAGACCAGCAACATCCCGGTCTGGGTGGTCTTCCTCCTCGTTCTGGCGCTGCTCAGCATCGTCAACGTGCTGGTCACCAGCGGCTCGGCGATGTGGTCCATCGCCGCGCCCGTCCTGGTGCCCATGCTGATGCTGCTCGCGGTGCCGCCGGAGACCACCCAGGCGCTCTTCCGGATCGCCGACTCCGGCTCCACCGCGATCACCCCGATGAGCCCCTACTTCGTGATGGCCCTCGGCTTCCTGCAGCGCTACCGCAAGGACGCCGGCATCGGCACCCTCGCCTCCTACACGCTGCCGCTGGCGATCGCGATGAGCCTGGCCTGGACCGCGCTGTTCTTCGTGTGGTGGGCGCTGGGGATCCCGCTGGGTCCGGGGGCTCCGGTCCGCTGACCCACTGGCCCTCCGGCCGGGCTCGCCTCAGGCGCGCCCGGCCGGAACCGATTCCGGCGACGGCGACGGCGCGAGCCCAGCCGCCTGCTCCTCGGCGAGCTTCTTGTAGAGCCGGCGGAGCCGGACGACACCGAGGTCGTGCTGGTAGAGGTTCTCGGCCTGGTCGGCGTCCTCGGCCATCGCCTCGAGCATGACCCGGTCCTGCTCGAGCACGTGCCAGTGCCGGGCCTCGAGCTTGGTGCGGTAGAGGAAGCGCCACACGTCGCGCTCCCAGCCGCTGACCTTGCGGTAGCGCCAGAAGAAGACCGCAGTGGTGTGCTCGTCGATCGGGGTGCCCATGCCGACGATGCCGAAGGAGCCGCCGGGGCCGGCGGTCGGCGGGTACGGGATGGAGAGGTCGACCCAGTCGATGCCGGTGCGGCAGAACTCGACCCAGTCGAAGTTCACGCCACGCTGGTCGGTCTTCTCGAAGAAGAAGCCGCGGTCGGTCTCGCGGATGCGGAACCTGGCCTCGGTGTCGCCGCCGAACATCGAGTGCGACTCGCGGTGGAGGAACGCGCCGTGCATCGGGTCGAGCAGGTTCTCCATGGCGTAGCGCCACGGGGTGTCCCACTCGGCGTAGCAGAGGAAGGACGAGATCTCCTCGTCGACCAGCGGGTCCGGCAGCGCGACCGGGGCCGGGTCGGGGTGCTGCTCGTCGCCGATGTAGGCGAGGATCGCGCCGCCCAGCTCCTGCAGCGGCGGGCTCGGCACGAGCGTCTTGCCCTCCAGGTTGCAGCCGGGCAGGCCGGGCACGGAGACGACCTTGCCGGTGCCGTCGACCTGGACGCCGTGGTAGGCGCAGGCGATCTTGCTGCCCAGGTGCTGTCCCTGGGAGAGCGGCGCGCCACGGTGCGGGCAGCGGTCCTCGAGCATCCGCAGGGTGCCGTCGGACTCCCGGAACAGCACCCAGTCGATCCCGAGCCGGCGCACCCGGTGGACGCCGCCCTGCGGCACCATGTCGGAGGGGCAGATCGCGTACCACTGGTTGCGCAGGCCGGTCGCGAGGATCTGGTCCGCGCTCAGCTGTCGTTTGACCATCGGTCCCATGGCTCAGTCCTCCTGCTTGCCCGCCGCGGCGAGCTCGGCGATCGCTGTGGTGAATCCCTCGGTGGTCCACGGACCGCCGCCGGGTGCCGGGATGCCGAGCTCGTTGAGCCCGTCGACGAGCCCCGGCAGGTCGTGCCGGCCGCCACCGAAGACCTCTTCGATGGCACCGGCGAGCTTGGTCTCCCAGGGGGTCGTCTCGGCGACCGCCGCCTGGATCGGCGCTAGATAGCCCATTGCTGTGTTCTCCCTCGTGTGCAGTCGGTACGGCGCGTCAGATGTCGAGCGCCAGCTCGGGGGTCCGCGCCCGGGAGACGCAGATCATCATGGTGGTGCCGGACGCCTGCTCGGTGTCGCTGAGCAGGGAGTCGCGGTGGTCGGGGGTGCCGGCGAGCACCTTGGTCTCGCAGGTGCCGCAGATCCCGTCGCGGCAGGAGCTGGAGACCGTGATCCCGGCGGCCTCGAGGGCGTCGATGACCGGTACGTCGGCAGGCACCTGCACGACCCGGCCGGAGCGCCGGCAGTCGACAGAGATCGGCTGCTCACCGTCGGGGTCGACCTCGATCTGCTTGGCCTTGAAACGCTCCACCTGCAGCGTCCCCTCGGGCCAGCTCGCGGCATGCTCCTCGACCACCGCCAGCAGCCCCTCGGGTCCGCAGCAGTAGACCAGGGTGCCCGGCTCGGGCGTCGGCAGCGCGGTGGCCAGGTCGAGCCGGCCGTGGGTCTCCTCCGGGATGACCTTCACCCGGTCCCCGTACGCCGCCAGCTCGTCGAGGAACGCCATCGAGTCCTCGCGGCGACCGCCGTACCACAGCTCCCAGTCGGTGCCCTGCCGCTCGGCCTCGGTCAGCATCGCGAGCAGCGGGGTGATCCCGATGCCGCCGGCGACGAAGACGTAGCGCTTGGCAGGGAGGAAGTCGAAGTTGTTGCGGGGACCGACCACACGGAGCCGATGGCCGGGGCGCAGCCCCTCGTGGACGTACTCCGAGCCGCCGAGGGCGGCCTGCTCGCGCAGCACCGCGACCCGGTAGCTGCCGCGGTCGGCGGGGTCGCCGCACAGCGAGTACTGCCGCACCAGCGACCCCTTCAGGGTCAGGTCGACGTGGGCACCCGGGCTCCACTCGGGCAGCGGGTCGCCGCCGGGGTGGACGAGCCGCAGCGACAGTACGCCGTCGGCCTCCAGGGTCATCTGCTTGACCAGGAGCTCCAGCTCCTGCTCCTCGGTGGCGAGACTCATGACGACCTCCTCGTGGTCGGGTCGGGAACCTTGACCGGCGGTGTGAACGGCCGCGGCATCGGGCCGAAGGACTCCAGGTCGACCTCGACGAGCACCGGACCACGTCGAGCGACGGCCCGCTCGAGCTCGGGCGCGGCCTCGGCGGCGGTGCCGATCCGCTGATAGGGCAGGCCGAGCGCGCCCGCGAGACCGGCGAAGTCGGGAGTGGTCAGGTCGACGCCGGCGCGGTCGACGCCGCGGGCCTCCTGCATGTTGCGGAGCACGCCGTAGCCGCCGTCGTTGAAGACCATCAGCACCAGCCACGGACGCTCCTGGGCGAGGGTGAGCAGCTCACCCAGGTGTACGGCCAGGCCACCGTCGCCGGCGATGACGACGGTCGGCTCGTCGTGGCGGCCCATCGCGGCGCCGAGCCCCATGCCGAGCCCCTGGCCGATCCCGCCGCCGCGGGGGAAGACGTTGTCGCGGGGGTCGTAGACCTCGAAGAGCCGGTTGCCCCACGACGAGGACGCGATGGTGACGTCGCGGGCGAGCACCGACCGGCGCGGCAGCGCGGCGCGCAGCGCGTCGGCGAGCACGGCGTGGTCACCGAGCCCCGCACGCTGGGTGGCGCGTACGTCCTGGCGTGCCCGGGTCACCCGGGCACGCCACTCCGCCGCGGCCCGTCCGCGGTCTCGCACGGCCTCGGTGATCGCGGGCAGCACGTCGCGGACGTCCGCCGCCACTCCGGCCGCGATCGGGAAGACCCGTCCGAGCGCTGCCGGGTCGAGGTCGACCTGGACATGCACCGGGGGCAGGACGAGGTCGTAGTCGCGGGTCTCGTTGGACCGGAAGTGGGTGCCGATGCTGAGCAGCAGGTCGGCCTCGGCGAGCAGCTCGCCGCCGCCGGGCGTGGCGCCGTAGTTGCCGACGACGAGCGGGTGGTCCTCGGGGACCGCGCCGCGGCCGGAGTTGGAGGTCAGCAGGCCTGCGCCCCAGGTCTCGAGCAGCTCGGTCAGCTCGGCCCCGGCCTCGGCGACACCGCCCCCGGCCCAGATCAGCGGCCGCTCGGCGGCGACGATCAGCTCGGTCAGCGCGTCGAGGCCGGCGGGCGCCGTCGCCGCGACCGGCGCGTCCGGCATCTCGGCGATCTCGACGACCTCGCGCTGCGGCAGGTACTGCAGGTCGATCGGCCACTCGACGCTCACCGGACCACCCGCGCGGCCGGGCCCACCCAGCGCCCGGTCGACGGCGGCCCGCAGGATGCCGGCCGACTCCTCCAGCGAGGGCACGGTGACGGCGTCGAGCGAGACCGCCCGCAGCATGCCGAGCTGGTCCTTGGTCTCGTGGATGAAGCCGCGACCCGAGCCGAGGTAGGCGGACTCGACCTGTCCGGTCACGTGCAGCACCGAGGTGGCCGAGCTCAGCGACTCGATCAGCGAGCCGGCCGCGTTGCCCGCGCCGGTGCCGGTGCTGGTCAGCGCGCAGCCGAGGCCGCCGGTCGCCCGGGCGTAGCCGTCGGCGGCGTTGACGGCGCTCGCCTCGTGGCGCACCGGAACGAACCGCAGCTCGCGTGAGACCGCCTCGACGAGCGGCAGGTTGTGGACGGAGATGACACCGAAGACGGTGTCGACGCCCACCTCGCGGAGCACCGCGACGAGCAGGTCGCCGCCGTCGGCGTAGGTCACCACATCAGGGGCAGCGGTGGTCAGGTTGGTCATCTCGGTCTCCTCAGGCCACGTAGCGGGCAACGCCGCCACACACGTCGAGCGCTGCGCCGGTGACGTACGAGGCGCGAGGGGACAGCAGGGTCACGACCATCGCGGCGACCTCCTCGGCCCGGCCGAACCGACCCAGGGAGATGCCGCGGTCGGCGGCGAGGTCGCTCTCGAAGGCCTCGTACGAGGTGGCCTGCTCGTCCGCCTCGAAACGCCGTCGCCACTGGCCGGTGTCGATCAGTCCGAGGCAGACGCTGTTGACCCGGATGTCGGGTGCGTACTCGGATGCCATCGACTTGGTCAGGTTGAGCAGGCCTGCCCGTGCGGCGGAGGTGGTGACCAGCCGTGGCTCGGGCTGGCGGGCCAGCACCGCGTTGATCGTGACGATCGCGGCGGCGTCGGAGGCCCGCAGGTACGGCAGCGCGGTCCCGGTGACGTTGAGGACGCCGCCGAACTTCAGGTCCAGCTCGTCGCGGAAGTCCTCCACGGTCGCCCGGTCGAGCCCGAGCATCCGGGACTGGCCGGCGTTGTTGACCAGCCCGTCGATCCCGCCGAACCGGGCCGCCCCGGCCTCGACCAGCGCGCGCACCTGGTCGGCGTCGCGTACGTCGCAGCTCATCGCGAGCATCCGGTCGGCGGGCGTGTCGAGGTCGGCGAGCGCCTTCTCGAGCACGTCGAGACGGCGGGCGCAGGTGATGACGTTCGCGCCCTCCTCGAGGAGGGTGGCGACGGTCGCGAGACCGACGCCGGAGCTGCCGCCCGTGACGAGCACGGTGCGATCGGCGAGATGGAGATCCATGGTCGTGAAGGTCCTGTCAGTGGAAGACGAAGCCGCCGTCGACGACGAGCTGCTGGCCGGTGATGTAGGCGGCCTCGGGCCCGAGCAGGAAGGCCGCCGCCCCGACGACGTCGGCGGGCTCCTGGTCCCGGGTCAGCGCCCGGTTGTCGCGGTAGAGCTGGTGGCGGTGCTCGGGGATCTGCTGCGCGGCCTCGGTGGTGGTGAGACCGGCGGCCAGGGTGTTGACGGTGATCCCGTGCGGGCCGAGGTCACGCGCCATCGCCCGGGTCAGCGCGGCGAGACCGCCCTTGGAGGCGATGTAGTGGGCGAGGTTCGCGGAGCCGTAGAGCGCCGAGTCCGAGCCGATGTTGAGCACCCGGCCGGTGCCGGCCTCGATCATCCCCGGGACGACCTCGCGGCTGACCAGCCACGGGCCCCGCAGGTTGACCGCCATCAGCGAGTCCCACTCGGCCGGGTCGATCTCGTGGACCGGCTTGCCGCCGACCCCGTCGGCGCGGGCCGCGTTGTTGACCAGGCCGTAGACCGGCCCGGTCTCCTTCACCATCGCCCGCACCGACGCCTGGTCGGTGACGTCCACCGGCACGGTCGAGACCTCGTGGCCCTCCTCGCGGAGGGTCGCTGCGGCCGTCGCCAGCCAGTCCTCGCGGATGTCCGCGAGCCAGACCCGGGCACCGGCCCGGGCCAGGCGCCGGGAGATCGCCAGCCCGAGGCCGCGACCCGCGCCCGTGACCAGGACCGGTGCACCGTCGAGACTCATGGGTCAGTCCCGGGTGACGCCGTGCATCGCGGAGGTCTCCGGGTACGTCGGGACCTGCGGCTTCTGGGCGCCGATGATGACGCAGAAGAGCGCGTCGACATCGCCGTTGTTCTTCAGGCTCCGCGGCACGCCGGCCGGCACCACGATCATGTCGCGGTAGCCGAGGGTGCGCTTGACGACCTGGCCGTCTCGGTGCACGCCGACCTCGACCTCGCCCTCGAGGACGAAGAAGGCCTCCTCGGCGTCGTGGTGGGTGTGCTCGGGGCCCTCGGCGCCCGGGGGCAGCAGCATGTTGGAGAAGGTGAAGCCCTGCGACCTGATGGTGCGGTTGTCGTTCTCGTGGTTGCCGGTCGCACCGGAGCCGACGTAGCGGATCTGGGCGCGCTTGAACTGGTCGCCGGCCTTGGCCTGGAAGCCGAGGGTGTCCCAGTCCTCGTGGCGCGAGGCGCGGGTCAGGATGATGGAGTCGGTGAACTCCTCCAGGCTCTCGGCCGTCTCGTACGTGAGGGGCTGCTGGGTGATCGACATGAGTGGTTCCTCTCTTGCGGTGTTGTCGTTCTCAGGTGGGTTCAGGGAGGGCGTCAGGCGTAGAGGCGCTCGACGATCCCGACGAAGGAGGAGAGCCAGGCGTTGAACGCCTCGGGCGACTCCTGGTTGGCCAGGTGGCCGGCGCCGCGCAGCGTCACCAGCACGGCGTCGGGGATGCCGCCGGCGAGCGCCTGCGACTCGGTGATCCCGGTGACCTGGTCCTGGTCGCCGCAGAGCACCAGCGTCGGGGTGTCGATGGCGGCGAGCTCGGAGGTCAGGTCGGTGGCGGCCATCGACTCGGCGGCGAGGCCGTAGCCGGGCAGCCGGATCGCGTCGCGCATCGTGGCGACGACCCGGTCGACCAGCTCGCCCGGCGCGTCCGGGCTCACCAGCCGCGGGCCGCGGCCGCCGGCGAAGGCGTCGCTGCCGGCGGCGTCGAGCTCGGCGGCCCGGGCCCGCATCGCCGCAGCCTTCTCCGGGGCGGTGCCGGAGCCGCGGCTCGCGTCGGCGAGCACGAGGCTCCGGACCAGCTCGGGGTGACGGGTCGCGAGCCGGACCGCGATGACCCCTCCCCAGGAGACACCCAGGACGTGGACCGGGCCGGCTGCTGCGTACTCCTCGATCACGGCGGCCGCCGCATCGGCGAACCCGTCGAGGTCGAGAGAGCTCTCGGGGTCGGCGGAGCGGGCATAGCCGGGGGCGTCCCAGGCCAGCAGCCGGAACTCACCGGCCAGCGCCGCGACCTGGGGCGCGAACGAGGCCGAGCTGGACCCGATGCCGTGCAGGCACAGGATGGTCGGGCCGCTGCCGGTGTCCTCGACGTGGACCCCGGTCGTACGGAGCGTGGTGGTCGTCATCGCGGCCTCAGACGATGCTGACCGCGCCGACCGGGCGGCCGACGAGCATGGACAGGGACCGGACCACGGCGCGCGAGACGACGCCACTGGTACGCGGGTTGGCGGCCGAGGGGTGGTTGCGGATCTCGAACCGGTAGCTGCCGGCGTCCGCGTCGGCCTCGATGACGTGGCTGGTCAGCTCGGCGCCGGGGTCGGCGACGAGCCGCACCTCGACCAGCTCCAGGTCGCCCACGGCGAGCCCGACGGTGGCCGCGACGTTGAGCGAGCGCGGGAAGTAGCGTGCCGCCTCCGCGGCGGACCCCTCGAAGATCGTGGTCGGCTCCGTGGTGGCCCGGACCCGCTCCTGGGTCGCGTCGTCCATCCACGGCTGCAGCAGGGTCGCGGGCAGCTTGGTGGTGGTCACCGAGGCGCGGTGCACAGCGCCGTGGCTGGCGGCACTGACCAGCAGGTCGATGCCGCCGATGGCACCGGAGGTGACGAACATCCGCCCCGGACCGGCAGCCAGGAGCCTGGCGACCAGATCGGGATCGGCCAGCGCTCCCGCCGAGGTGATCAGCAGGTCTCGGCCGGCCTCGAGGATCTCGACGCCGTGCACGGAGACGACCGCCTGACCGGCGCACTCGACGATCACGTCGCTGCTCTCGATCGCCTTGGCGAGCCGGATCTGCGGCACCGGGCACTCCCCGACCGGGGTGTCGTTGACGACTCCCACGACCTCGACGTCCTCAACCGCTCCACCCACCAGGGCCTCGATCACGGGCCGGCCGATGGCGCCGGCGCCGATGATGCTGACCTTCGTCATCGGGCCACCTCCACCAGGTCGCGGGCCGGCGTCGAGGCGTACGCGGCGGCCAGGTCGGGACGGTCGGCGAACACGCCCACGTCCTCGATGCCGGCCATGTGGCTGCGTACGTCCTTGGACGGCGGGCCCGCGGTCCCCCACAGGTCGGAGAGCTCGGGGACCCGGCGCCACACCTTGCACAGCCATTGGTCCTCGACGACCTGGGCGACGTCGGAGGTGTACTCGCACACGAGCCCCGCGGGGTCGGCGAAGTAGGAGAAGGTGTTGTTGCCCGGGCCGTGGCGGCCCGGCCCCCACAGCGGGGTGACGCCCTGCTGCTTGAGCGAGCCGATGCCCCGCATGAAGTGGTCCATGCTCGGCATCTCGTACGCCACATGGTTGACCGAGGTCCACGCCGCCTGGTTGAAGGCGATGCTGTGGTGGTCGGTGTTGCAGCGCAGGAACGCCATCTGGTGCTCGGACCAGTCCGAGACCCGCATCCCGAGGACGTCGGTGTAGAAGGCCACCGCGCGGTCGATGTCGACGGTGTTGAGCACGACGTGCGTCACTCCGATCGGGACCGGACGGTCACGGTCGAGCGGCTTCACCGCGTGGACGTCGGCGACGAGCTCGATGACCCGGCCCTCCGGGTCGGCGAAGCGGATGCCGTAGCCGCCGCCAGCCTGGTCCAGGGCACCCGGCTCGGTGAGCATCGGGATGCCGCGGAGGGCGAGCCGGCGAGCGGCCTCGTCGACCTCGGCCGGCGTACGCACCGCGAACGAGATGGCGCCGAGGCCGTTGCGCGCCGCGCGGGTCAGCTGGAGGACGTGGTGGTTCTCCCCCGTGCCGCGCAGCCAGGTGTCGTCATGGTCCTGCTCGACGACCGAGAGGCCCCAGACCTCGGAGTAGAAGTCCGTCGACTCGGTGAGGGTCGGCACCTGCAGCTGGACGCTGCGCAGCGAGTGCAGTGTTGCGATCGACATCCCGACTCCTTTCTCTTAGTGGTTAATATTTAAGTGCTTAGGCTTTTTCGTGTCAAGAGGAACCCGTGGCCCAGATCACCTCGAGGCCCTCTTGTGACCCGCCGGGTCAGCCGGCCCAGGGGTGCGGCGCCTCGTCGAGTCCCCAGTAGAGGCTCTTCTGGCGCGTGTACTCCGCGATGCCGCGACGGCCCTTCTCGGTGCCTAGGCCGCTCTCCTTCATCCCGCTGAACGGGGTGGAGATGCTGAACTGCTTGTAGGTGTTGATCCACACCGTGCCGGCATCGATCCGGCGGGCCACCCGCCAGGCGGTGCGGTAGTCACGGGTCCACAGGCCGCACGCCAGCCCGTAGACCGAGTCGTTCGCGCGGGCGACCAGGTCGTCCTCGTCGTCGTAGGTGAGCACCGAGAGCACCGGGCCGAAGATCTCCTCCTGGCAGGTCGGCGAGGAGTTGTCCAGGCCGGCGATGACGGTCGGCAGGTAGTAGGCACCGTCGGCGTACACATCCCCCTCGGGCACCCCGCCGCCGACCAGCACCTCCCCGCCGGCCGCACGGGCACGCTCGACATGGCCGGCGACGCTGTCGCGGTGCCGGTGATGGACCAGCGGCGCCACCTGGGTGGCGGGGTCGAGCCCGTGACCGATCCGCAGCCGCGCCACCGCCTTGACCAGGCGCTCGAGGAACTCCTCGGCACGTGCCGAGGGCAGGAAGAGCCGGGAGCCGGCGATGCAGCTCTGCCCGGAGCTGGAGTAGATGCCGAACAGGATCCCCGCGATCGCGGCCTCGATGTCGGCGTCCTCGAAGACGATGGTCGGGGACTTGCCGCCCAGCTCGAGCGTGACCGGCATCAGCTTGTCGGCGGCGGCGTGGGCGATGAGGCGACCGGTCGTGGTGCCTCCGGTGAAGGAGACCTTGCCGACGCCCGGATGGCGCACGATGGCGTCACCCGCGACCGACCCCCTGCCGGGCAGCACCGAGACCAGACCTGGCGGGAGCCCGGAGTCGGTGATGATGCGTGCCAGAGCGAGCGAGACCAGGGGCGTCCACTCGGCCGGCTTGAGCACGACGGCGTTGCCGGCGGCCAGGGCGGGCGCGATCTTCTGGGCGTCGCTGGCGATCGGTGAGTTCCAGGGGGTGATCGCACCGACGACGCCGATCGGCTCGTGGACGCTCATCGTGAGCGAGCTGCCGCGCGGCGCTGTCAGCTCCTCGTCGAAGGTCTCCAGCGCAGCGGCCATGTAGCGGAATGTGCCCGCGGCGCTCGCCACCAGGGCGGAGGTCTCCTTGAGCGTCTTGCCGGTGTCCCTCGTCTGCAGCCGGGCGAGGCGCTCGGCCGCACCCTCGATCCCGTCGGCGATCCGGTGCAGGTGGCGCGCCCGCTCGTGCGGGAGCCGCCGGCCCCACTCGGCCGAGGCCTCCGCCCCACGGGAGACCGCCTCGTCGACGTCCTCGGCCGTGGCGTGGTGGACCGTGGTGATCACGCTGCCGTCCGCCGGGTCGATGCTCTTCGACTCGGCTCCGCTCCCGCGGCGCCACTCCCCCGCGACCAGGATCTCGTCGGCCGGAACGACCGCCTCTGCCAGCATCCCGGGAGCGCTCACTGGGAGATCTCCTCCAACGTACGCTCCCGCGTCTCGACCGCGAAGACGACCGTGGTGAGCGCGCCGACGACGGCGACGGCACCCATGACGACGAAGACGTCGGCGATCGAGAACCCGCGGTCGATGAGCCCGCCGACGACGAGCGGGCCGACGATGATGCCGAGCCGGCCGAACGCACCGCCGACGCTGCAGCCGAGCGCCCGCATCCGGGTCGGGTAGAGCTCGGCGGTGTAGACGTAGAGCGCCAGGTTCACCGCGAAGATGCACATCGCGGACAGCGCCGACCAGAGCAGCACGGAGCCGGCGCTGGTCGCCCCGGTCGAGGCGAGGATGAACAGCGTCGTAGCACTGCCGAGCATCGCGACCGTGATCGCGACCCGGCGGCCGATCAGGTCGATGGTCAGCGCGATGACGACGCAGCCGACGATGCCGGCGACGCTGGTGGCGACGCTGTAGCGCAGCGCGGTGTCGACATCCAGGTGGAAGACGCGGCCGTAGATGGTCGGCAGCCAGGCTGCGATGCCGTAGTTGACGAAGTACGCCGTGAGCCAGGCGGCCGCGAGCATCAGCGTCCGGCGCAGGTAGACGCCCTGGAACAGCTCGGCCACGCGCGCTCGCCGGCCCTGCTGGACGGCCAACGCCTCGCTGACGTCCGGAGCCGGCAGCTCACCCTTCTGCGCGGCGACCTGCTCCTCGATCCGGCGCGTCGCCCGGTCGGCCTCCTCCAAGCGCCCATGGGCGGCGAGCCAGCGGGGCGACTCGGGGACGCGGCGCAGGAACGGCACCAGGATCAGCGGGATCGCACCGAGCGCGAAGAGCCAGCGCCAGCCGAGGGTGGGCACGACCCACGCGGCGACCAGCGCGGAGGCCACCAGGCCGGCGGGGAAGATCAGCTCATAGATCAGCACGAAGCGCCCACGGCGATGGGCGCGCGTGATCTCGCCGATGTACGTCGCCGCGACCGGAACCTCCGCGCCGAGGCCGAAGCCCTGGACGAACCGCAGGGCCAGGAAGAGCCAGAGCGTCGAGGTGCCCGCCATGAGCAGGCTGGTGACGGCGTACAGGACCAGCGAGCCGATGAGGACCGGCACCCGTCCGACCCGGTCGGCGGCCCAGCCGCCCGCCAGTGCGCCGAGCAGCATGCCGATGCCGCCGACCGCGATCGTCCAGGCGATCATGCCGGGGTTCAGGCCGAAGAACGGGATGAGCACCGGCAGCGCGTAGGCGATCATCAGCTGGTCGAAGCCGTCGAAGAAGGTGGCCACGCCGACGAGCACGCGGGTCTTGACGTGCCAGCGCGAGAGCGGGAGCCGCTCGAGTCTGGCACTGATCTGCTCCGCCGTGACAGCCGGCGGCACCGGGGTGATGTTGACCATGTGAGGGGAACTTTCGGTTCACGCACTCGGCAGACGTAATTGCTAAGTGCTTAATCGTTAAGTCCTAAGAGTGTGCGGTGCGTCACGATCTGACGTCAACCCCCTCTGTGTTAACTTCCTGTCTCGCGGAGCCCGAGCCGACTCGTACACTTCGACCATGAGTCACACCGGATCCGGCGTCAATGAGTCCTCGGGCGGCGATGACGCGGTCGACGCGATCGTCTCCCAGTGGACACACGAGCGTCCCGACCTCGACCCCTCCCCGATCGCACTGTTCGGAAGGGTGCACCGGATCTACCTGCGCTATCAGTCGGTCCTGACCCAGGTCTTCGGCCGGCACGACCTCAACTCCGCCTCGTTCGACGTCCTCGCCGCGCTGCGCCGGGCCGGCGCGCCCTACCGCAAGGCCGGCCGCGACCTCGCCAGCGGCTCGCTGCTCTCCTCGGCAGGCGTGACCTTCCGGCTCGACCGCCTGGAGGCCGCCGGGCTGATCACCCGCCAGCGCGACGCCGACGACCGCCGCGTCGTCTACTCCCAGCTCACCGACAAGGGCCTCGACCTGATCAACCGCGCCATCGAGGACCACCTCCGCGCCGAGAACGCGCTGCTCCACCAGCTCACCAAGGAGGAGCGCGACGAGCTCGCCCGGCTGCTCAGCAAGCTCGAACGCTCCATCATCGAGGCCGACTTCGACACCGACGGTGACGAAGTCGCCTCGTGACGGTTGACCCGTAGGTTCAGGCGAGCCGCTCCAGGAGCGCCTTCGCGGTCGAGACGCTGGACTGCGGGTTCTGGCCGGTGATCAGGGTGCCGTCGACCACGACGGTGTCGCTCCACGGCTCGCCGGTCTCGACGACGCCGCCGGCGGCGCGCATCCGCTGCTCGACCGAGAACGGGATGCTGTCGCCGTAGCCGCCCTGCTGCTCCTCGGTGTCGGTGAACCCGGTCATCCGGCGCCCGCCGAAGAGCCAGCCGCCCTCGCCGGTGGCGGCGAGCAGACCGGCGACGCCGTGGCAGAGCGCGACCACCGGACGGCCGGCTGAGTCGGTGGCGGTCAGGATCGCGGCGAGCGCAGGGTCCTCGACCAGGTCTGTCATCGGGGCGTGACCGCCGGGGATGTAGACGGCGTCGTAGGCCGACGGGTCGGCGTCGGCGAGCACGAGCGGGTGGTCGAGCTGCTCCTCGAGGGTCGCGAGGTAGGCGCGGAAGCGCTCGGCGTCCTCGGCCTGGACGCCGCCCTGCTCGCTGAGCGAGAGCGCGTCGACGGTCGGCCTCCGGCCACCCGGGGTGGCGATGTCGATCTCGACGCCGGCTCCGGCGAGCGTCTCGTGGGAGGCGGCGACCTCCTCGGCCCAGAAGCCGGTCGGGTGCTCGCTGCCGTCGGCGAGGACGAGGGTGTCGGCCGCCGAGACGACCATCAGTACGCGTGTCATGAGTCTTCCTTCTGTGGTTCGGTTTGGTGATGACCTAACGACGGTCATCCCGGACTTCACTCCCACACCGACCCGCACCGTCATAATGATTTCTATGACCTCGCTCGATCTTTGGGAAGCCTTCGCGCACGCCTACCGTGAACGGTCGATCAGCGCCGCCGCGCGACGCCTCGACCTCTCCCAGCCCGCGGTGACGGCGCGGATCCGCAAGCTCGAGCACGAGCTCGGCGCGACCCTGTTCGAGCGCTCCCGCACCGGCCTGGTGCCGACCGGCCGGGCCGACGCACTCGCCGCCCGGATCACCCCGCTGGTCGACCAGCTCCGCGGCGCGGTCGGCACCGAGCCGGCGATCGGTCCCGCGAGCATCCGGATCGGCGGGGCCGCCGACGTGATGGCCAGCCGGGTCGTACCGGCCCTGGCGCCGCTCGTGCGCGAAGGCCTCGACGTGTCGGTGACCACCGGGCTGGCGCAGGACCTCCTCGACGACCTCGCCGCCGACCGCCTCGACCTGGTCGTCTCCTCCGTACGCCCCACCGACGAGCGCCTTCGGTCGACCGCGCTGGTCGACGAGGAGTTCCTCCTCGTCGCGGCCCCGGCGCTCGCGGCCCAGGTCGACCCCGCCGAGCTGGAGCAGGACCCACTGCGCGCACTCGCGAGCGTGCCGCTGGCTGCCTACTCCCCCGACCTGCCGATCATCCGGCGCTACTGGCTCACCGAGTTCGACGAACGCCCCACCAACCGCACCGCGCTCGTCCTCCCCGACCTACGCGGCCTCCTCCGCGCCGTCGTCGCCGGCATCGGCGCCTCGGTCCTGCCCCGCTACCTGGTCGACGGCGCGCTCGCCGACGGCACCGTCGTACGCCTCCACGAACCCAGGCTCGGCCCGCTCAACACCCTCTGGCTCGTCACCGGCCCCGACGCACCACCGGCGGTCGACCACGTCCGCCGACACCTGAGCGCCGAGGCCGCCGGATGGGCGAGCACCTGACCTCGTCGCCGCTCGCGCGCCGGGCCCCGACCGTGTAACACGTCGTTCGTAGGACTGGTCGCCCTATCCGAACGACCGGATAGTCCTACGAACGACGTGTTACACGCGGCGGACCGGCCGACTCAGTAGGCCTTCCCCGGGTTGAGGATCCCCCGTGGATCGAGGGCGGTCTTGATGGCCCGGTGCACACCGAGCGCGTCCGGGCCGACTTCGCGGGCGAGCCAGGAGCGCTTGAGCAGGCCGATGCCGTGCTCGGCGGTGACGGTGCCGCCGAGTTCGAGCGCGAGGGCGAAGATGTCGTCGCCGGCGGCGAGGACCTCCGGGGGCACCGGACCGGGCGGGTAGCCGATCAGCGGGTGCAGGTTGCCGTCGCCGGCGTGGGCGAAGGAGTAGATGCGTACGCCGCGGCGCCGGGCGATCTCCTCGACCCGGGCGAACGCCTCGGCCAGACGGGAGCGGGGCACGCAGATGTCCTCGATCAGCACCGAGCCCTTGGTCTCGATGGAGGGCAGGGCGAGGCGGCGGGCCTCGACCAACCGGGCCGAGGCCTCCTCGTCGACGCCCTGCTCGATCCAGGTCGCCTCCTTGCCGAGCACGGCGGCGATGGCCTCGATCTCGGAATCAGCGGCGGGACCGTCGGCCTGGGCGATGACCAGCGCCCCGCCCCGCGCGGCGTAGGCGGTGCCCTGGGCGTCGTCGACGACCTGGAGGGTGGCCTGGTCGAGCAGCTCGAGCATCGCCGGCTCTCGCCGGTCCTGGGCGAGCGCGGCGCAGGCCCGCGCCGCCGCCTCGACCCCTGCGTAGGCCGCGGCCACGGTCAGGGTCCGTTCCGGAAGGGGACGCAGCCGCAGGGTCGCGCCGACGACCACGCCGAGGGTGCCCTCGGAGCCGACGAAGAGGCCGGTGAGGTCGAGGCCGGCGACGCCCTTCAGGGTCGATCGTCCGGTGCTGATCAGGGTGCCGTCCGCGAGCACGACCTCGAGGCCGAGCACCGCGTCGCGGGTGACGCCGTACTTGACGCAGCGCAGCCCGCCGGCGTTGGTGGCGATGTTGCCGCCGATCGTCGAGATCGCGGCCGAGGCCGGGTCCGGGGCGTAGCGCAGGCCGTGCTCGCCGGCGACCCTGTCGAGCTGTGCGGTGATCACCCCGGGCTCGACGTGGGCGATCTGGTCGACCGGGTCGAGGGAGACGATCCGGTCCAGGCCGCTCACGTCGAGCACGAGGGTGCCGGGTGCGGCGACCGCCCCTCCGGCCAGGCCGGTGCCGGCACCGCGGGGCACGACGGGTACTCGGTGCTCGAAGGCCAGCCGGAGCGTGGTCCGGACGTCCCCGACCGAGGTCGCCCGGACCACCACGTCGGGCACTCCTTCGGTGAGGATCCCGGAGCGGTCGACTGCGACCGCAGCCAGCTCGGCAGCCCCGGTCGAGGCCGCAGGAACGGCAGCGGTGAGCTCGGCAAGAAACCCGTCGGGCAGGGTCACCGGCCGACCTGCCGCACGATGACCGGGAGGTCGGCGCCCAGCTTGAGGCGCTCGAGGAAGAGCACGATCGTGGCCGCGACCGAGCGGTGGGTGACGTCGTTGAGGATGTCGTGGCGGCCGCCCTCGACGACGTGCTGCTCGACGGTCGAGGCGCCGACCCACGGTTTGAGGGCCTCGCCGACCGGCGTGACCCGGTCGTCGCGGCCGTGGAGGACCAGCAGCGGCACCTCGGGCACGCTCAGCGAGATCTCCTCCCACGGCAGCGGCGCCGCCAGCGCACCGCGCGCGAAGCCTTCGTCGGCCGAGATCGTCCCGCGGTAGGTCGGGCAGGCGCTGCGTACCTCGAGCTCGTCCTCCCACGTGGCGTCCACCTGTCCGCCCGATCCGGGCAGCGCGAGACCCGCGACGACGGCGGCGTCGACCGGGAGCTCGCCGACCAGCAGCGCAGCGAGGGTCGCGCCAGTGTCCGAGCCGACCAGCACCTTCGGGGCGGGCAGGTCCTCGTCGCCCACCAGCGCCGAAACGGCCGCCCGGGCGGTGTCGAGGTCGCCCGGGTCCACCTCGACGACGCGCACCTTGTAGGCGTCGGCCGAGATCCGGCGGCCGAACCGGGCGTACGTCGCCGCGGTCTCGCCCCTCCCGGTGAGCAGGATCAGGGTGCCGCGCGGGGCGACCCCCTCGGGCTCGTCCCAGGCACGGGGGACGTCGGTCACGGCGATGGCAGTCATGCCCACCATGCTCGGGGCGGGTCGCCGGTGGCGTCCAAGACCAATCTGCTCACCTGATCGATCGGCGATCGTGATCGGTATCTGAGAGGGCCACCCACGAGCCTCGCGCAGGGTCCACACTGAATATATGAGTATTTCGCTGGACATTGAGCACCTGCGTACGCTCGTGGCGATCGCCGAGAGCGGCGGGTTCACCAAGGCGGCGGCCGTGAGACACATCAGCCAGCCCGCACTGAGCCAGCACGTACGACTCCTCGAGCGCACCCTCAAGCGCCGCCTCTTCGAGAAGGACGGCCGGACCATGCGGTTCACGCCCGACGGCGAGCGGGTGCTGGTCGAGGCCCGCAAGATCCTGGCGACCCACGACGCCTCGCTCGCGCTCCTCGAGGTGGCCAACCCGACCACGATCACGGTCGGCTGCGTCGAGCACGCCGTGGAGCAGATGCTCCCCGAGCTCCTGCGCACCCTGACCCAGGCCTTCCCGGAGACGGGCACCCGGTTCGAGATCGGACGCTCGACCCAGCTCTACGACTCGGTCGCCAAGGGCTCGGTCGACCTCGCCTTCGTCCTCGATCCCAGCGGCCAGGCCGCCGGCCACGAGGTCGGCCTCCTCCCCCTCCACTGGTACGCCGCACCCCGCGAGCCGGTCGCCGCGGAGACCTTCAGCCTGGTCGCGTTCGAGGAGCCGTGCGGGCTGCGCGAGCGGGCACTGGCCCTGCTCGCCGAGGCCGGCCACCAGGTCGAGGTCACCGCGACCTCGACGACGCTCGAAGGAGTCCTGGCCGGGGTACGCGCAGGCCTCGGCACCGCCCTGCTCCCCGGCATCGGCGGCAGCCCGCACGGCATCCGTGAACGCACCGGCCTCCCGGCCGCGGGCACCGCTCACCTGCGGATGATCGCGCGCCGCGGCCTCGACCCCGAGATCGAGGAGACCGCCCTGGCCGCCGGGCGCGACTTCCTGGCCGGCACCCCGAGCCTGCGCCTGATCAGCAACGCATAAGCCAGGGCGAAGGATTCACATCCCACATTCCTGTTGGACGCCGCGACCCTCACCCACCAGCATTGATGACTAAGTCAGTGGACTTTGTCGACTGAGCCCGTGCGCCCCGGAAGGAACCCCTCGTGACGATCCCCGTCTTCGACGCCCAGATCCCCGCGACAGCATCGCCCAAGGTCGAGTTCATCAGCCTCTCCCACCTGAACCCGTCCACCGAGCTGAACCCGGTCAAGGTCCCCCACGGCATCGACCTGGACTACTTCAAGCGCTACGTGGCCACCCTGGAGGAGCAGGAGTTCGACTACACGCTGCTCCCCTACGGCTCGAACTCGGCCGACTCCTTCGTCACCGCCGCGGCCGTCGGCACCCTCACCGAGCGGATCCGGCCGATCGTCGCGCTGCGCCCCAACACCACGTTCCCCCTGGTCGCGGCGCAGAAGCTGGCCACGCTGGACCAGCTCACCCAGGGGCGAGCCGTCGTCCACCTGATCTCCGGCGGCTCCGACGACGAGCAGCACCGCCAGGGCGACTACGAGCCCAAGCCGCGGCGCTACGCCCGCACCGGCGAGTACATCGACCTGCTGCGCCGCGCCTGGACCGAGAAGGAGCCGTTCAGCCACGAGGGCGAGTTCTACCGGTTCGACGACTTCGGCCCCGGCTTCGCCACCTACTCCGGCGACCCGATCCCGATCTCCATCGGCGGGCAGTCGCAGGAGGCCTTCGACATCGGCGGCACCCAGGCCGACATCTTCTCCTTCTGGGGCGAGCCGCTGCCCGAGCTGCGCACCGAGATCGACCGGGTCAACGCGATCGCGGCCGCCGCCGGGCGGCCGAACCCGCGCATCTGGGTCACCTTCCGGCCGATCGTCGCCGCCACCGACGCGGAGGCCTGGGAGAAGGCCTACGACTACATCGGCAAGATCGGCGCGACCTACGAGAAGGCCGCCTACTTCACCCGCCGCCACCAGTCGAAGGCGACCAACATCGGCTCGGTGCGCGCCCTCGAGTTCGCCGGTGCCTCCGAGCGCTACGACCGCGCGCTGTGGACCCGTACCGCCGCCGCGACCGGCGGCCAGGGCGCCTCCACCGCGCTGGTCGGCAGCCCCGAGACCGTCGCCGCCGCGATCCTCGACTACGTCGACGCCGGCGCCGACCTGGTCTCCATCCGCGGCTACGACACGCTCGCCGACGCCACCGAGTACGGCAGGTACGTCCTCCCGCTGGTGCGCCAGGAGATCGCCCACCGCGCGGCGACGGGGCGCCGCGGCACGCTGCAGTCCGAGCACCTCGGCTATTACAGCGACGACTTCGTCGCCGCCGCCGACAGTGCCGCCGACAAGGCCGCGGCGCTCGAGGGTGCCGGCGCATGACCGCGACCGACGACGCCGGCAAGAGGACGTACGACCTCCCGGTCCCGGACCTCTCCGAGGCCGCACTCGCGCAGGCCACCGCCGAGATCGCCGAGCACGCCGCCGAATACGACCGCACCGGGGAGGTGCCGGTCAAGGGCCTGGAGGCAGCCTGGCGGGCGGGCCTGGTGACCGCGACGGTCGGCACGCGCTACGGCGGCCCGGGAGTCGGCACCATCGACGCCGTCCGCATCGTCCAGGCCATCGGCGAGGGCGACCCGTCGGTGGCGCTGATCGTCACCAACACCCTGATGGCGCACGCCGCACAGGCCGAGCTCGGTGGCTGGTACGCCGAGCACTACGACCACCTGCTGCGCCGGTCGGTCCGCGAGCCGGCGTTCGTCAACGCGATCCGCGCCGAGCCCGAGCTGGGTGCCCCCGCCCGCGGCGGGATCCCGAAGACGACGATCACCCGCACCGAGAACGGCTGGCGCATCGACGGCCACAAGGCCTACGCCACCGGCGGGACCGCCCTGACCTACCACAGCGTCTGGGTGACCGCCGACGAGCCGGACACCCCCTCGCACCGGCCTCGGGTCGGGCACGTCACCGTCCCCGGCGACGCCGAGGGCATCACCTGGGTCGAGACCTGGGACCACCTGGGTCTGCGCGCCTCCAACACCCACGACGTCGTCTACGACGGGGTCGAGGTGCCGTACGAGGCGTTCCGTGAGATCCCGCGACAGCCCGACGGCTCCTACCGCGACCCCGCGGCCACCGCCGGTCCGGGCAGCTTCGCGCATCCCGCGCTCTACATCGGTGTGGCCCGCGCAGCGCGCTCGGCCTTCGCCGAGTTCGCCCGCACCCGGGTGCCCAGCGCCCTGGGGAAGCCGATCGCCGAGACCGAGCGGATCCAGGCGGTCGCCGGTGAGATCGACCTGCAGATCGCCACCGCCGAGACCCTCGCCCACGGCACCCTGCGCCGGCTCGAGGCCGGCGACGACTCGGTACTCCCCCAGCTCTCGGTCATCAAGGTCGCCATCGCCCGGGCCGTCGTCTCGGCGACCCAGACCGCGGTCGCCGCTCTCGGAAACCCGGGCCTGACCCGCAACAACCGTCTCGAACGCCACCTGCGCGACGCCCTCTGCATCCGGGTGCACCCGCCGCAGGAGGACTTCGCCCTCGTCCAGGCCGGCCGGCGCGTTCTCGGCGCGTGAGTCACCCACCCCCGCACATCACCGAAGGAACCCCATGAAGATCGCCCGACCCGTCATCCGCCCCGGCACCTGGCGCCGCAAGATCGCCCTCGCCGCGGTCGCGGCCACCGTCGCGGCCTCGCTGACCGCCTGCGGCAGCGCCTCCTCCGGAGCCTCGAGCGACGGCCGGATCACCTTCCTGCTCGACTCCCTCGGCAACTCCTGGGTGCCCAACACCTCCTCGATCTCCAGCTTCCAGGGCAACGTCTACAGCCAGATCTACGACAAGCTCGTCTACGTCGACGACCAGGGCAAGATCTCGCCCTGGATCGCGGAGAAGTGGGAGAACAACTCCGACTACACCTCCTTCACCCTTCACCTGAAGAAGGGCGTGACCTTCTCCAACGGCGACCCGCTCGACGCCGCCGCCGTGGTCGCCAACCTCGACTACTGGGCCAAGGGCCAGCCCGACCAGGGCATCGCTCCGATCAGCCTGTTCCCCAAGACGTACGCAGGGTCGAAGGCCGTCGACGCAACGACCGTCCAGGTGAGCTTCTCGGCACCGACGCTCGGGTTCATCCCCACCCTCGGCTACGCCGGCAGCGCCCTGTTCGCGCCCAAGGCGATCGCGGGCACCGCGGAGGAGCAGGCCGAGCTGTCCACCAACTACGGCTCCGGGCCGTACGTCGTGAAGTCCTGGAAGGCCGACGACAACGTCGTCCTCGAGAAGCGCGACGACTACGAGTGGGGACCCGAGGCGATCGGCAGCACCGGCCCGGCGAAGATCGAGCAGATCACCTACAAGGTCAGCCCCGACGCCGCCGTACGCACCGCCGCGGTGCAGTCGGGCCAGGCCCAGGTCGCCTACAACCCGACGCCGCAGCAGATCTCCGACCTCAAGGGCCAGGGCTTCAGCGTGCACACGCCGGTCTACCTGGGCTTCGCCTTCGGCTGGGCGCTCAACACCAAGACGGCCGTCTTCAAGGACCGATTGGTGCGCCAGGCGGTCCAGCACGGCATCGACCGCGACGAGATCATCGACACCGTCTACACCTCCGACTGGAAGCCGGCGACCTCGTTCTTCAACGACACCGTCCCCGGCGTCTCCGACCAGTCCGCGGAGTTCGGCTACGACCCCGATGCCGCCGCGAAGCTGCTGGCCGAGGCCGGCTACCGGAAGGGCTCCGACGGCGTCCTGGCCAAGGACGGCAAGCGGCTGGAGTTCACCCTCTACTCCAACCCCTACCTGCCGACCTCCAAGCAGGTCGACCAGCTCATCGCCACCCAGCTGGGCAAGCTCGGCTTCAAGGTGAGCGTGCAGACCTACGACGTGATCACCTACGGCGAGAAGATCACCGTCGGGGCTCCGAACGTGGCCGCCTACGAGGTCACCCGCTCGATCGGTGACGCCTCCACCGCCGCCAACGTCTTCACCGACGCCGACAGCGGCGAGAACTGGTTCGGCATCGGCGAGTCGGACGCCACCATCAACAAGCTGCGCGACTCGATCCGCGCCGCGACCGACCCCGCCCGGCGCGACGCCGACCTGGCCGAGCTGCAGCGTCACGTGCTCGAGCAGGCCTACTACGTGCCGATCACCCAGATCGTGCAGCGGCCCCTGCTCGCCAGTACTGACCTGAAGGGCATCAAGACCGACAGCACGGCGTTCGCGAAGTTCGCCGCCGCGACCATCGAGTGAGCGCGATGAGAAGCTCCTACCCCGGCTTCGTGCTGCGTCGCCTCGGCCAGGCGGTCGTGGTGGTCCTGCTGGCCTACATCGCGACCTTCGTGGTGATCAGCGTGCTCCCGGGCGACCCGGTCTCCGGCATCCTCAACAACCCGGAGAACGGGTTCTCGCCCGAGCAGGTCGACCAGATCGTCTCCTACTACAAGCTCGACCAGCCCGTGCCGGTGCAGCTGTGGGAGTCGCTCTCGCGCTTCCTCACCGGTGATCTCGGGGTCTCGCTGCGTACCAACCTGCCGGTCGCGCCGATGATCGGGCAGGTCGCGGCCTCGACGTTCTCGTTGGCCGGCGCCGCCCTCGTGATCGCGCTCGTGCTGGCCTTCGCGGTCGGCTACGGCGCGCACGCGCTGCCGCGCTGGGCCGGCCGGGACCTGCTGCGGGCCTTCCCGTCGCTGTTCCTGTCGGTGCCCAACTACGTGGTCGGGCTGCTGGTGCTGATCTTCTTCTCCTTCCAGCTGCACCTGTTCTCGGTGATCGACTCCGAGACGCCGGTGGGCACCTTCTTCGCCGCGCTCACGCTCGCGATCCCGGTCTCGGCCCAGCTGGCCGAGGTGATCATCGCCAACCTGGATCACGAGTCCACCCAGGAGTACGCCACGGTCGCCCGCTCCCGGGGTCTGACCCAGGCGGGCCTCTTCGTGCGGCACCTGCTCAAGCCGGCCTCGCTGCCGGTGGTCACGGTCATCGCGCTCATCGTCGGCGAGCTGCTCGGCGGGGCGGTGCTGACCGAGCAGATCTTCGGCCGCAACGGGCTCGGCAGCCTCGTCCAGCAGTCGGTGACCACCCAGGACACCCCGGTGCTCCAGGCCGTCGTCTCGCTCTCCGCGGTCGTCTTCGTGGTGGTCAACCTGGTGGCCGACCTCGTCTACCCGCTGCTCGACCCGCGCGTACGCCTCACCGAGACGCGCGCACGCGCGACCGTGCCCGCGCCCGGCCGCGTCCCGGGTCCGTTCGCCCCCTCGGGGCTCTCCACACCGAAGGCAGGCTGAGGATGACCGTCGCAACCCTCTCCGAGCCGTCGCTCGACGCACCCCGCGCGGGCGTGCTGGTTCGTGTCCCACCGACCGTGGCGGTCTCGCTGCTGTGGCTGGCCGTGATCGTGGCCTGGTCGCTGGCCCCGGGGCTGTTCACCGGTCACGACCCGGCGGCCGGCACACCCACCGAGAAGCTCCTCGGTCCCGGCACCACCCACTGGTTCGGCACCGACGACCTCGGCCGTGACCTCTTCTCCCGGGTCGTGCACGGGTCGGCCTCCTCGGTCAGCTCCGCGCTGGTCTCGGTCGCCATCGGGGTCGTCGCCGGCAGCCTGATCGGCCTGCTGGCCGGCTTCCTGGAGGGCTGGGTCGACACCGTGCTCGCCCGGTTCGTCGACGTGCTCCTGGCGATCCCCGGGTTCCTCTTCGCCGTCATCATCGTCTCCGCGCTCGGGTTCAGGACGATCAACGCCGCGATCGCGACCGGCGTGGTCGCGGTGGCGGTCTTCGCCCGGGTGATGCGCGCGGAGGTGATCAAGGTGCGCCAGGCGACGTTCGTGGAGGCCTCCTACCTGCAGGGCGGCTCCCGGTGGCAGATCCTGCTCACCCACATCCTGCCCAACGCGTCCCGCTCGATCGTGCCGCTGGCGGTCCTCCAGTTCGGCGTCGCGATCCTGGTGATCGCCGGGCTGGCGTTCCTCGGCTACGGCGACCCGCCACCGGCGTCGGACTGGGGCCGCCTCGTCGCGGACGGCGAGAAGTTCCCCTTCGCCCCGTGGATGATCTACGCCCCTGCCGCGGTCATCGTCGCCACGGTCCTCGCCCTCAACCGGATCAGCCGCTGGCTGCGCCGCCCCGCCTGACCAGGGAGCACATCATGACGAACTCTCCTCACGCACTGCCCGCCCCGCTGCTGGCCGCCGAGTCGCTCTCGGTCTCCTACGGACGTACGCAGGTGGTGACCGACGTCAGCTTCGCGCTGGCCGAGGGCTCCAGCCTCGCCCTGATCGGCGAGTCCGGGTCCGGCAAGTCGACCATCGCCCGCTCGGTGCTGCGGCTGCTCCCTCGCGACCTCGGCCGGGCCAGCGGGTCGGTGCGCCTGTCCGGCCGGGAGATCCTCGACCTGCCGGAGCGGCGCTTCCGGCCGCTGCGTGGCCGTGAGCTCGGCTTCATCCCCCAGGACCCGACCAGCTCGCTCAACCAGGTGCGTACCGTCGGCTCCCAGGCGCTCGAGGCCACCCGGCTCCTCGACGGCGAGCGCGGCAGGGCGGAGCGGCGTGAGATCGTCCTCGACACGCTCGCCCGGGTCGGCCTCGACGACCCGCGCCGGGTCTTCGACTCCTACCCGCACCAGCTCTCGGGCGGGATGCTGCAGCGGGTGCTGATCGGGCTGACCATCATCCCCGAGCCGAGGCTCATCATCGCCGACGAGCCCACCTCGGCACTCGACGTGACCATCCAGAAGCGGATCCTCGACCTGCTCTCCGGGCTGCGTGAGGAGCGGGGCATCGGCCTGCTGCTGATCACCCACGACCTGGCGATCGCCGCCGACCGCACCGAGGAGATCGTGGTGCTCAAGGACGGCACCGTCCAGGAGGCCGGCCCCACCCGGCAGGTCTTCGCAGCGCCCGCCTCCGACTATGCCCGCAAGCTGCACGGCGACGTACCGGCCCTGAACCCCGACCGCTACGCCACCCTGCGCGACCGCGAGATCCCCGCACCCGCGAGCCCGAAGATCGAGTTCCGCGACGTCGGCAAGACGTTCAGCGTCGAGGGCCAGGAGCTGCGAGCCGTCGCGGACGCGTCCTTCACGGTCGCGCCAGGCACCACCCACGCTCTCGTCGGCGAGTCCGGCTCGGGCAAGACCACCGCCGTACGTCTCCTGCTCGGCCTCGAGCAGCCCACGACCGGCGAGGTGCTGGTCGACGGCGAGACGATCAGTCACCGCACCCACGCGGACCTCCGGGACGTACGCCGCCATCTCCAGCTCGTCTACCAGAACCCGTTCACCTCGCTGGACGCCACCTGGCGGATCCGGCACATCGTGCGCGAGCCGTTGGACCGCTACCGGATCAGCTCGCGGCGGGAGCGGGACGAGCGGGTCCGGGAGGCGCTGACCGCGGTCGGTCTGGACGAGGGGCTGCTCGACCGTCGCCCGACGAACCTCTCCGGCGGGCAGCGGCAGCGCGTCGCGATCGCCCGTTCGCTGGTGCTGCGCCCGGACGTGATCGTCCTCGACGAGCCGACCTCGGCGCTCGATGTCAGCGTCCAGGCCGACATCCTCGACGTGCTCCTCGGCCTGCAGGCCGAGCTCGGGCTGACCTATGTCTTCGTCTCCCACGACCTGGCCATCGTGCGGCAGATCGCCCACACTGTCACCGTGATGAACCGCGGCCGGATCGTCGAGCAGGGCCCGGTCGGCCGCGTGCTGTCCAGGCCCTTCACCGACTACACCCGCGAGCTGGTCGCGGCGGTCCCCGGTCAGGAGCTCGCCGGCCACGCCGACCGGGTCGCCGAGAGGACCGCATGACCCTCTCCTCCAGCGCCCACTGGGGCACCTTCGAGGTCGACCTCGGTCCCGGCGGGGAGCTCGTCGCGGCCCGGCCGCACGCCGACGACCCCAACGCCTCCCCCGCGATCGGCAACGTGGTGACCGGTCACCGCCACCGCAGCCGCGTGCTCCGCCCGGCCGTCCGCCGTGGCTGGCTCGACGACGGACCGGGACCCAGCGAGCGCCGCGGCTCCCCCGAGGAGACGTACGTCGAGGTCGGCTGGGACACCGCGCTCGACCTGCTCGCGGGCGAGCTGAGCCGGGTCGTCGACGGGTTCGGGAACTGCGCCGTCTACGGCGGCTCCTACGGCTGGAGCAGCGCCGGCCGGCTCCACCACGCGCAGAGCCAGCTCCACCGGTTCCTCAACCGGATCGGCGGCTACACCCGCTCGGTGAGCGACTACAGCCGTGGCGCGAGCCTGGTGCTGCTGCCCCACCTGATCGGGAAGGCCGCGACGACCGAGTTCCGCTCCCGGCCGGTCTCCTGGCCGCAGATCGCCGAGCACACCGATCTGCTGGTGACCTTCGGCGGGCTGCGGCGCTCCAACACCTGGGTCGTCCCCGGCGGCCACGACCGCCACATCGGCACCGCCGCGGCCTCCCGGGTCGGCGGCACCACGCGCGTCGTCTCGCTGACCGCGCAGCGCGACGACGCCTACGACGGCCTCGACGCCGAGTGGGTCGGGGTGATGCCGGGCACCGACACCGCGGTGATCCTGGCGCTGATCCACGTGCTCGACGCCGACGGCCTCGCCGACGACGCGTTCCTGGCCACCCACACCGTCGGCGCCGAGAAGGTCCGCGCTTACGTCCGGGGCGAGTCCGACGGCATCCCGAAGACACCCGAGTGGGCGGCAGCGATCTCCCGGACGCCGGCGGAGCGGATCCGGCGGCTGGCGCACGAGATGGTCGCGGGACGCACCCTCGTCAACGTCGCCTACGCCCTGCAGCGCGGAGAGCGTGGGGAGCAGCCGGTCTGGGCGGCACTGACCCTCGCGGCGTTCCTGGGCCAGATCGGACTGCCGGGCGGTGGGTTGACCCACGGCTACGGGTCGATGGGCGACTACGGGGTCGGGGTCGCGCCGGTGCCGCTGCCGACCTTCCCACAGGGAACCAACCCGGTGGCCGACCTGATCCCGTGCGCCCGGATCGCCGACCTGCTGCTCCGTCCCGGTGAGCAGTTCGCCTTCGACGGACAGGTCCTCACCTACCCCGAGATCCGGCTCGCCTACTGGGCCGGCGGCAACCCGTTCCACCACCACCAGGACCTCGGCCGGCTGCGCAGCGCCTTCGCCCGGCTGGACACCTTCGTCGTCCACGAGACCCACTGGACCCCGACCGCCCGGCACGCCGACATCGTCCTGCCGGTCGCCTCGGCGCTCGAGCGCGACGATCTCGCGGCCGGCGCCGGCGACAGCCGCCTGCGGACCATGCCGAAGATCACCGACCCTCCCGGCGAGGCACGCGAGGAGCTGTGGATCTACGGCGAGCTGGGCCGACGGCTCGGTGCCGACGTGGACGAGGGCCTCACCTCCGCACAGTGGCTGCGCCAGCTCTACGAGGAGTGGCGCGAGCTGCCGTCCACACCGGCCGGCACGCCACCCTTCGACGAGTTCTGGGCCGCCGGCGGGGTGGACCTGCCGCAGCACCGCTACCAGGACGCCGTCTTCGCAGCCTTCCGCCGCGACCCCGTCACTCATCCGCTCCAGACACCCAGCGGACGGATCGAGCTCTGGTCGGCGACCATCGACGGCTTCGGCCTCGACGACCTCGCCGGGCACGCTCAGTGGCGCGAGCCCGACCAGTGGTGGGGGTCGCCGTCGGCGGTGACGTACGACCTGCACCTGCTCGCCAACCAGCCCTCCCACCGGCTGCACAGCCAGCTCGACATGGGTGCGGCGAGCCAGGCCACCAAGGTCGCCGGCCGCGAGCCGATCCGCCTCCACCCCGACGACGCCGCCGCCAGGGGTCTCGCCGACGGCGACCTGGCGCTCGTCCGCAGCGCCCAGGGCAGCCTGCTCGCCGGCGTACGCATCACCGACGCGCTGCTTCCCGGCGTCGTGCAGATGCACACCGGCGCCTGGTTCGACCCCAGCGCACCAGAGGTCGCCGACTGCGTCAACGGCAACGTCAACGTGCTCACCCGCGACCTGCCGACCTCGACGCTGACCCAGTCCAACACCGGCGCCCACGTCCTGGTCTCGGTCACCCGCCACGACGGCCCGACACCGCCCGTGCGTGCCTATGAGCCGCCCGCTTTCTCCTGAAAGACTCCACCTGTGAACGTACTCATCACCGCCGACGAGCTCGCGACCGCGCTCGCCTCCGACCAGCCCCCGGTCCTCCTCGACGTACGCTGGCAGCTCGGCGGCCCGCCCGGACACGAGTCCTACCTTGAGGGCCACATCCCCGGCGCCGTCTACGTCGACCTCGACACCGAGCTGGCCCGCCACGGCGAGCCGACCGAGGGGCGCCACCCGCTCCCGGAGCTCGCCGACCTGCAGGCGGCGGCCCGCCGCTGGGGCATCTCCGAGGGCGACACGGTGGTCGCCTACGACGCGGTCGGCAACACCTCGGCCGCCCGCGCGTGGTGGCTGCTGCGCTGGGCGGGCGTCGCCGACGTACGCCTCCTCGACGGCGCCCTCGGCGCCTGGACCTCCGCCGGGAACCCGCTGGCCACCGACGACGTCGTGCCCGCGACCGGCACCGTGACGCTCACCCCCGGCCACCTGCCCGTGCTGCCGTTCGAGCAGGTCGAGGCGTACGAGGGTCTCCTGCTCGACGCCCGCGCCGCCGAGCGCTACCGCGGCGAGGTCGAGCCCGTCGACCCGAAGGCCGGGCACATCCCCGGCGCGGTCTCCGCCCCCACCGTCGACAATCTGGCGCCCGACGGCCACTTCCTGCCCGCCGACGAGCTCCGTGCTCGCTTCGCGGCGCTGGGGGTCGAGGACGGCTTCCCCGTGGCCGCCTACTGCGGGTCCGGTGTCACCGCCGCGCACGAGGTCGCTGCGCTGGCGATCGCCGGCTACGACGCCGCGCTCTTCCCCGGCTCGTGGAGCCAGTGGAGCAACCACGACCTGCCGGTCGCGACCAGCTGATCTCAGCAACTCCGCATGGAGGTCACGGCTGATTCACAGTGGTCGGGCAAGGGTGGAACCACTGACACCCGGAGGAGCTCCGATGCCCGACCACCTCGACACCTTCGCCCTCACCGTGACGACCGGCGCGGAGCCGGCGCTGATGCCGCTCGGCACCGGCTCCGCCGACCTGTCCGCTCTGACCACCGCGGTCCTCTCGTACGAGACCACCGACTCCGGCTCCGCCGCGACGGTCGAGTGGGCGACCGCCGACGGGACCCTGCACCGCGCCGTCCTCAGCCACGACGTCGAGTCGGCTCGACCTCAGAGCACGGAGCCACCTGCACCAGGGGCGGTGCTACGCCTCTGACCGCTGCGCCTCCCAGGCGGCGACCTCCGCCTCGGAACGGAGCACGCAGAGCTGGTTGCCCTCGGGATCGGCGAAGATCACCCAGCCGGTGCCGGGGCCGTACTTGCCGCGGTGGTCGGCGATCTGGGTCGCACCGAGCTCGAGCAGCCGCTCGACCTCCTCGTCGCGGGTGCCGGTGCGCGGGCGCAGGTCGAGGTGGATCCGCTTGGCGGGCAGCTCCTCGTCGGGCACCTCGATGAACAGCAGCCGGTGGCCGGTCTCCGGGTCGAGGATCATGCACTCCTCGTGGCCGGGGAGGTTCGGGTCGCCCTCCACGTCGACGTAGCCGAGCAGTTCCTTCCACCACTCCGAGAGCGCGTACGCGTCATGGCAGTCGATGGTGGTGTGGGAGACGAAGAGGGTCATGCCGACATCGAAACCTAAGCGCGCACCCGAGTCCACCGGGTTCCGGTGCCTCAGACCGGCTCGGCGACCTTCTCGTCGATGAACTGCGGGAGCAGGTCGATAGCGATCGGTGCGGCCGCGTCGATCTTCTCCTGCGGCACGTCGCAGATCCGCAGGCAGGCCGCCGCGATGGCCCACGCCTCGCGGCACGGGATCTTGCGGGCCGGGTCCTCGGTGCGCATGTTGATCACGCCTTCGACCTGCTGGATGAGCAGGTCACCGAGCTGCTTGCGGCTGACCGTCGAGCGCACCGTCTTCGAGGCGACCTCGCTGGCCAGGTCCGCGTAGTGGGCGGCCAGCTCGGCGTGCTCGTTGCGGAACTCGTCGTAGACCTCGCACTTGGCCACGTCGGGCAGCTGGTAGAGCATGCCGACGTTGTGCGGCACATCGGCGAGGGTGCGTACGTCGACGAGGACCAGCAGGTAGAGCGCGGTCTCGTAGTCGAGGGGTGGCACGCGGTTGAGGATCTTCTCCACCTTGTCCGTGGTCGGACGGACCGACCGGCGGAGCAGCTCGCCGAGGATCTCGTCCTTCCCCGCGAAGTGGTAGTAGAGCGATGCCTGGCGGATGCCGACCATGTCGGCGATCTCGCGGGTAGACGTCGCCGCGAAACCCTGGGAGACGAACAGCCGCGAGGCGGCATCCAGGATCTGGTCGCGCGGTGAGGTCGTACCTGAGTCGGGAACATGCCTAGGGCGGCCGGGCCGAGAACGCCTAGTTGTCATGTTGCCCATCTAACTCCCGTCCAGACTTTCAAGGAAGACTTGAAAGGACTTTATCCTCTACAAAATCTGAGTCTTAGGACCTATTGGACATAGCTCGAACGGGCTATGTCCTCGATGTGCGTGTTTGCGCCCGTCAACACTCGGACGCGTACACCGGAAGCCCCCATGAACGGCTGAGCACCAGGTCGCACCACTTGCTTCGGTGCTGTCATCCGGCTGTTACCCGCCGTCACAGTGGCTAACGACGATGTGGGTGACAGGTCACGCATCTGTTGGACATTCGTGGGCCGTCTGTGGCGACCGCCACATGAACTCCGACCGATCCGCTCGATTTACTCGTGCTTAGATCCTCGTCATGATCCGCCGGACCGCCCCCGCCGCCACCCTCCTGGCCCTGCTCACCCTCGTGGCCGGACCGGCCGCCGGACCGGCCGCCGGCGCGACCATGCCACCGAACCCGTACGCCGGCCCGGACGGCACCTGGAACATGCACGGCGACGCCGGGGCGTCCGACACGACGCCGTTCGAGGGCCCCGGGGCCCACCCCTCCCCCGCACAGCCGGTGCCGCTGCCCGCGGTGTGCCCGACGATCCTCAGCGGTTCGGACGGGATGGTGCAGGCACTGTGCACCGAGTACCTCGACCGCGCACCGAGCCTCTACCTCCTCGACCCGACCACGCTCCTCCCGGTTGCCCGGCACCACCTCTCGGCGGGCGCGCTGCTCGGCGGCGTCTACGCCTACGTCGACCACGAGTCGAGGCTCGTCACCGTCGACGGCTCCGGGTCGCTGCTCTGGCTGGCGCACTCGAAGTCATGGCGCGGCTGGTCGATCGAGGTGGAGCGCGAGGTGCCGGTGTCCCTGCCGGACGGTGACGCGGTCGCCACCGTCGGACCGGGCTACGACGCCAACGTCTGGTTCGCCACCGCCCGGGGCCGCGCCGGGTTCGTCACCCCGGGCGGCGACGTCGTCATCACCAGCCTCGGCGGTGGGGACGAGAAGGTCGCCAACTCCATCTCCAGCGCCCCGAGCGGGGTCGCGGTGACGACCGACCACGCGACGTACCTGCTCCGTGCCGGCAGGGACGGCGACGCGGTGCGGACGGTCTGGCGACAGCCCTACGACCGCGGCGAGGCCCGCAAGCCGGGGCAGCTCAGCCACGGCAGCGGCTCGACGCCGACGTTCTTCGGGGAACGTACGGGCGCGGACCTCGTGGTGATCACCGACAACGCCGCTCCCCGGGAGAACCTCCTCGTCTACCGGGCCCGCGACGGGCGGGAGGTGTGCCGGCTCCCGATCCTCACCGAGGAGAGCAGCGGCACCGAGAACTCTCCGGTGGCCTGGGGCAGCTCGGTCTTCATCGCCAGCACCTACGGCTATCCCTACCCCGCGCAGGCGACCGAGGACGCGGGCGAATCGGTCCCCGCCGAGGCGAACTTCGCCGGCGGCATGGAGCGCATCGACGTCGACGAGAGGTCCGGCACCTGCGCGTCGGTCTGGCGCAACGAGGTGCCCTCGGCCGCGGTCCCCCGGCTCTCCCGCGGCGAGGACGTCCTCTACACCGTCACCCGACGCGGCAGCGGCACGACCTGGCGCCTGGCCCGGATCGACCCCGCCGACGGCCAGATCCTCTCCGAGACCTTCCTCGGCCTCGGGCCGCTGGCCAACACCCTGCAGATGGTCGGCACGATCCTCCCCGACCGCACTCTTCTCCAGGGGACGCTCGCGGGTCTCGTCGCCGTACGACCCTGAACGAGCCACATCCATCCCGGACGTTTCGCGATGCGTACGGATGAGGTCATCTGGTGCAGATCGCTGCGCGTTGGCTCTGTTCATAGGTACGCTCGCCCGGATGGCACACCCGGTCGTGCCGCTCACGCATCAACTCCCCCACGCATACCGACAAGTGAAATCTCACGGTGCCTGGAGCACTCGTCTCGGGATCCCCCGCCACGGGTGCGCATCGCCAAGGGGGAAGAGCACATGGGCCAGAGTGACGCAGTCGTCCAGCGGGCGGGCGGCAACGCGAGACCTACACAGACGCACGCGCCGGCGGCAGCAGCCGGGCCAGTCGAGTCCGAGCACGACGCAGCTGATGGGACGGGCGGCCCGGGCGAACCGCTGGCGACCCGGCGACGCGGCAGCCGCGTGGGCTTCGGAAGCATCCAGTCCAAGCTCCTGCTGATGCTGGTCCTGACCAGCGTGCTGTCCTCGATCGTGGTGGGCTACTTCGGCTACCGCAGCGGCACGCAGGCGCTCGAGGACTCCACCCGCAGCCGCCTCCAGGACGTGCTCGACGAGCGCGCTTCCCGGGTCTCGGCGTTGATCAACAACGTCTCCGGCGGCGTGGTCCTGGACAGCCAGGGCGTCGGCCCGGAGTCGATGGCCGACTTCAGCTCGGCCTACAACCAGCTGGCGCGGGGCACGGTGAACCCGGCGGACACGGCGGCGCTGACCCGCTACTACAACGACTACTACGCACCCCGTCTGCAGGAGAACGTCGGCGGTGAGATCAACGCCGAGGCCTTCATCCCGACGTCGCCGGCTCGGACCTACCTGCAGGCGCGCTACACCGTCAAGGCGACCACCGAGACCGACACCTCGCGTCCCGTCTCCGATGTCGACGACGCCGGCGACGGCTCCGCGTGGAGTGCCGCCAACAAGAAGTGGAATCCCTACTGGCGGGCCGTACGCGACTCCCTCGGCCTCGACGACGTGATGATGATCGACACCGAGGGGCGCATCGTCTACTCCGCCGACAAGGGCACGGACCTCGGCAGCGACGTCGACACCGGCGAGCTCCGCGACGGGGCGCTGGAGTCGCTGTGGCGCGAGGCGCTGCGCTCCAACAACCGCGACTACGTGGCGATCTCCGACTACGAGAGCTACCAGCCCGCGTTCGGCCGGCCGCGGATGTTCGTCGCCTCCCCGATCGGCACCGGCGGCGATGCGACCGGCGTGCTCGTCTACGAGGTCTCGTCCAACGCGATCACGATGCTCACCACCGGGTCCGGCAGGGCCGACAAGGTCACCGGCCTCGGCGAGACCGGCGAGTCCTACATCGTCGGCACCGACGGCCTGCTGCGCACCAACTCCCGCGAGCTGCTCACCGATCCGAAGGCCTTCGCCGAGCAGATGCGCGACAACGGCGCGAGCGAGGAGACCCTCGACAAGATGCTCCGGATGAAGCTGGCCGTCGGGCTGCTCTCCGCAGGACCGGACGTCTCCGAGGTGGCCAAGCAGGGCGACACCGGTGTCGCCGAGATGACCGACTATGCCGGTCACCAGGTGCTGGCGGCGTACGAACCGCTGGACGTGGAAGGGCTGGACTGGTCGCTGGTCGCGACCATCGAGACCGAGGAGGCGCTCGCGCCCGTGCAGGGGTTCGCCCGCAACGTACTGCTGGCGACGGCGGCCGTCATCCTGCTCGTCTGCGCCATCTCGATCCTGCTGGCGCGGGTCTTCACCAGACCGGTCGGCCGGCTGATGAACGGTGTCCGTGCCGTGGCCGGTGGAGACCTCGGCACCCAGGTCGATGCCGGATCCCGGGACGAGTTCGGCGACCTGGCGACCGCCTTCAACGACCTGAGCTCGAACCTGGCCGCCAAGCAGGAGCTCGTCGACGCCCAGCAGGCGGAGAACTCCCGCATCCTGCGCTCGCTGATGCCCGAGGCGGTCGCCGACCGCTACCAGCACGGGGAGACCACGATCTCGGCCGAGCACCAGAACGCCTCGGTCGTCTACACCGAGATCGACGGCTTCGACGCGTTCGCCGGCAAGCGTCCCGCCGAGGAGTCCCTGGCGATGCTCAAGGAGCTCTCCGCGGGCTTCGACGCGGCCGCCCACCGCGCCGGCATCGAGAAGGTACGCAGCGTCGGCACCGGCTACATCGGCAGCAGCGGCCTCATCGTCCAGCGCGTCGACCACGTCCGCAGGGTCGCCGACTTCGCCGTCGACGTGGCCCGGATGGTCGAGCGGTTCAACGTCACCAACGGTGCCGACCTGGTGCTGCGCGCCGGCGTGCACACCGGAGACGTACGCGGCGGCCTGGTCGGCCAGGGCGACATGGTCTACAACCTGTGGGGTGAGGCGGTCGACCTGGCCTACCGGGTCCGGACCGTCGACGGCGAGCCCGGGATCTACGTGACCGACGAGGTCAAGGAGCAGCTCGCCTCGGCGTACGACTTCGAGCAGGTCGGCACGATCGAGGAGAGCCCGGTGTGGCGGGTGGTGCTGTCGTGACGCACATCGTCGACATCGGTGGCACCGGGTGGTTCGGGTGGGCGATGGCGCTCATCGTCGGGCTGCCGATCCTCCTGCTGGTCCTCTCCGAGGTCCACCTGCGGCTGGTCCGTCGGGACAGCAGCCTGGCCGCGCCCGTCAACCGGCTCCGGCTGTGGCTGCTGCCGGGCGCGGCTCTGCTGGTGCTCCTCACCCAGGTGGGTCACCTCTCGGCCGACAACAACGGCGTACGCATCGTGGCGACCGTGGTCGGCGTGCTCGCCGTGAGCATCGCCCTGGGCGCGCTCAACGCACTGCTCTTCGGCAACGCCGTGCGTGGCAGCTGGCGCGAGCGGCTGCCCGGGATCTTCATCGACCTGGCTCGGCTGGTCCTGGTCGTGGCCGGTGCCGCGTTCGTCGCCTCGATGGTGTGGGGCTTCGACGTCGGCGGGCTGTGGGCGACGCTCGGCGTCGGATCGATCGTCATCGGCCTGGCGCTGCAGAACGCCATCGGCAGCGTGGTCTCGGGACTGCTGCTGCTCTTCGAGCAGCCCTTCCGGCTCGGCGACACCCTCGACGTGGGCGGAGTCAGCGGCCGGGTCGTGGAGATGAACTGGCGCTCCACCCACCTCGACACCGGCAGCGGGGTCCAGGTCATCCCCAACTCCTCGCTGGCCGCGGCCTCGTTCACCAACGACAGCCGTCCCACCCGCGCCCACGACCACACCTTCAGCCTGACCTTCGGGCCGGCCGACCCGCCTCATGAGGTGGTCGAGACGGTGACCACGACCGCCGCCGCCCTGCCGTCGCTACGGCCCGGGTCCGTC
This sequence comes from Nocardioides luteus, assembly GCF_000960475.2. Classification (GTDB taxonomy): domain Bacteria; phylum Actinomycetota; class Actinomycetes; order Propionibacteriales; family Nocardioidaceae; genus Nocardioides; species Nocardioides luteus_A. The sequence continues at coordinate 12,732 of NZ_JZDQ02000007.1, read as the reverse complement.
ACGAAGGTGCGCGCCGCCGGTGGCGGCGTCTACGACGTGACCCTTCCGCTGGCCACCGCCTCCGAGGCCGGCCTCGCGAGCTCCACCCTGCGCACCCGGCTCTGGTACGCAGCCCGCCGGGCCGGCCTCACCCTCGACGGCGTCGCCGCCGACCCTCGCCCGGTGGCCGACGTGGAGGCGGCGCTGCGGTCCGTCTCGACCACCCTCGAGCTCACCGACGAGGAGATCGAGGCGCTGGCACCGCAGTGCAGCCTGAAGACGTTCGGTGCGGGCGAGCACATCGTCCGGCCGGGGCGGGTGCCGACGGCCTACGGGTTCGTCGCCAGCGGCGTGGTCGAGGTGACCGCTCCCGCCGGCCCCGCCTCCGCGAACGGCTCCGGTGGCGCGGTCGTCGTGGCGCGCCTCGACCGCGGTCAGGTCGTCACCGCGGAGGCGCTCCTGCGCGAGAGCGGCACCCTGACCGCGACGGCGGTCACGCTGACGGAGGTCCTCGAGCTGCCGCTCGCGGTCGTCGACCAGCTCGTCGTCGCCAAGCACGGCGTGGCCCGGCGGCTCAGCGAGGTGGCCGACATGCAGCGCGCCAACACACCGCAGGGACAGCACACCTAGGATCTTCCTGTGGGGACACAGCAGACGAAGTGCCGGCGCGACGACGACCTGACCGGACAGCTCGGCACGACACTGCGGCACTTCATGCATCTGGAGTCGACGAGCGCCGCCCTCCTGGTGGTCGCCTCGCTGCTGGCGCTGGCCTGGGCCAACTCGCCGTGGTCGGACGGCTACGAGCACCTGTTGGAGACGGTGCTGTCGGTGCGGTTGGGCGACGTCGGGCTCTCGATGAACCTGCACCACTGGGTCAACGACGGCCTGATGGTGGTCTTCTTCTTCGTCGTCGGCCTGGAGGTACGCCGCGAGCTCGCCGTCGGCGAGCTCACCGACCGCCGCCGCACGGTGGTGCCGCTGATCGCCGGTGCGGGCGGCCTGATCCTGCCGGCGCTGATCTATCTGTTGCTCAACTCCTCCGGCGAGGCGGCCCGCGGGTGGGGCATCGTGATCGGCACCGACACCGCGTTCCTGCTCGGCATGCTCGCGCTGGTCGGGCCGGCGGTCTCGACCCAGCTGCGCATCTTCCTGCTCACGCTGACGGTGATCGACGACATCGTCGCGGTGAGCGTCATCGGCGTGGCCTACACCGAGCACCTCTCGGTCGGACCGCTGATCGTGGCCGGGCTGGCCCTGGCCGGGATCTTCGTGCTCGACCGGGTGAAGGTGTGGCGGGCCGGGCCCTACGTACTCCTCGTCCTGATCGCCTGGGTGGCCACCCTGGGCGCCGGTCTGCATGCCTCGATCGCCGGGATGCTGGCCGGGCTGCTCGTGCCCGCGGCCGAGCCGACCCGGGCCCAGATGGAGGTCGCGACCTCGCGGTTCCGGGCGTTCCGGCAGTCGCCGCTGCCCACCCTGCAGCGCGAGACCCGCGACGAGCTGACCCGCACGATCTCGGTCAACGAGCGGCTCCAGGAGTCGCTGCACGTGCCGACGAGCTACTTCATCGTCCCGGTCTTCGCGCTCGCCAACGCCGGCGTCGACCTGCGCAACGGCGTCCTCGGCGAGGCCCTGACCTCACCGGTGACCTGGGGTGTCGTCGCCGGCCTGGTCCTGGGCAAGACCCTCGGGATCGGCGGCGGCGCGCTCGTCGCCACCCGGCTGCGGCTCGGCCGACTGCCCCAGGGCGTCGGCGGCGGCCATGTCCTCGGCGGCGCGGCGCTGTCCGGGATCGGCTTCACCGTCGCACTGCTGATCACCACCCTCGCCTTCGACTCGCCCACCCTTCAGCGGGACGCGATCGTCGGCGTACTCCTCTCCGTGGTGATCGCCTCCGCCCTCGGCTGGGTGATCTTCCAGCTCGCCGCGCGCTTCCTCGGCCAGCGGGACGCGGCGCTGCCGAAGGTGCTCTCGACCCCGGTCGACCCGGCGCGCGACCACATCTACGGCGACCTGGACGCCGAGATCACCCTGCTCGAGTATCTCGACTACGAGTGCCCGTTCTGTGCCCGCGCCACCGGCACCGCCAACGAGGTCCGCGACTACTTCGGGCCCCGGATCCGCTACGTCGTACGCCACCTGCCCCTCCCCCAGCACCCGCACGCCGAGCTGGCCGCCGTCGCTGCGGAGGCCGCCGGGCGGCAGGGCCGGTTCTGGGAGATGCACAAGCACCTCTTCGACCATCAGAACGAGCTCGAGCACAAGGACCTGGCCGGCTACGCCGGTGTCCTCGGGCTCGACGTCGAGCAGTTCCTCCGCGACCTGGAGGACCCGGCGCTGGCCGAGCACGTCCGCGAGGACATGGCCTCGGCCAACGACAGCGGCGCCCGCGGCACCCCGACGTTCTTCGTCGGCGTCCACCGCCACGAGGGCCGCTACGACGCCCGCACCCTGATCGCCGAGCTGGAACGGTCGGCTACCGGCGAGACCGCACGACTGGGGATGCGCTCGCGCCGCTGACGAAACCCACGCCGAGTCGGCTCGTCATGACGAGCCGACTCGCCATCGATTCGCGTCAGAACGAGCCGACTCGGCGAGGCTCAGGCGTCGTCCGCGTCGGTGGCGTCGCCCTGCGGCCGATAGGTGGCGGCGAGGAGGAGCGCGGTGCCGAGGACACCGCCGCCGAGAGCGACCGCGCCGCCGATCCAGCCGTCGTAGACGATGCCGAGGGCGGAGTCGAGCGAGATCGTGCCGGGTCCGGTGACACCCAGGACGACCGCGACGACGGCCAGGATCATGACGTACTCCCAGCCCTCCTTGAAGACGAAGAACCCGTTCGGCCGGTGGGCGAGCAGGGCGGCGACCAGCATCACCCCGACCACGCCGGCGGCGGCCAGCGGGGTGATCAGGCCCAGGATCAGCAGCACGCCCGCGCCGATCTCGGTGACCACGCTGGCCCACGCCTGAAGCGTGCCGTGGCGCAGGCCGAGACTCTCGAACCAGCCGGCCGTGCCGGCGATCTTGCCGCCACCTCGCCAGTGGTTGACGCCGTGGGCGATCATCGTGCCGCCCACCGCCAGACGGAGCAGCATCAGGGCCAGATCGACGGGGTCCATCAGAAGGTTCCTCGCTGTTATGGGGAGTGGTCGGCCCAGCCTAGGAGGAGGCCGGGCACGATGCACGGAGGGACGCCGTAGGCTCTCCCGAATGCTGCTCCTCGGAGTCACCCTCGCGCTGGGCTCGGCCGTCGCCCATGCCGCCTGGAACACGGCCTCGAAGACCATCGCTCCCGCGGGACGGCCGGCCCTGTGGGCGGTCGCGATCGTGGAGAGCTGCCTGGTCGTCACGGTCACCGCGGTCGTGATGATCGTGCGCGGGCACGGCATCACGGTGACCGGGGAGCTCCTGCTGCTCTCGCTGGGCAGCACCGCGATGCACGCGCTGACCATGGGCCTGGTCCAGGTCGCCTACCAGGACTTCGACGTCAGCCAGATCTACCCGCTCTCCCGCGGTCTCGCGCCCGTCGTGGTGGCGCTCACCGGCATGGTCGTGCTCGGGCAGTGGCTGAGCTGGGCGCAGTGGGGTGGCGTACTCCTGATGGCGGCGGCGGTCGGGGCCCTGCTCTTCGAGACCATCCGCACCAAGGGCTCGCTGCAGGCCAAGCCGCTGCTGTGGTCGGGATGCATCGCCGCCGCGATCGCCGGCTACACGACCTACGACGGCTGGGTGGTCGTCGAGCGCGGCCTCGACCCGATCGCCTACTACGCCGTCGGCACGGTGGTCCAGGTGGCCCTGTGGAGCGTGGTCGTGCGCGGGAAGTACGCCGAGGGGCTGCGCCAGCTCCGGATCCACGCGCGGACCGTGGCCGTGCTCGCGGTCCTGGTCCCCACCTCGTACGTCCTCAGCCTCTACGCCACCCTGCACGCCCCGGTCTCCCTGGTCGCCGCGGTGCGCAGCTCGAGCCTGATCTGGGTCGCGCTCTCGGCGGCCCTGGTGCTGCGCGAGCCGATCGGAACGGTACGCGTCGCCGCGACGATCCTCGCCGCGGCGGCCGTGGTCACGATGGTGGTGTGAGCCCTACGCCTTCGCGGGGGCGAGCAGCATCGGCATCAGGCCGACCACCTGGGCCCGCAGGTCCTCCAGGGCACCCTCGCGGCCGTTGAGGTGACCGAGCAGCGCCTGCTGGAAGATCCCGTCGAACATCCCGTAGGCCACCGGCGCGGCAATCGCGGGCTCGGCGCCGGCGAGCGTGGCGTAGCGGTCCACGATCCGCGCGATCATGTCCTCGAGGCTCTGGTCGATCTGGGTGACGGCCTCGCGCAGGCTCTCCTCGAACATCGACTGCGAGCGCAGGTCGTACCAGAGCCGGTGCATCGGGGCTTCCTCGACGATCGTCTCGACCAGCTTGTCGCCGAACCGCTCGGCGAGGTCGTCGGGCGAGGTCGCCTCGGCCACGACGCCGTCGTAGCGGTGGACGCAGGTCTCCTTGTAGTAGCGCACGCAGTAGACGATCAGCTCGAGCTTGTCGTTGAAGTAGTAGTGCACGACGCCGTGGCTGAACTCGGAGTTGTTGGCGATCTCGCGCAGGCTGGAGCGCGCGTAGCCCAGCTCCCCCAGGGTGCGCAGCGCCGACTCGGCGAGCGCCTTGCGGCGTTCGTCGTGCTTGTCGGCAGGCGTGCGGCGAGACGCCTTCGGGGCGGCGACCGGGGTCATGAGCCGCAACGATACCCCCTCCCGTCCGCTGTTCGGCGCCACCCGGGTCATTTTCTGGTCAATCGTCAAGAGAAATCTTGACAGTCGTCAAGATTAGCGATTGTCTGTGAGCCGGATCACAGCGACATCACAGCGACGAAGGAGTCACAGATGACCGATCTGAGCGGACGCACAGCACTCGTCACCGGCGGAGCCCAAGGTCTGGGCGAGGGGATGGCCCGGGCGCTCGCCGCGGCCGGCGCCAAGGTCGCCGTCGCGGACGTGAAGGACGACCAGGGTGCCAAGGTGGCCGAGTCCATCGGCGGCACCTTCGTGCACCTGGACGTCACCGACGACGCCTCCTGGGAGGCCGGGGTCGCCGCCGCGGTCGAGGGCCTCGGTGGGCTCGACGTGCTGGTCAACAACGCCGGCGTGGAGATCACCAGCCTGGTCACCGAGCTCGACCCCGACGACGTCAGGAAGATGCTCGAGGTCAACGTGCTCGGCACGGCCCTCGGGCTCAAGCACGGCCTGCGTACGATGCGGCCCGACGGTGCCGCCGGCAACGGTGGCGTGATCGTCAACGTCGCCTCGGTCGCGGCCACCATCGCCTTCCCCGGCATCTCGGTCTACTCGGCCACCAAGAGCGCCGTCGACCGACTGACCCGGGTCGCGGCGATGGAGAGCGGCAAGCTCGGCTACGGCGTACGCGTCAACTGCATCTATCCCGGGCTGGTGCCGACCGAGATGGGCGTCGGCCTGGCCGTCGACTGCGCCGACCTCGGGCTCTTCGAGTCTCCCGACGCGGCCGTCGCCGGAGTCGTCGAGCTCACCCCGTCGGGCCGGCTCGGCACGGTCGAGGACATGGCCGACGCGGTCGTCTTCCTCGCCTCCGACCAGGCGAAGTTCATCAACGGAGTCGGCCTGCCGGTCGACGGTGGAATGGGGATGTGAGCATGAGCGAGAACAAGCCCGTCGTCGTCTACGGCGCCTCCGGCTACACCGGCCGGCTGGTCTGTGAATACCTGCGCGAGCTCGGGGTGCCGTTCGTCGCGGCCGGCCGCTCCAAGGACAAGCTGGTCGACTCGATGACCTCCCACGTCCCCGGGATCGAGACCGCCGACTACGAGATCGCCGAGGTGGAGCACACCGTCGAGGCGCTCACCGAACTGCTCACCGGCGCCCGCGTCGTCCTCAACACCGTCGGCCCCTTCTCCAAGCACGGGCCAGAGGTGGTCGAGGCCGCGCTGGCCGCCGGGGTCCACTACACCGACACCACCGGCGAGCAGGACTGGCTGATCACCTGCGACGAGACCTACGGCGAGGGCTACGCGGAGAAGGGGCTGCTGCTCGCGCCGGGCATCGCGCAGATGTACACCACCGGTGAGATCGCCGCCGAGATCTGCCTGGAGCAGCCCGGCCTCGACACCCTCGACATCGCGGTCTTCTGGGGCGGCTCCCCCACGATCGCCTCGACCCGCACCATCCTGGTCAACGCGGCCACCTCGAAGGCGCACTACCTGGAGCAGAACGCGTACGTCGAGTTCGACCCGACCGCCGGCCTGGTCCCGCTCGTGGTCCCCGGCCAGCACGAGCTCGCGCTGTCACTGCCGTGGGGCGGCACCTCGCACCCGGTCTGGTACCGCCGCGACCCGAAGGTGGCCAGCTGCAAGGCGCAGGGCGGCGTCTTCAACGCCGCCTTGATGAACGGAGTGCCGCAGATCGTCGCGGGTGCGCTGGAGGCGACCAAGGACATGGACCCCGAGCAGCGCGACGAGGCGCTGACCGCCACCGCAGCCCAGGTGATGAACCAGATGCCGCCGCGCGAGAACCCGCGGCTCAACAAGTCGCTCGACTCGGTCCACGCCTCCGGCCCGCTGGGACGCGCGCACTGCGTCATCCACGGCAACCAGAACTACAAGCAGACCGGGCTGCTGCAGGCGTACGTCGCCTACTCGCTGCTCCAGCAGCCGCCTCGCCGGGTGGGCTTCGCCTCGGGCTGCCAGGCGTTCGGCCACCGCGAGCTCCTCGGCCAGCTGCAGGCCTTCGGGCTGGTCTCGGAGCCGGTCGTCACCCGGCAGCGCGGCTGAGGGGGCGCCGATGCGGCTCGTCGACTACCTGGACAAGGGCGCCTCGCTCGGAGGCGACGCGCCCTGTCTCGTCTGCGGCGAGGACACCTGGACGTACGCCGAGGTCGTCGATCTCTCGGTACGTGTCGCCGCGGGCCTCCAGGCCCGCGGCGTCGCGCCGGGGGCGAAGGTCGCCATCCTCTCGGCCAACGACCCGGTCGCCTTCGCCTCCGTCTTCGGGATCAGCCGCGCCGGGGGCGTCTGGTGCCCGGTCAACCCGCGCAGCGAGGCGGCCGAGAACCGGGAGCTCCTCGATCTCTTCGGCTGCTCGGCGCTGATCTTCCAGTCGGCCTTCGCCGGCCTGGTCGACCAGATCCGTGGCGACCTGCCGGAGCTGACCACCCTGGTCTGTCTCGACGCGACCTACGACTGGGCGATCGGCTGGGACGACTTCCTCGGCTCCCCCGACGCCTTCGAGCCCGTCGAGGTGGAGGACGATCTCGCGATGGTCGTCGGCACCGGCGGGACCACCGGGCGACCCAAGGGCGTCATGCTCACCGGAACCAACCTGGAGACGATGTCGGCGATCACGCTGATGGCCTACCCGTGGCCGGGTGCGCCGGACCGGCCGACCTATCTCGCGCTGGCACCGCTGACCCATGCCGCCGGGGTGCTCTGCTTCCCGGTGCTGTGCTTGGGCGGGACCATCGTGGTGATGCGTACGCCGGACGTGGGGGCGTTCCTCGAGCACATCGAGCGTCACCACGTGACCCACACGTTCCTGCCGCCGACGCTGATCTACCTGGTGCTGGACCATCCGGCGCTGTCCTCGACCGACCTGAGGTCGCTGCGCTGCTTCTGGTACGGCGCCGCGCCGATGTCGGCGACCCGTCTGGAGGAGGCCTTGACGCGGATCGGTCCGGTGATGGCGCAGCTGTTCGGGCAGACCGAGGCGCCGATGATGATCGCGACCATGTCGCCCGCCGACCACTTCCACGCGGACGGGACGGTCGCCACCGAGCGGCTCTCCTCGGCCGGTCGTCCGGCGCCCCTGGTGACCGTCTCGATCATGGGCGAGCGCGGCACGCTGCTCGGACCCGGGGAGCGAGGCGAGATCGTCGTACGCAGCTCCCTGGTCATGCGGGGCTACCTCGACAACCCCGAGGCCACCGCCGAGGCGAGCGAGCACGGCTGGCACCACACCGGCGACATCGGGTTCCTCGACGAGGAGGGCTTCCTGCACATCGTCGACCGCGCCAAGGACATGGTGATCACCGGCGGCTTCAACGTCTACTCCACCGAGGTCGAGCAGGCGCTGATGACGCATCCCTCGATCGCCGACTGTGCGGTGGTCGGGCTGCCCGACGAGAAGTGGGGCGAGCGCGTCACCGCCGTCGTCCTCCCCCGGCCCGGTGCCGAGGTCGACGTCGCCGAGCTGAAGGCGTACGTCAAGGAGCGGATCGGCGCGGTCAAGACCCCCAAGCAGATCGAGGTCTGGCCGGACCTGCCGCGCTCGAAGGTAGGCAAGGTGCTCAAGACCGAGATCAAGAAAAGCCTTGCCGGTGGTGCCGAGTCGGCGGATCTGCCCCCGTGCCTCGCGAAGCGAAGCGAGCGAGAGGGGGCGGATGCGCCGACTCGGCCGTAAAGCGTTGAGCCGTAAGGCAATCAGCGCCACACGACGAACAGCGAGTAGTCGTCGAACGGCGACTCGGAGCCGTCGCAGCGCCACTTCTCGATCTGCCCGGCGTACCACATCTGCTGGCCGGCGGCCGCACAGTCGTCCTGCCAGTAGAAGTCGCGGCCGGTGTACTCCCAGCCGCCCTCCTCGGTGGCTGCCGAGGCCGAGCTCGCCAGGGCGCCCCCGGCGATCAGGGCGGCGGCGAGCGGAGCGGCGGCGGCGATGCGGATGAGCTTCATGATGGTCTCCTTGGGTGGGTGTTCGGATCGGACACCCACCACGCTCCGCCTCGCTGCTGTCAGAAAAGTCCCCGGTCGCTCACCGTTTTCTGTCACTTGCCATTGTCTGCGTCCGTTTGGCGTGGAAATGACCCCGGGTCGGACGCGTACGCCACCGTCCAGCTCGGCTCGATGGTGGCGTAGACGACGCCGGTCTCGTCCCAGGTCTGCGGGTCGGAGCCGTAGTAGTCGGTGAAGTAGGCGTTGTACTCCTCGAACTCCGGACCCTCGCTGACGACCTGCGCCGTGCCGTGGGTGAAGACGCCGATGCGCTCACCGTCGACGTAGGTCGCACTGACCGCCGGGCGGGCGCGCATGTGCTTGACCTTGATGGCGGTGGCGGCGGTCCCGAACAGCCAGCGCCCGTGGAGGAAGTGGCCGTCGACGCAGCTCGTCCGCGGCTCGCCGCGAGCGGTGACGGTGGCGAGCACCAGGACCTTCATGCCCGTCAGCTCGGTCGCGAGCTGACGGGCGTCGAGGCGTCGGTCGTCGGTGACGATGCCGGTCAGATGGCCGTTCGCACGGCCGATCGAGGCGTCCAGGAGGCGTTGCAGGTCGGCGATCTCTTCGTCTGTCTCGTGCACACGAGGAGTCTCACACCGAGCGCCCTGGCACCGCTTGACCGTTCTTGCGCTAGCCGAGCGCGGTCACGATCTCGGACGGGATGGCGGTGGTGCCGGATCCGTCGGTCGCGACGATCACATAGACGACCGACACCGCACAGGCGACCTCCTCGCCCCGGCGGAACTCGAACTCGAGCGTGAAGCTCTTGGTGCCGATCCGGGTCGTGCGCACCGGCACCTGGACCCGGTCGCCGAAGCCGATGCCGACCTTCCAGTCCAGGTCGGCGTGGGCGAGGTGGGCGTCGACCCCGAGCTCCTTCCAGCGGGAGTAGGGCACCCCGCGGGCGTCGATGAAGTGGTTCATCGCCTCGTCGACGTAGCCGAGGTACCAGCTGTTGAACATCACCCCCTGCATGTCGACCTCGAAGTAGCGGGGCGTGAACTCGTAGACCGTCGTCATGGGCGCTCCTTGGCTGGCAGGATCCGGCCGCTGACCTCGCCGAGGGCGATCCTGCTGCCGCTCGGTGCGGGCGCGGTGGCGGTGATGGTGACCTCGTCGCCATCCTCCAAGAACGTACGCACCGACCCGTCATCCAGCGTGAACGGCTCGGCGCCCGACCAACTGAGCTCGAGGAACGAGCCGCGCTGACCCGGCTCCGGGCCGCTGATCGTGCCGCTGGCGAACAGGTCGCCGACACGCAGCGAGGCGCCGTTGGCGGTCATGTGGGCGAGCATCTGCGGCGCGGTCCAGTACATCGTGGCGTACGGCGGCTCGGCGACCAGCGTGCCGTTGAGCCGCACCTCGAGGGCGAGGTCGAGGGCCCAGGGCTCCAGCGTCGAGTCGTCCAGGTAGCCGGTCAGCGGGACATCTCGTTCCGGCTGGCTGACCCGGGCCGCTTCGAGCGCCGCCAGCGGGAGGACCCACGGCGAGATCGAGGTGGCGAACGACTTGCCGAGGAACGGGCCCAGCGGGACGTACTCCCAGGCCTGGATGTCGCGTGCCGACCAGTCGTTGAGCAGCGTGATCCCGAAGATGTGGCCGGCTGCCTCGCGGAGCGGGACCGGGGTGCCCTGCTCCGAGCCGAGGCCGACCACGAACCCGAGCTCGGCCTCGATGTCGAGGCGGATCGAGGGGCCGTCGACGATCCCGTCGGGGGTCTTGCGCAGCCCCGTCGGCCGGACGACGTCCGTGCCGGAGACGACCACCGTGCCGGAGCGGCCGTGGTAGCCGATCGGCAGGTGCTTCCAGTTGGGCGTCAGCGGCTCGGAGTCGGGGCGGAACATCCTCCCGACGTTCGACGCGTGGTGCTCGGAGGCGTAGAAGTCGACGTAGTCGGCCACCGTGAACGGCAGCAGCAGGTCGGCGTCCTCGATCGGCACCAGGTGGGGACGCACCTGCTGCTCGCTCGCGGGATCGCTGAGCAGCCGGGTCACCTCGGTGCGTACGTCCTGCCACACGGCCGGTCCCGCAGCCAGCAGGGCGTCGAGCCCGCCTGCGCCGACGCCGGTGACGGCGGCGACATCGAGCACGAGGTCACCGATCCGCGCCCCGAGGCGCGGGGCTGGATCGGCTGCGGTGCGGAAGGTGGCGTACGGAAGTGCCTCGAGGCCGAACAGACTGTCCTTGATGTCCAGCCAGGACGCCGTCACCGGCGGCGACCTCCCGCCCAGGTCCAGGCGTACTTCCCGTCGTCGACCGCCGCGCCTGCCTCGCCGATCTCCAGCGGCCGGAAGGTGTCGACCATGACCGCGAGCTCGTCGAAGAACTCCGCGCCCAGGCTGCGCTCCATCGCACCGGGCTGGGGACCGTGGGCGTGACCGCCGGGGTGGAGGGTGACCGAGCCGATGCCGATCCCGGAGCCCTTGCGGGCCTCGTAGTCGCCGCCGACGTAGAACATCACCTCGTCGGAGTCGACGTTGGAGTGGTAGTAGGGCACCGGCACCGCGAGCTCGTGGTAGTCCACCTTGCGGGGCACGAAGTTGCAGATCACGAAGTTGTTCCCCTCGAAGACCTGGTGGGCCGGCGGCGGCTGGTGCACCTTGCCGGTGATCGGCATGAAGTCCGCGACGTTGAACGCGTACGGGTAGAGGCAGCCGTCCCAGCCGACGACGTCGAACGGGTGGTGCGGGGTGACGTGGACCGAGCCGGCGATGCCGTTGGCGCCCGGGCCGCGATGCTTGATGTGGACCTCGGCGTCCTCCCCGGCGATCACCTGCGGGTCGGTCGGGAGCCGGAGGTCCCGCTCGCAGTACGGGGCATGCTCGAGGAACTGGCCGAACCGCGACAGATAGCGCTTCGGCGGCGCGATGTGGGAGTTGGCCTCGATCGCATAGACCCGCAGCGGCTCGTCGCCGCTCGGCACCCAGCGGTGGGTGGTCGCCCGCGGGATCACCACGTAGTCGCCCTCGCCGACCTCCAGGTCACCGAAGACGGTCTCGACGACCGCGTCGCCGGACTCGACGTAGACACACTCGTCGCCGATGGCGTTGCGGTAGAGCGGCGAGATCTCCCCCGCCACCGCATAGTGGAGGCGTACGTCACCGTTGCCGAGCACCAGCCTTCGACCGGTGACCGGATCAGTGCTCTTCCACTCCTCACCCGGGAAGAGGTCGTGCAGCCCGAGGTGCATCGGGCGCAGCGGATGGTTGGGGGTGGTGCCGTGGTCGGGCAGCTCCCAGATGCGTACGTCCTTCACCGCCGAGGGGATGTGGCGGTGGTAGAGCAGGGAGGAGTCCGAGGAGAACCCCTCCTCACCCATGAGCTCCTCGAAGTAGAGATTCCCTTCGCCGTCGCGGTGTTGGGTGTGCCGCTTCGGTGGAATCTGCCCGCGCTGTTGGTAGTGCGCCATACCTCGGATCGTACGTGACCTGGACCACACCGATCATGAGGGCCGAACGTCCTGAATTCGTCGGGGTACCTCCCGGGGCATAGCCCCTCTCCCCTAGTCTCCGTGGATGCCCTCCGAGACCCCCGAGACCCTTTTCGTGGCGCACGCGACGGGTCGTCTCCTGCACGTCCGGGCCTGTCCCCAGCTCCTCGGCCTCGACGCCCCGTTGATCGCCACTCCCGCGCAGATCGAGTCGTTGGGCACGTGCGCGTGGTGTGCGAACGAGCTCTCCGAGGCCGGCCGAAGATACTTCGACTCCGTCGAGCAGGCCGTACGCACCCTCGACCCCTCCGACGAGGCCGTCCGTGCCACCGAGGCGGCTCTCGGCGATGTCGACTACGAGCTCGTCTGGGTTCCGCCGAGCTACTCGCACATCGCTGTCGGGGACAAGGAGCACGCTGTCGCCTGGATCGGTCGGGGGTGCGTCATGCATCAGGACGGGCGGCTCATCGACTTCGGGTGAGGTCAGGTCCGGTGGTCGAGCTTGTCGAGACCACCCTCTGTGGGTGTCCTGGTACGCGGGCCTCGCCGGGTGTTCCGGGTGCCGCACCGACCTGTGTCGCGGACCGGTGATGCCCCGGT